>CAYSCF010000593.1:0-3293 GCA_964429305.1 uncultured Sandaracinaceae bacterium | reverse complement strand
GCGATCGGCTTCACGATCTATCCCGGCAGCCCGGCGCGCAACACGACGTACCAGCAGATCCGCGACCTCATCGTGGAGGCGCGCGAGTCGGGCCTGCCGACGGTGCTCTGGAGCTACGCGCGCGGCAGCATGAGCAAAGAGGGCGAGACGGCGCTCGACGTGATCGCGTACAGCGCGCACATCGCCTGTCAGCTCGGCGCGCACGTCATCAAGGTCAAGCCGCCGACGTCGCACCTCGAGCGCACCGACAAGGACACGAAGAAGGCGTACGAGAACATCCCGCGCGAGACGATGGAGCAGCGCATCCGCCACGTGGTGAAGGCGTGCTTCGACGGCCGCCGCATCGTGATCTTCTCGGGCGGTGAGGCCAAGAGCACCGCGGACGTGCTCGCCGAGATCCAGGGCATCCACAAGGGCGGCGGCTTCGGATCGATCATGGGCCGCAACGCGTTCCAGCGCCCCGAGGCCGACGCGAAGAAGCTCCTCGGCGACGTGATGGCGATCTACAAGAGCTGAGCGCGGCTCGAGGAACGCGACGACGGCCATCCGAGAGGGTGGCCGTTCGTCGTTTCAGGGCGCGCACTCGTGCGAGGCGACCTCGGCGAGCATCGCGTCGGCGCCGTCGAGGTCGATCGGGACGGGTCGGCCTCGGGCGTTCAGCGCGTCTCGCAGCGCGATGAGCGCGTTGCGCAGACACGGCGCGTGCGTCCGGTACGACATCGGCCCGCCGTGGTCGTGCCAGAGATCGATCGAGCGCTCGATCTGAGCGAGCCGCACGTGCGCGCGCTCGAGCAGCGGCGCGAGCTCCGGATCCTCGCTGCCGGACGTCTCGACTTCGGCCAGCGCCGCGGCCGAACGCCGCGCGGTCTCTTCGGCGTACGTCATCCGCGCGTCGGGCCCGCAGCCACAGACGAGAAAGAGGCAGGCCGCTCCGAGCAGAGCCACCCACTCCTGCTGTCCTGCCTTCCTCAGCGGCCGAATCGTTTCCTCCGCCTTCCGCGCTTCCTCAGGTGACCCGGAAGTCCGTCACGAGCTGCACGTCCTCGGCGAGCTCCGGCGCGTACGGCACCTTCTGCGTGTCGAGCAACACGATCGTCGCGTCGGGGAACATCGCCTTGGCGAGGTTGCAGTTCGCGGGCTCGTTGTCGAAGAACGCGACCACGTCGCCGAGCCGCTCGAGCGTCGGGAGCGCACTGCGCTTGAACGCTTCGTCGGGCATCGTCGCGTCGGGCTTGAGCACGACCTCGGTGCCCGCGATCGCGACGGGGAATCCGCAGTCGCGCAGCGACGACATCGTGCCGAGCAGCATCCCGGCGATGTCGCGACCCGTCATGTAGACCACGACCGCGCCGGCCTCGTGACACGCGCGCACGTACTCGGCGGCGCCTTCGATCGGCGCGTCGAACTGACAGTGGTCGTCCGTGAAGAAGCGGTCGTGCCAGAAGCGCGTGATGTCCGAGACGACGTTCGCTCGCGTGATCCCGCAGCCGCGCAGCGTGTCGCTGAGCAGGTAGTGGACCTTCTCGGCGGTGAGGTTCGCGAGCGCGTCGGCCACCTCTGGCTGCTGCTCGACGACCTCTTCACGATAATTCATGAGGATCTCGAGCGTCCGCGGACGGTTGTCGAAGAGCGTCGCGTCGAGGTCGAAGACCATGAGCGGGGCACGGCCCGTCTGGGACTGCCAAGCCGGGAGCTTCTCGATGAGGCTCGCGAGCAAGCCGGTCTGATGAGGTAAGGGCGGCGGGCGCACGAGCGGAAGATAGCCGCTTCCGTTCGCGCGAATCAAACGCGCGGCCACCTTCGTGCAACGAGACCTTCGTCGGGCCGCCACGGGAATGGAACAGGGGCCCCTCAGCGTAGGTTCGAGCGAGCACACGATGAGCCATGATTCCCAGACCGACCCGAAACGCCCCGGAGACCTCCGGCCGAGCGTGCTCCTGGTCGAGGACGACCCCGAGACGCAGACCACGCTGGCACGCGCGCTGACCGACAGCGGAGCCCGGGTGGTGGGGACGGGATCGGGCGAGGCCGCGCTGGCGCTGATGGCGGAGTGGCCGGCCGGCGTGGTCGTCGTGAGCGACACCATCGGCGGGATGAGCGGCCTCGAGGTCGCGCGCCGCATCCACGCGAGCAGTCCCGGCGTACCGATCGTTCTCTTGCGCGAGCGCGCAGAAGAGAAGGAATCGGAAGCCAAGGATCTCGCCGCGCGTGTCGCGGGCGTCTTCGCGACGCTGACGCGCCCGCTGCGCGCGGGCGCCTTCGATCGCCAGCGGCTCGCCGAGCTCGTCGTCGCGCTGATCGTGTTGTCCGACGTGGTCAGCTGACGCGCATCACTCGTCCATGCCGGAGCGGATGCGGAGCGTCTGGCGTGCGATGCCGAGGTCGGCGATGGCTTGGATCTGCGCGACCTGCGCCTGCAGGAGATCGCGGTCGGCAGTGATCACTTCGAGCTGCGTCGCGGCGCCCGCTTCGTAACGCGCGTGCGCGTCCTGATCCGCGCGCTCCAGCGCCTCGAGCGCACCCTGCGCGGCGGCCGCGCGGGTCCGAAGCGACTGCACGCGATGCCACTGCTCGAACACGCGGGTCTCTGCCTGCTGAACAGCGAGATCCTGCTGGGCGCGCGCCGAGGCGAGCTGGTCTTGGGTGAGCCCGATCTGCGCAACGCGCCCGAAGTCGAGATTCCACGTCGCGGTCGCGAGGATGTTGTACTGCACGGCGGCGCTGAAGCCGGCGGCGTTCGTCGCCGTCTCGCGTCCGATCCCGCTGATCGTGGGCGCCAATCCCTGCCACGCACCGTCGATCGAGAGCTCGGCGGCGCGGACGGCGTGTGCCGCCGCGCGCACGATCGGCGCGTCGTGGGCGCGGGTCATGAACTCGTCGATCGCGGGCTCGGCGTGTAGGTCGTCCGTCAGGGTCTGCGACTGGCTCGTCGGGGCCACGCCGCTCACGAGCTCGAGATTGCGCTCTGCGAGCACGATGGCGAGATCGGCTTCGGAGATCGTCTGCTGCGCGCGAAGCACCTCGGCCTCAGCGCGTGAGAGCTCTAGCTGCGGCGCGACCTGCGCGTCGAAACGTGCACGCACGTTGTCGCGCGATGCGACGACGGCGTCGAGGTTGTGTTGCGCGGCATCACGCACGGCGTGGGCGGCGACGAGCCCGTACCACATCTGGACGACGCTCGCGTGAACGTCCTGGGTGACGCCATCGAAGCGTTCGGTCGCGGCATCTGCCGACTGCTAGGCTGAAAAGAACGCGGTCCAACCCTGGACATCGAGGAGTGGGACGGTGAGCTG
>CAYSCF010000592.1:0-3311 GCA_964429305.1 uncultured Sandaracinaceae bacterium | reverse complement strand
GCGAGCTCGTCCGATCGCTGAGCATCGATCTCGCGGTCGAGGCGGGCGCCGACGTGGTGATCATCTCGATCGTCTATCGACCGCTCGTCACGCGGGCGGACGAGCCCTCGCTGGTGCACGGCTCGGCGCCCGCGATGGTGCGGCAGACCGCGAACATCATCCTCTCCGAGAAGGAGCGGCGCGGCATGGACCTCATCCATCGCCTGCACCCGAACCTGACGCTCCTGAACGTGTCGGCCGATCTCGGGCAGTACTCGTTCATCGATCGCAGCAACGCGCGGCAGCTGCTGACGCGCGGCTATCGCGAAGCGCTCAAAGTGCTCGCGGCGGCCAAGCAACGCGGCGTGTTCGAGGTGCGCTCCGACGTGCGGCCCATCGGCAAGGCGTGATCGCATTGGGCGTGTCGTCGTGATGCCCGTGCGCGAGGCGGTGGTCGTGCTGATCACGGCGCCGCCTGCGCTCGCTCCGACGCTCGCGCGATCGCTCGTCGAGGCGCGCTTGGCTGCGTGCGTCGCGATCACGCCCATCCGCAGCATCTATCGCTGGGAAGGCGCGATCCAGGACGACGAAGAGCAGCAGCTCGTCCTCAAGACGTCACGCGATCGCGTGGACGCGATCCAGGCGCACGTGCGCGAGCACCACAGTTACGAGGTGCCCGAGGTGCTCGTGCTGCCGGTGCTCGAAGGCAGCCCAGCCTATCTGAAGTTGATCGCGGACCAGACCTGAGCCCGGCCTCGCGATCTCTGCCTTCAGCTGGCGGCGGCCTTCAGCTGGCGGCCTTCGCGCGCTTCTTCGAGGCCCGCGCGTGATCGAGCAGGCGCGGCGTCGGATACGACTCGAGGCGTGCGCGGAAGCCCGCGTCCTTCTCGCGCTTCTCCGTCTTCAGGATCGCGTCGATCGCGCCCTTGCGCGTGCCGAAGTCCTTCTTGAGGCCGCTGAGCGCCTCGTGGAGGCGGAGCAGCTTGCGGTTCGAGACGTTGTCGAGGCCCTTGCCTCCCTTGCCCGAATCCGCATCGAGGCGGCCGACCCAGAGCTCTTCCGTGGCGAGCGCGCGCACGGCAGAGACGAGGCTATCCTTGTCCTTGAACTTGTCTTTGACCTGGGCGAGCGGGGAGCTCTTCATGGGACGACTTCCTCTCGAAGGGCCGAGTTGGTAGCAGCCGGCCCCCCTGTGCGCAAGAGAGGGATCAACCTCTCTACCTCAGCCGAACGATTCGGCCGGAGACGCTGCAAGAGAGAGGGACGATGGAAGCGGTGTCGCCCGCGAGACACCAGCGCCCGAAGAGCCACTCCGGCGCGCCAGAAGCGAGCGCAGCCGCCAGCGCCGTGACGGCCGGCGCATCCTCGTGGCGCGCGAGAGGGATGGCTTCGCCGGCGCCATCCACGACCTTTCCGCCTGCGAGCGCGCCCAGGCGGACCAGAGAGACGGGCTCGACGGCCGCAGATCGCAGGCCCCGCTTCTCGGCACGGTCGAACGCGTCGGCGAGCGACGGGCTCGCGAGCGCATCGATGCGTGCGCGCATGTCGACGTCGAGCTCCGCGACGGCGTACTGGACGATCCGAACGCGCCCGTGCGCCGACCGCGTCGCGAGCCCCGCGTTCACGACGCGCGGACACGGGCCATTCGACGCCGCCTGATCACGCAGTCGCTCTTCGGCCAGCACCTCTCCCGAGCTCGGGTCGAGCAAGTGGCGCCGCTCGATCGCGAACGGCGTCAGCCCATCCAGCAGCTCGCGCCCCAGCTCGACCCAGAGATGATCGACCACACGCTCGGGCTCGTCCTTCGCTTCGAGCGTGCCGGCGCCGTCGAGCAGGCGTGCGACCGCGATCTCGTCGCGCGCGGCGAGCGCGTTGCGCAGGCGTCCGACCCAGCGCGCCACCTCGAGCGAGCTCGAGGCCGCTCCGATGCGCGCGAGCGCGTCCAGGATCGCCGGCGCCTCACCCGCGTTCGTTCCGGTTCGCACGATCGCCGTCGCGAGATCGGCGATCGCGACGTCCAGCGGCGCGACGACGGTCATGTCACCGCTTCGCGTGCTCCGCTCGCGCGCTTCGGGCACGAGCGACGTGCGCGGAAGATCGGCAGCGAGCCAGCTCAGCGCCGCATGCGCGGCGGGCGAGGTCGACGCCGTTCCGTCCGTCGCGAGCACCACCAGCCGATCCCCGCGCACCGAGAGCGTCACGAGCTCGACGCGCTCGCCCAGGCGCACGTCGATCACGACGCGCTCGATCTCCACGTCGCCGCCCGGATCGGGACGCCGTTCGTGGAGCGCGCGACGCGCGAGCTCTCGCAGATGCAGCGTCGTCACGTCGCCACCTCGGCGCGCAGCCGCTCGGCCCGGCGCGCGATCTCGAAACGAACCGGCTCTTCGACGCGACGCAGATCGAGCGCCACGACTTCTTCGAGCAGCCCGAGCGCGACGTCGCGACGGCCCGATCGCTCCATCTCCTCCGCGCGCCGCAAGAACGTGCGCGCGAGCATGCGGACGACGCGCGACTGCGTCTCGATGTAGGTGCGGTCCGACGAGAGCGCACGACGAAACGCGGCGAGCGCCGGGGCCGGACGGCCGCGACGCACCTGCGTGAACGCGATCGCGGCATGCGGCAGTGCCCATGCGGGACGCCGCGCCGCCGCCGACTCGAAGCGCCCGAGCGCGCGAGCGGCCGAGCCGAGGAACGCCCAGAGGCGACCGAGCATCACGTCGAGGCTGGCAAGCAGGCGCGTCCAGACGCCGACCCGATCGGTCGGGCGCACGATCGAGGCCTTCGGCATCGGCGCATCGGCAGGTGGCGCGCCCTCCCCGCGCAGCTCCATCTGCGCCGTGATCGATCGCAGCGCGACCTCGATCTCTTCCGCGAGCGCGGGCGGCGTCGATCGGTTCGCGCGCTCGCGCAGCGGCGCGACCGCGCGTCCATCTCCGATGCGACCGAGCGCGCGCACGGCGTGCGTCACGAGACCGAGATCGGGCTTCGCGAGCAGACGCGTCAGGCGCTCCACGTCTTCCATCGTCGCGATCTCGACGATGCCCTCCACCGCCGCGCGCTGGCCCTGTCGATCGCCGTTGTCGATCATCTCGCGGAGCAATCCGAGGCCGCGCGCGTCGCCGCCGAGCCCGAGCGCCCCGGCCGCGAGCGCGCGGAGCGTCGGGTCGGCGCTGCGCTCGAGAGCCCGCACGAGCACGGAACGCACGCGCGGATCGTCGATGCGACCGAGCGCACGCAGGGCATCGCGCGCGAGCTCCGCCGAGCGATCGGTCGCCAGCGAAGCCAGAGCCGGGACCAAGCGCGGATCGGCCGCCGAGCGAAGCATCGAA
>CAYSCF010000591.1:0-3313 GCA_964429305.1 uncultured Sandaracinaceae bacterium | reverse complement strand
AGAGGCACGCGTCCTGCTGGCGCAGCGTCAGGGCGAGGCCGCGGGCGCGGACGTCGCGGCACGCGTCCGGGCCGAGGGCGATGCCCAGGCCGCACGCATCGACGCCATCGGCGCGGCCCTCGCGCGCAATCCGGCGTACTTGCAGTACGGCATCTACGAGCAGGCGGGTGCCAACGGGAACATGGTGATCGCAGCGCCAGACCCGACGATCTTGATCGCCCCCGATCACCACGCGGTCGCCCCTGGGGCGCGATCCACGCTGACCGGGACCCTCACGACCCATCATTGAGCTCGCGGTCCCGACACACGACGGCCCCGGCACCGCTCACGCGGGCCGAGGCCGCCGGTCGTTTCTTTCTTTCAGGATGGAGGCGCCGGGAGTCGAACCCGGGTCCGAAGGCGATCCAGTCAGGCCACTACGTGCGTAGTCCGCGTTTTATGTCGCGACGCTGGTCCCCCACGGACGGGCTACCAGTGCCGCCATCGGATGCTTTTTCTCGTCCGTTCCCGCACCCGCACAGGACAGACCAGCCAGTTCAATGACGCCTCCAGGAGAGCACCGGCAGGCTCTTCCCTTCGACGGCCGTCGCTAAGCCTTACTCAGGCCGCAACAGCGTAGGTGCTGTCGTTCGCACTTACACGCTCTCGGATGTTTTTGACGGCGTCTCCGAGTCCGTCGGCACGCAACCTCACGTTTCACTGCCCTCGTCGAAACCGTGACACCCCCTTGGGAAAAACGACGAAACAGAACATAGCGCTCGTGACGGCGTCGTCTAGGGGCGGCGTGCTAGCTTCGGCGCGCTCATGCGCTCCGTCGCTCTCTTCGCCGTGGCGCTCGTCGCCTGCGGCAGTCCCGCCGCCGAGCCCTCCCCGCCGGCGCCGGCTCCCGAAGCACCGCCCGTCGACACGATCGCGGCGGGGAACGGCCGCGCGCTCTACGCGACGTACTGCGCGCTCTGCCACGGAGCGACGGGCGAGGGCTACGTCGCCGACAACGCGCCCGCGCTCGCGAACCCGGACTTCCTCGACGCGGCGAGCGATGCGTATCTGCGCGTCGCGATCGAGGAGGGACGCACGGGCACGCCGATGTCCGCGTGGGCGCGCGCGCGCGGCGGCCCGCTCGGCGACGAAGACGTCACGAACCTCATCGCCTTCATGCGCTCGTGGGCGACGGAGGCTCCGATCGATCTCGCGCACGTGACGGTCTCCGGCCGGCTCGAGCTCGGCGCGAGCGTGTACGGACAGCGCTGCGCGTCGTGCCACGGCGCGAGCGGCGAAGGCATCACGGCGCCCCAGCTACGCAACCCGGTGTTCCTGCGCACTGCGACCATCGGATACGTTCGCTACACGATCGAGCACGGGCGCCGCGGCACGCCGATGACCGCGTACGGCGACCTGCTCGACTCGGCGACGATCGACGATCTCACGACGTACGTGCGCTCGCTCGCGCCGGGATCGGCCGCCCCCGTGATCCCGATGGGCGGCCCAGCGCCCGACGTCGATCATCTCGTGATGAACCCCGACGGCCCGTCTCCGGCGTTCGAGGCGCGCGAAGATCGCTTCGTCCCGGGCCGCGACGTGTACGAGGCGCTCCAGCACAATGCGCGCATGGTCATCCTCGACGCACGCGCCCCGTCGGACTGGTCGCGCTCGCACGTGCGCGGTGCGGCGCCCTTCCCGTTCTACGACGTCGAGCAGCTCGCCTCGCATCTGCCGAACGACGGCACGTGGATCATCGCGTACTGCGCGTGCCCTCACGCCGCCTCGGGCCACGTCGTGGACGAGCTGCGGCGACGCGGCTTCACGCACGCCGCGATCCTCGACGAGGGCATCGCTTGGTGGACCGAGCAGGGATATCCGCTCGAGTCGGGGCCCATTCCTGCGGGCGCCGAGACGATCCACGCCGCGGGGCACTGACGTGCTCGAGCCCACGAGCGAGCGCGAGCTTCTCTCTCGCGCGCACGGGCTCGCGGGTCGGACGATCGACGAGCTCTCGCTCACGCATGCACGCACGTCGCGTGCGGGGCACAAAGGTTTCGTGGGCTCACTCGTCGAGCGCGCGCTCGGGCTCGTGCAGCGCGGCGCCGGCCCCGATCTGCCGAGCCTCGGCATCGAGCTGAAGACGATCCCGATCGCGACCGACGGTCGCCCGCGCGAGAGCACCTTCGTGTGCATGGTGCCGCGCGACGGGCTCGATCACGGATGGAGCGAATCGGCGCCGCGCAGCAAGCTCGCACGCGTTCTCTTCGTGCCGGTCGAGCGCGACGGACAGCGCCGCGTGGGCATGGCGTTCCTCTGGTCGCCGAGCGAGGGCGACGAGGCGACGCTCGCGAGCGACTGGACCGAGCTCGCCGGTCTCCTGCGCACGCACGGGCACGAGCACGTCTCGGCGCACCACGGCCAGCTCATGCAGGTGCGACCGAAGGCGCGGAGCGCCGCGAGCCGATGGCGCGCGACGGGCGACGACGACGCGCCGATGCTCGCGCTGCCGCGCGCGTTCTACCTGCGGCGACGATTCGTAGCGTCGATCCTCTCCCGCACCGGCATGGCCGGCCCCAGAGTAGAGACATGAGCGAGCAGAGCATCTCGTTCGAGCCTGCAATCGGCCACGACGCGCCCCGCGCCGCTCGGGCGGATCGATACGATCGTGCGCGCGCCGCGATCGACTCGTTGCTCGACGGTGAGGACGACTGGATCGCAGCGATGGCGACCGTCGTGTGCGAGCTCTCGCACGCGTTCGAGCACTTCCATTGGACGGGCTTCTATCGCGCAGTGAGTGATCGTCTGCTGGTGGTCGGCCCCTACCAGGGCACGCACGGATGCCTGCGCATCGACTTCGCGCGCGGCGTCTGTGGTGCGGCGGCGCGCACGCGGCAGACGCAGCTGGTCCCCGACGTCGAGGCGTTCCCCGGCCACATCGCGTGCGCGAGCAGCACGAAGAGCGAGATCGTCGTCCCGGTGCTCACGCCCTACGGACGCGTTCTGGCGGTCCTCGACGTCGACTCGAACCACCCGGCCGCGTTCGACGAGCTCGATCGCGAGAAGCTCGAGTCACTCTGTGCGATGCTGGGCGCCAGGTTCGGTCCTGGGCGCTTTGGCGGGCATGACGTCGCGAGGGTCTGACCCTATACTGTTCGAGAGGAGCTCCGAAGACATGATCCAGCTCACGGAAAAGGCAGCGGCGAAGGTGAAGGAAATCCGCGAGGCGGAGGGCCTGGGCGAGCAGGGCCTGCGCGTCCGCGTCATCGGCGGCGGCCAGCCCGGCGATAGGAAAAGCACACTACTGAAAAAAAGACACACTGAATCATCGCGG
>CAYSCF010000590.1:0-3315 GCA_964429305.1 uncultured Sandaracinaceae bacterium | reverse complement strand
GGCTGCGAGACGACTGAGGACTCCATGAGGGCATTCCACGTTGTGTTGGTGATGAGCGCGCTCCTCTCGCTGATCACATTGTCCGCTGCATCGAGCGCGAGCGCGCAAGACATGGTCTTCAGCGTCGAAGACACTGGATCGGGCGGCGCTGCCGCTCCTCCGGAAGAAGGGCCACCGTCCGAAGCGCTCGCGAACGCGCTGCGCCTGTACCAGCAAGAGCGGTACATGGAAGCGTCCGTGCAGTTCCAGCGCGTCGTCGGCGGCGAGACGGATGATGCGCCGGGCAACGTCCAGAAGGCGCAGTTCTTCCTGGGCAAGTCGCTCTACCACCTCCGCTATTACCAGTCTGCGCTCGCGATCTTCGACGAGATCACGCAGATGGGCACGGGCCACATCTACTTCGGCCAGACGCTCCAGTGGCTCGCGCAGCTCGCCTCGCAGCTGCCGGAGCCGGCCGGCATCATCGAGAAGATCGGTCGCTACCCGGTCGAAGATCTCGAGCAGTTCAACAACCCCGACAGCGCTGATCTCTACAACCAGCTGCTCTACCTCATGGGCCGCTATCGCTACGGCCAGGGCGAGTTCGACGGCGCGATCGAGCTCTTCCAGCACGTCGCCGAGGACTCGCGCTACTACGTCAACGCGCGCTTCTTCGAGGGCATCTCGCACGTTCGCCTTCGTCGCGCGCAGCCCGCCGTCACGGCGTTCCGCGCGATCATCGACGCAATCGATCACGGCGCGAACGGTGTCGAAGACACGCAGCGCATGCGCGACCTCGCCTGGATCTCGCTCGCTCGCGTCTACTACGCCGCGGCGAACCACACGGACGCGCAGACCGGTGAGCGCGAGGTCGATGGCCGCCTTCTCGGCAACGCCGTCGAGGCGTGGAACCGCGTGGGTCAGAACAGCGAGTACTGGCTCGACTCTCTCTTCGAGGAGAGCTGGGCGTTCTTCCTCGCCGACGAGTACGCACGCTCGATGGGCAACATCCACACGCTCTTCTCGCCGTACTTCGAGGACGCGTACTACCCGGAGGCGCTCGTCCTCAAGGCCGTCGTCTTCTTCTCGGCGTGTCAGATCGAGAACGCGCGCGCGATGATCTCGCAGTTCCACGAGCGCTACGATCCCGTTCAGCAGGAGCTGAACCAGGCGCTCGAGCAGTTCCAGGACAACCAGCAGTTCTTCGACTTCCTGCAGAGCGTCCGTAACGGCGATGCGGCGCTGTCGCCGCGGATCCGTGGCGTCGTTTCCTCGGCGCTCTCGGATCGCACGGTCCTTCGCCACCTCGAGTACGTGCGTCTCCTCGAAGAAGAAGAGGCGCGCCTCAACGAGTCGCCGGCCGAGTTCCGCAACTCCCCGCTCGGCGCGCGCATCCTGCAGGACATCTTCGTCGCGAAGAGCTTCGCGATCGATCAGGCCGGCGATCTCGCGCGCGGCCGCTACAACCGCCTCATCGACGATCTCAACGAGCTCCTGAACCAGGTCGACACGGTCGAGCTCGAGATCGCGACGTACGAGCGCGGTGGCCTCTCCGCCGAGCTGCAGCAGCAGCAGACCGAGCTCCAGCAGAGCGGTGGTCTCGAGGTTCACGTCGACGAAGAGCACCAGATGTGGCCGTTCGACGGCGAGTACTGGCGCGACGAGCTCGGCTTCTACCGCCAGCAAGTCACATCGCGGTGCGGACGTTGATCGCGCTGGGGCGGCCTCTGTCGAGACCGCCCCGTTCTTCGTGAGGCCACCCCAAGGGTCGCCTTCGACAGGGTTCTCTTCCTCTCAGTGACTTCCGTCGGCGAGGGCCAGCCGCGGGAAAAGAAGATGGTGGGCATGATGGGTCGTCAACGAATCGCCATGTTGCTGGTCGCCTCCATGATCGGAGGCGGTCTTCCGATCTTGGTCGGTGCGCAGACCACGGGAGCTGCGACGCATGCGTCGACCCCAGGGGCGTCGGCCTCGGGAACCGCGTGCATCTCCGCTGCGGCGCAGGGCACCGCGAACGCGTGCCCGTCGGGCGCTCCGCCGCCGTCGCAGCGGGCCGGTGCTTCCACGGGGACGGCGCCGTCGTCGCACTTGCAGCAAGCGACCAAGCACGAGGAGACCAAGGCCGCCGTGCAGACGGCACCGAGCGTCACGATCGACGTCCGCAGCACGGCCCTGCAGCAGCACGTCGAGGCCCGCGCGCTCGATCTGCTCAATCAGGAGATCACGACCAGCGAGCGCATCGTCGGCCGCATGCGAGCCGGCGATCCGCGCGGCGCCGACTACCTCCTGCGCCTCGCGGAGACGTACTTCGAGCTCCAGACGTACTGGAACAACCACGCGCGCTCGCTCGACCAGCCGCTCTTCGACGCGCAGGCCGCGCAGCAGGCCGATCGCATCGCGCAGATCCAGCGCGATCAGCACGACGCCGAGACGCACCTGACCGAGGCGCGCCAGAACGCGATCCGCACGTACGCGCGTCTCGTCCAGGACTACCCCGACTACGCGCGCATGGACGAGGTGCTCTTCTCGCTCGCGTACGCGCTCGAGGAAATGCACAACTCGGATCAGGCCCTCCAGGTCTACATGCGCCTGATCAAGGGCTACCCGCAGTCGCACTTCATCCCGCACGCGTGGCTCTCGTTCGCCGAGCACTACTTCAACGACGGCGACATGTCGGCGGCGCGTCAGTTCTACGCGAAGGTCCTCGAGTACCCGCCCGAGACGCCGAACCCGGTCTACGGCTACGCGCTCTACAAGCAGGCGTGGGTCATGTACAACCTCGAGGACTTCCGAGGCGCGCTCACGCAGTTCGTGAACGTGCTGGAGTTCGTGCAGGCGAACCCGGACTCGCGCGATGCGACCAACCTCGCACGCCAGTCGCGGCACGAATTGGTCTTGCCATACTCGCGGGTCGGCAGACCGAACCAAGCCCTCCAATTCTTCAGACGCTATGCGACGGACGACGCACAAGCGTACGAGATGCTCGAGAGCCTAGCCGAGCTCTACTACGACACGGGTCAATGGCCTGAAACGATTCAGGTCTATCACACGCTCATGTCGGAACAGCCCAACTCCGACAAGCTATGTTACTGGCAGAGCCGCGTCGCCAACGCGGTGGTATCGAGCCAACCAAAACCGGCACAAGTCACAGAAATACAACGCCTGGTCGACGTGATGGATGCGTTCGCCCAGGCCAGCCACCCCGCGGAAGCTCAGACCGAATGTCGCCAAGCGACGGCAACGGTTCTCGTCGAGCTCGCGACGGCGTGGCACCGCGAGGCGATCGGCACGGACCAGCAGCCTGGTACCAACGATCGCAACACGATGAACCTCGCA
>CAYSCF010000589.1:0-3316 GCA_964429305.1 uncultured Sandaracinaceae bacterium | reverse complement strand
TCGATGAGCTCGAGACGCCCGTAGCCGCGTCCGACGCGCCGGATGACGAGCTCGACGCCGCGGAACAGCTTCACCGCGACCTCCGGCATCTCGGTGAGCACGAGCTCGGCCGGTGGCGTCGGCGGCTCCATCGCGCGCATCAGGTCGAACGCGCCTTCGGCGGCGGCACCGCCGCACTCGACGATCGTGTGCAGATCGTCCGAGCCGAGCTTGGCGTCGATCGCATCGACGAGACTGCGCAGCGCGAACCCGTCGATCCAGAGATCCTCGGTGATTCCCAGCTCGAAAGGGCGACGCGCATGATCGGGCAGCGTCGTGAGCAGCTCGCGCAGCGCGCGCTCGCCGAAGCGCCGCGCGACGAAGCGCAGCACCGAGAGCACGAGCCGCCCGCGCACCTGCGTCGCCAGCTGGGTATCGTGCTCGATCGGGATCTCCACCGACGGCGTCGGGACCTCGATCTCGATCGGCGGGATGATCGACGACTTCTGCGTCGCGTCCGCGTCGCGCTTGCTGACGACGGGCTTGGGCGCGGGCGGGATCGATCGCCGCGGCGGCGGAACGGTCTTCGGCGCGGGCGCAGGCGGCGGCAGCGTGCGCGTCGGGTTCGTCGGCCCGGTGCCCGAGCTCGGACGCTCGTCGGGCAGCTCGACGCTGGGCCGCGTCCCGCGTCGCCGCGAGTCGCGCGCCTTGAGCTCGAGCATCTCGAACGCGAAGCTGTCCGAAGGATGGTCGTCCTCGAGCGTGACGTTGCGCCCGCCGAAGGGCACCAGCGCCGCGGCGAGATCGCCCGCGTTCTTCCAGCGATCCTCGATCGTCTTGGCGAGCGCGCGCTGCATGACCTTGTCGAGCGCCTCGGGCACGTCGCTCCGGTACTTGCGCAGCGACGGCGGTGGCTCGTGTCGGACCATCTTCGCCAGCTCGGCGAACGTCGGTGCATCGAACGGTCGTCGGCCCGCGATCATCTCGAAGAGCAGAACGCCCACCGAGTAGACGTCGGTGCGCGGATCGCGTCGATCGTCGCCGCGCAGCCGCTCGGGCGCGGCGTACGCGGGCGTGCCGACCAGCGTGCGCTCGGGCGTGAGCGTCTTGCCGTCGTCGGCGGTGGTCGGGCCCATCAGCGCCGCGAAGCCGAAGTCGCACACCTTCACGAAGTTCCGGTCGCCGTAGCGCTGGATGATCATCAGGTTAGCGGGCTTGAGATCGCGATGCAGGATCCCGCGCTCGTGCGCCGCAGCGAGACCGGCCAGCGTGTGCGCGGCGATCGAGCAGCTGCGCGCGATGCCGAGACGGCCCTCGGTCGCGAGCAGCTGCGAGAGCGAGCGCCCACGCAGGTACTCCATGACCATGAAAGCGCGCGCGCCATCGACGCCGAAGTCGATGATGTCGATGATGTTCGGGTGACCGATCGCGGCGGCCGCGCGGGCCTCGCGCTGGAACCGGTCGCCGGCGGCGGGGTTCCGCGACGTGCCGGGGTGCAGCATCTTGATGGCCACGAAGCGTCGCAGGACTTGGTCGGCGGCCTTGTAGACCGCGCCCATGCCGCCGGCGCCGAGCATGCGGACGAGCTGGTAGCGGCCGCCGACGACGTGCCCGACCAGTCCTGCGCCTTCGTTAGCTTTCGGAGCGTCGGGCGCAGCGGGCACCGGCGCAGGATAGCGAATCCCGGAGGATGTGCGGGGACGAGCTTTCGACCCGCCGGGCCGGCCTTGCTACACCCGCTCCCGTGAGCTTCGGCGTGGCGCGGAGGAATACGTGAGCGAGGGGCGGATGCTGCCGCTCGTCGCGCCGACGATCGTCCTCTATCTGCTCGCGAACCTCGCGGCGAGCACGCCTGCGCTCGATCCGGCGGGCTGGGCGTTGGCCGTGTGCGCAGGGCTCCTCTCTCTCGTTCCGGCGCTGGCCCAACGGCAGGATGCGCTGCCGGGCGCGCGCCGGATCGCGTGGATGGCATTCGCGTTGGCCATCGGCCTCGTCGGCAGTGCGCAGCACGCGATGTCGCTCCCGCTCGAGATCTCGGCGCGTGCGGCCTGGCCTTGGGCTGCCGCGCTCGCGTGCGATCTCGCCTTCGACGTCCCGGACCAGCCGACGCGCCTGTCGCGCTTCGCCGGGCTGCGTCGCGCGCTCTGGGCCGTGGCCGGCGTCACGTCGTTGCTAGGCGGTCTCTCGGTCGCGGGACCGCTGCCGGGTGGCGTTCTGGTGGGGGAAGCGGTCGGTCGATCGGCCGCGATCTGCGCGTGGCTCCTGCTGGCCGTCGCGCTGCTCTTGCGGGTGCTGCGGCGGCGCCTCGGCAGCGAGCCCGAAGCGCTGGCCGCGAGCGCAGGCGCGGGCACCGGCACGTTCGTCGCGCTGGGCCTCGGCACCGTCGCGAGCGCGTTGATCCTCGGCGGAGACGTCTCGCCCGAGAGCGCCGCGACACGCGGCCTGATCGGTGCGGCAGCCGCGAGCCTCACGCTGGGCCATCTCTCGCTCCGCGGCGAGGTACGACCCATCGGCGCGGCGAGAGCGACGCGCGCGGTGGTGGCGGGCTTCGTCTCGATCGGCATCGTCGGCGTGGTCGTCGGCTTGCTCGCGCCGCTCTTGCCGGTCGATCGAACGGCGCTGGGCGTCGTCGCGGCCGGGCTCGCCGTGATCTTCGCCGGCGTCGCGATCTCCGTGCGCGAGCTCGTCGAGCGCCTCGTCGCGCCAGACGGCGGTCGCTTGCTCGCGGCCGTCGAGGCGGCCGACCGCGAATGCGCCGGTGCGCGTGACATCGATGCGATCGGTGCGGCGATTCTTCCTCCGCTGCGCAAGGCCTCGCGCCTGCCGGACGCGGAGCCGCTCTTGTTCACTCTCGAGCCGCCGCGTGCGGTGCACATCGATGCTGCCGGCCTCGCGCACGTCGCGCCACGCTCGCTCTCGCCCGCGCTGATCGAGCGCCTCGGCGCGCGGCCTGGCGAGATCGTGCTGCGGGGCCCGATCGAGGCGCTCGTCGTGCGGCGTCCGGATCTGCGCGCGCTCGCCGAGTCGCTGGAGTCGCTCGATGCGCTCGCGGTGGTGCCGCTCGTGCAGCAGGGCGAGGTCGAGGGCGCGATCGTCGTCCCGCGCGGCCGCCGTCGTTCGATGCTCACGCTCGAGGAGCTCGGCGCGCTCGAGCGCCTGGCGGCGCGCGTCACGCCGCTCGTCGGGCTGCTCGGAACCGAGTCGCGTGGACAAGCGCGCGAGGGCGATCTGATGAGCCAGCGCGAGAAGCTCGAGGAGCGGATCGACGCGCTCGAGGACGAGCTGGCCCGGGCGCGAGCCGAAGCCGCACGCGTGAAGGAAGGCGCGGGCGGCCCGA
>CAYSCF010000588.1:0-3325 GCA_964429305.1 uncultured Sandaracinaceae bacterium | reverse complement strand
ATCCGCGAAGGCGGCCGCACCGTCGGCGCCGGCGTCATCACCAAGATCACGGAGTAATCGTGGCCAATACCACCAAGATTCGTATCCGACTCAAGGCCTACGATCACCGCCTGCTCGATCAGAGCACGCTCGAGATCGTGGAGACGGCGAAGCGCTCGGGCGCGCGCGTCGCGGGACCGATCCCGCTTCCCACGCGCATCAATCGCTTCACCGTTCTTCGCGGCCCGCACGTCGACAAGAAGTCGCGTGAGCAGTTCGAGATCCGCACGCACAAGCGTCTTCTCGACATCCTCGATCCCAACCAGCAGACGCTGGAAGCCCTCATGAAGCTCGACCTCTCCGCGGGTGTCGAGGTCGAGATCAAGAGCTGAGCCATGGCAAAACTCCCTGTCTACAACCTGAAGCGCGAGAGCGTCGGCGAGATCAATCTCTCGGACGACGTCTTCGGGCGCGAGGTCAACCAGGACCTCCTGTACGAAGTCGTGAAGTCGCAGCTCGCGTCGCGTCGCGCCGGCAACGCCATGACGAAGAACCGCTCGGCGGTCAGCGGCACGACCAAGAAGATCTACAAGCAGAAGGGCACGGGCAACGCGCGTCACGGCGACCGCAAGGCCCCGAACTTCGTGGGTGGCGGCCAGTCGCACGGCCCCGTCCCGCACAGCTACGCGTATCGTCCCACGCGCAAGATGCGTCAGGGTGCGCTCACGAGCGCGCTCTCGCTGAAGGTGAAGGAAGGCGCGCTCACGATCGTCGACTCGTTCGATCTCTCGGAGATCAAGACGAAGGCGCTCGCGGGTGTGCTCGAGGCGCTCAAGGTCGATCGCGGCTCGCTCATCGTCGACGCGATGGCGAACCAGAATCTGCGTCTGTCGGCGCGCAATCTCTCGGACCACCAGGTGCTGCCGCCCGAAGGCGTCAACATCTACGACGTGCTCCGCCACCCCCACCTCGTGCTCACCAAGAGCGCGGCGCAGGCGCTCGAAGCGCGCTGCAAGGCCTGAGTCATGCAGATCGAGCACGTCATCAAGCGCCCCTTGCTCCTCACGGAGAAGGGCAACTCCATGCGCGAGTCGCAGAACAAGTACCAGTTCGAGGTCTCGCGCGACGCCAACAAGCACGAGATCAAGGACGCGGTCGAGACGCTCTTCAACGTCACCGTGGTCGGCGTGCAGACGCTGATCGTCCGCGGACGTCTCCGCCGCATGGGCCGCGGACACGCCAAGACGCAGAACTGGAAGAAGGCGATCGTCGAGGTCAAAGCCGGCGAGACGATCGAGCTCGGAGAGGGTAGCTGATCATGGCCATTCGCCACTTCAAGCCGACGTCCGCGGGACGTCGTTGGTTCGAGGTCCCCGACTTCGCAGGTCTCTCCAAGGAGAAGCCGGCGCGGAAGCTGACCGAGGCCAAGAACACGATCGACGGCCGCAACAACCAGGGCCGGATCACGAGCCGATTCCGCGGTGGTGGACACAAGCGCCGCTATCGCCTCATCGACTTCAAGCGCAACAAGATCGGCGTGCCGGCGAAGGTCGCTTCGCTCGAGTACGATCCGAACCGCTCGGCCCGCATCGCGCTCCTGCGCTACGCGGACGGCGAGATCGCCTACATCCTCGCGCCGGACGGCCTCAAGCTCGGTGACACGGTCGTGTCGTCGAAGAACGCCGACATCCAGCCGGGCAACGCGCTTCGTCTGCGCTTCATCCCGGTCGGCACGATGATCCACAACATCGAGCTCAAGGTCGGCAAGGGTGGCCAGATGGTCCGCTCGGCCGGCGCTGCGGCGCAGCTGATGGCCAAGGACGGCAACTACGCGCAGCTCCGCCTGCCGAGCAGCGAAGTGCGCATGGTGCACCTCGACTGCCGCGCGACGGTCGGTCAGGTCTCGAACCTGCACCACGCGCGCGTCTCGCACGGCAAGGCCGGCCGCACGCGCTGGCTCGGTCGTCGCCCGCACAACCGCGGTGTCTCGATGAACCCGGTCGATCACCCGATGGGCGGCGGCGAAGGCCGTACGTCCGGCGGTCGTCATCCGTGCTCGCCGTGGGGTCAGCTCAGCAAGGGCAAGAAGACCCGCACGAATCAGACGACCGACAAGTTCATCATCAAGCGTCGGAGCAAGTAAGAAATGCGTTCAGCCAAAAAGGGTGCCTTCGTCGACGGCCACCTTCAGGACAAGATCGAGAAGGCTCTCAAGGCGAACGATCGCCGCGTCATCAAGACGTGGTCGCGTCGCTCGACCGTCACGCCCGAGTTCGTGGGTCTGAACTTCAACGTCCACAACGGGCGCAAGTTCATCACCGTGTTCGTCACCGAGAACATGGTCGGCCACAAGCTCGGCGAGTTCGCACCGACGCGCACCTTCGGCGGCCACGCGGCCGATCGCAAGGTGGCCCGTCCGTCTGGCGCGCCCCCGGCGCCCGCGGCTGCTGGGCCGAAGAAGTAGCTCGCAAATCCCCCTGGATTCCGGGGGGATCGTATTTGGTTCGTTTTGGTTCGATCAATCCCTTGAGGGTCGACCCCCTGCGTGTTAGATCCCGCGCCCTTTTTCGGCCGGGCTCTGCACAGGGCGGATTCTGCCGAGGTTTCGAGACGATGGAAGCTCACGCGCAAGCACGATTTCAGAGGATCGCGGTCCGTAAGGCCCGCGTCATCGTGAACCTCATCCGCGGAAAGAACGCGGCCGAGGCTCTCGAGATGCTCCGCTTCACCCGGAAGTCGGCGGCACCGATCGTCTTCAAGATCCTCGACAGCGCGATCAGCAACGCGCGGGCGAAGGACGCGAACGTCGATCTCGACAATCTCCGCGTCACGACGGCGTTCGCCGACAAGGCGCCGGATCGCTTCATGCGCCGTTGGCGTCCCCGCGCGATGGGTCGCGCGACGCAGATCGTCAAGGGCATGAGCCACATCACCATCATCGTCTCCGACGGTCACGGGAACTGACAGGACACATGGGACAGAAGACACATCCGTTCGGTTTCCGCCTCGGGGTCATCAAGACCTGGAACTCCAAGTGGTACGAGGACAAGAACTACGCGAAGTGGCTGCACGAAGACATCGCGCTTCGTAAGCACGTCCGCGAAGAGCACGCGCACGCGGGCATCGCCGGCATCGAGATCGAGCGCGCGGCGAACAAGGTCAAGGTCATCATCGCGACCTCGCGCCCCGGCATCATCATCGGCAAGCGCGGCGCCGGCGTCGAGCAGCTCCGCACGGACCTGCAGAAGCTCACGAGCAACGAGCTCTTCGTCGACATCCAGGAAGTCCGCAAGGCGGAGACGAACGCGCAGCTCGTGGCCGAGAACATCGCCACGCAGCTCGAGCG
>CAYSCF010000587.1:0-3328 GCA_964429305.1 uncultured Sandaracinaceae bacterium | reverse complement strand
TCGAGCCGCCGATGGGCCGCGCTCCTTCCGACACGACCACGATCGAGTGCACGAGCCCCTCTCGCTTGCGGCGCGCGATCATCTCGACGAGAGCCTCCACGCGATACGGAATCTCCGGAATCACGATCGCGTCGGCACCTGCCGCCACGCCTGCGTGGAGCGCGATCCAGCCCGCATCGCGTCCCATCACCTCGATCAACATCACGCGGTCGTGGCTCTCGGCAGTGTCACGGATGCGATCGATCGCTTCCATCGCGACGTGCAGCGCGGTGTCGAAGCCGAAGGTCTGATCGGTGGCCGCGAGATCGTTGTCGATCGTCTTGGGCACTCCGACGATCGGCACGCCGAGCTGGCGGAATCGATCTGCGATCCGCATCGAGCCGTCTCCGCCGATCGAGACCAGCGCATCGAGACCGAGCTTCGCGAAGTGATCGAGCACGCGCGCGCTCACATCGGCCTCGACTCGGCGTCCGTCGACGGCCATGACAACGAAACGAAACAGATCACAACGATTCGACGTGCCGAGGATCGTCCCACCGCGCGAGCCGATGTCACGCACGTCGCGCACGCCGAGCCATCGGTTTCCGTGGGGCGAGCAGTAGTCGAGATCGACGAGCCCCGAGTACGCGTCCTCGACGCCGAAGACCTCGAATCCGTGCTTCTCGATGCCGATCTTCACGACCGCGCGGATGACCGCGTTCAAGCCGGGACAGTCGCCGCCTCCCGTCATCACTCCGATGCGCATCGCAGTCTCCACACGCAGCTCAGCGGACGACCCAGGCGAGACTGCGTGCGGCTGCGGCGAAGCTCGGCCTCCAGCGCGCGCCCTCTCGCGCATCGACGATGCCCGCGACGACGAACGCCTCCGAGTCGAGAAAGACGACGGCGGCGTAGGTCGACAGACGCCGGGGGCCGCCGGCGTGGGGCGCATCGACCGCTTCGTCACCGAAGACCTCGCACCCGGCGACGGTCTCGGTCGAGAACTGGTCGTGGTGAACGACGGTGTCGGCGGCGACGGGACCGGACAACATCAAGAGCATCTCGCAGTCCTCGGAGCGCTCGCCCTGCGGGACGTCGACGTCGAGCGGCGCGACGAGGATCGCAGGAGCGCCGCCGTCGACGGTGACGATCTCTCCGCGAGGTGCGTAGCTGATGCCGTTCACCACCTCGGCATGCGGCAAGAGGTCGGCCGACTCGGTGATGCGGTAGCCCGCCGCGCTCTCCGGATCGAGCGCGGCGTGAGCGTCCCACTGCGTCGAGAGCAGGCTCTCGCGAACCTGCGCGCGCACGCTCGCGGTAGCGTCGGCGTCGTACTCGCCGAGCATGGCGAGACCACGCGCCCCGTCGCGCACCAAGAACCATACGCGCTCGACCGACTCGCCGTCGTCATCGAAGCCCTGCGTCATGAGCTGCACCGCGCGCCCGTCGATCGTCACGTTCTCCGTCGTCGGACGCGGCCCCCCGTCGCCGAAGCGAGCGATGTCGTCGAGCGTCGACTGATCTTCCGCGAGCGCGACGACGATCTCGAGCTCGTGCTCGGCCCCGAGAAAGCCGGCTCCGACCCTCATCAATGTCGCGCCCAGCGGCGGCTGCAGCGAGACTCCCGTTCCCGGCACGGCCACACGCTCGGCCAGCGTCGCGATCGGCGGCTCCGCGCTCGTCACGGGGGCCGTCGGCGAAGAGGTCGTCGCCGACTCGACGATGTCGTGTCGCGCGACGACGGGCGGCGCGGACGTGGCGAGCGTACCCCCGCAGCCGTGACCCAGAAGGACCGCGCACGCGAAGAGTGCGTGAAGCGTGGAGGAACGCGTTCGAGACGAGATCATCGCATCTCTACGCAGCAGACCGCGTGCCACGCCAGATCGGCGCGTCGGAGCCCGCTCGATGCAGCGCATGCGCACCTCGCGCAGAATCTGCGCCGCAGGCTTCACTTAGCCGGGTGACGCGCCGGTCAGCTCCATCGCGCGCGCCCAGAGACGGGCGTTCACCTCGGCATTCGTCGCGGCAGGCACGAGCGTGGAGTCGTGCATGCGATCGAAGAAGTGCCCGCTCACGCCCTCGAGCTCGCTCGCGCCGACCAGGTGCACGACCGGAGCGGCTCCCTCCGAAGCAGCGACGAAGACCGGGCGCGCGACGGTCTCGATCATCAGCTTGGCCCACCACGGGGCGTGATCTTGCGCGTGAGTCCTCACGGCGCCGGGATGGACCGCGTTCGCCGTGCATTCGGACGACGGAATGCGCCGCGCGAGCTCGACGGTGATGGCCACGCGCGCTAGCTGCGCCTGCGCGTTCACGGCCCCGAGCTCCCACGCGCGACGAGCGAACATGAGATCGTCGAGATCGAGCGCGCCGTGTCGATGGTAGATGCCCGCGAGGTTCACGACGCGCCCCGCGCGCTCGCCCGTCCTCGCGCGCAGCGACGGGAGCAGCAAGGTCGTCAGCAAGAAGGGCCCGAGGAACGCGACGGCGAGCACGTGCTCGAAGCCGTCTTCCGTGAGCTGGCGCTGCTCTGGAACGACACCGGCGTTGTTGACGAGCGCATCGATGCGCGCATGACGGTCGAGCACGTTCGCAGCGAACGCGCGCACGGAGCGCAGCGATGCGAGGTCGCACTCCATCGGCACCACGGGACCCGACGGATGCGTCGCGCGGATGCGCTCGGCGGCTTCTTCGGCACGCGCCTGTCGTCGGCACGCGAGCACGACGGTGTTCCCGAGCGTGGCCAGACGAGCGGCCGCGGCCTCGCCGATCCCGGAGCTCGCGCCCGTCACGACGCACACTCGCGCGCTCGTGGACGTCATGTCCCGAGCGCGGAGGTGCAGTCCCAGCGCAGCAGCTGCGAGACCGTCGGCGAGCAGGCCGCCACCATCTCGGGCTCGCTCAGGAGCGCCTCGCGACGCAGCTCCTCGTAGCACGTGATCGGTGCCATCGAGCGCGTGCATCGACAGAGCTCGATGCTCTGCGGATCCGTGAGGAGCAGCGTCTGGCTCGCCGCGACGTAGCACGCGACGGGCGCGGTCGGGCTCGGCGTGGCCCAGCACAAGCGTCGCAGCTGGATCTCGACGAGGTCGGTGTCACGCGCCGCGCGCTCCAGACATGCCGCGGTGTTCGTCACGGTGCCCTGCGCCGTCGCGCGATGCGATCCATCCGCGACGAGGACCGTCGCGACCACCACGAGCAACACGAAGACTCGCGTCATGATCGCTCTCCGCTCTCCGCGCCGCCCGCGGTCCCGGCCATCGGTGGTCCGAAGCGTACGAGCACCGGCGTCGCCGACCGCCGCATCGCTCCATCGCCGAGCTGGCCACTCGCGTCGGATCCCCAGCAC
>CAYSCF010000586.1:0-3339 GCA_964429305.1 uncultured Sandaracinaceae bacterium | reverse complement strand
GGCCGATGAGCCCGCCGACACGCAGCCCGCGCTCGTGACGCCGTCGCCAGCGCCGCAAGCGAGCGCTCGAGACGACACCGGCTCGTGGATCGGCCTCGGCGTCTCCGCGGCCGTGTTGGTCGCGGGCGCGGTGATGCTCGGCATCGCGGAGTCGGATCGCAGCGCCGTGGAGAACGCTGGGCTCGACACACACTGGAGCGCGATCTCGGACCAGGCCTCGCGCGGGCCGGTCCTCGAGGGCGTCGGCATCGCCTGCCTCGCCGTCGGTGCCTTGGGCGCTGGCATTCTCGCGATCGTGCTCGCGACGCCGTCGATCGAGCCCGCGCCGGCGCTGAGCCTGCGCATCGGGCTCGGATCGCTGTCGCTCGCTGGAGCGTGGCGATGAGAGCGCGAGCGCTGCTTCTCGCGTTCGCGTCGGCGATGGGCGCATGCGCGTTCCACGTGCCGGAGGGCCGCCTCGCGTGCATGCAAGCGAGCGAGTGTCCGAGTGGCTGGTCGTGCGTCGGGGGGCACTGCTACGCGAGCGCGCCCGAAGATGCAGGCGGTCTCGACGGTGATCTCGATGCCGGTCGCGATGGTGGTCTCGATGCGAGCGCCTTCGACGCAGGGCCGGACGGCGGCCACGACGCGCGCGTGGAGCTCGACGCCTTCACGACGGTCGACTCCGCCATCGACGCGATCGACTGCGATCGAGATCACGACGGTCACGACGGCCCGCAGTGCGGTGGCCCGGACTGCAACGACACCGACCCCGCCATCCATCCCGGCGCTGCCGAGGCGTGCGACGGCGTGGACTCGGACTGCGACTCGATGGCCGACGCCGTCGACGGCGATGCGCGCGGGACGTGCTTCCTGCGCGAGTGCCTCGGCGATCACTGCGAGCGTGCAACCGACGTCGCGTGCGGAGACTTCACGTGCGCCCTGCTCACCACGCCGCGCATCGCGTGCTGGGGAAACGGGACGAACGGCGAGTTCACGGGCGCGGCCACGTCGGCAACGTCCCCCATCGTGATCCGCACACTGGACGCCGTCGGCGTCGAGCTCAGCGTCGGATACAACAGCCTCTGCTACCGCGACGCCACCGGCATCGTGCGCTGTGCGGGCGGCGGGCCGACGGGAGACGGCATGGCCGCGACGAGCATCGACGCGCATGCCGACCCGATCGTCGGGGTCACCGGCGTGACGCAACACTCCGTCTCGGGCCCGCTGGGAATCGCGCTGACGAGCACGGGCGCGGTCTATCAATGGGGCCTGATCGCCCAGCCCCCGATGACGTCGCCGTTCACCAGCGATGCGCCCATGATCCTGACGGCGAGCTTCCCCGCCGCCGTGACGCAGGTCGAGGCTGGCTGGCACATGGCCTGCGCGCTCTTGGCCGATCACAGCGTGCGGTGTTGGGGTGATCTCGCGCAGGGTCTCGGCTTCAGCGGCGCGCCCACCAACGCGTTCGACGAGCCCACGGGGCTCTCGGATGCGGTCGAGCTCTCCGTCGGTCGCTTCTACTTCGCGTGCGCGCGTCGAGTCGCGGGTGACATCGTGTGTTGGGGCGACCCACCCGCCGGCGACTACGCCCCCGCTGGCGTTCCGGTGATCCACGACGCGCTCCAAGTACGCGCGGGAGGCTCGCACGTGTGCGCGCTGCGCAGCGATCACAGCGTGTGGTGTTGGGGCGACGACACGCATGGACAGCTCGGACGAGGGTCGATCTCCGTGACGCCGTCGGCGACGCCCGCGATGGTCACCGGGCTGCCCTCGATCGCGCGAATTGGTCAGGCGTTCGATCACACGTGCGCCATCGACATGGACGGCTTCGTGTGGTGCTGGGGCGCGAACGCGCAAGGCCAGGTCACCGGTGATGGTGTGACGTTGAGCGATGTCGCGAGCGCGACGCGCGTCGTTCTTCCGTGAGCCGTCAGACCCCGAGCGCGTGTGCGAGCGCGTCGGCAGGCATCGCGCCCATCGCGCGCTTCTGCTCGACACCCTTCTCGAAGCGGACGAACGTCGGGATGCTGCGAATTCCGTAGCGGGCGGCGATCTCGGGCACGGCCTCGGTGTCGAGCTTCGCGACCACGACTTTGCCGCGCTTGGTCTTGGCGAGCGCATCGAGCTGTGGCGCGACCGCGCGACACGGACCGCACCATGCGGCCCAGAAGTCCACGACGACCGGAATCGGGGAGTCCCGGACGATCTCGTCGAACTCCTCCGCCGAGCAAGCGTGCACCGGGGTGTCGAGCATCATCGGCGCCTTGCACTTGCCGCACTTCGGCGCGTCGAGCGCCCGCTTGGCAGGCACCCGATTCTTCGAACCGCACGCGGAGCACTCGATGATCATGCCGATCACCGTAAGCACGAGTGCGCTCCGGGGAACCCACCCGCCGTGCGCCGAAGTATGCTGCCGCGCGTGCGGGCCCTTCCGACCGAGTGGAACGACCCTCCGTGGCGCTCGCCACTGGACGCCGAGGCGGTGCTCGCGTCGCTGCCGTCGTCGGCCACGATCAGCGGCATCTTCCTGCAAGCCGTGTGCGACCTCGCCAAGAGCCGAGGCGTCACGCTCCTGAGCGCGCGCGAGAGCTACGTCGGGTTCCGCCCTTACCTGCTGCGGGATCACGCGACCCTGATGGTCGAGGCCGCACGCGCGGTGTGGCCGAAGGAGTCGCTACGCGAGGGACTGCGACGCCAGGGCCGCGGCTCACCGGGCGCGCTCGTGAAGTCGATGATCGGCCGCGTGGTCCTCGGGTCCGCCGAGGGCCCGATCGAAGTGCTGCACGCGATGGCGAGGTCGTACGCGTTGCACACGAAGCCCGCGCGCATCGACATTCTCGACGCGACACCCGGCCGCGCGATCGTGCGCGCGACGGACGTCCTGTACTTCCTCGACTCGCACCACGTCGGCGTGTTCGAGGGCGTGCTCAGGTACGCGCAAGTCGAGTCGGCGCGCGTGCGCATCCACCGCTACTACGAGAGCGAAGCCGATCTGCTCTGCGAGTGGACGGGTCGCTAGCAGTACCGCTAGATCCCGAGCACTCGGAAGCCGAGTGCCTTCGCCGCCGTGGCCATCTCTTCGTCGTGCGTCGCCAGAGACAAGCTTGCGACCTTCGTGCGTACTGCAAGCGCGCTCGCGACGTGGATGGCATCGAGCGAGCGCAGAGCCGTCGGCATCGGCTCGGCCGCACGCCGAAGGATGCGGCGGTCGACGCTGACCAGCGCTATCGATTCGAAGAGCTCCTCGATCGCTTCACGGAGCTCGGCGACCTCGACATCGTCGACACTCCCGTCGAGACGGAGACGATCGACGGTCCGGAAGCAACGATATTAACCGTCAGACTTGGCGCCGATAAT
>CAYSCF010000585.1:0-3348 GCA_964429305.1 uncultured Sandaracinaceae bacterium | reverse complement strand
GTCAGATCCTCTTCGTCCAGGCAATCCGCGACTGGCGCGGACGCCAGCACGTACTGAACGTCGGTCAAGACCGAGAGCAAGGTCGACTTCCCCGAGCCGTTCCTTCCTGCGATCAGCACGAGCTTGCCGGGCTTCCACTCGAAGTTGGTGAAGCAGCGGTAGTTGTCGATGTAGATGCGCGTCAGCATCGAGACGACGCTACCACATCACCCGCTCGTGACCGGCAGCACCAGCTTCACCTTGCGCTTCTCGCCCTGCAGCGCGAGCTGGCCGCAGGCGGCCGCGATGTCGTCGCCCTTGCGCCTTCGCACGTAGCTCTGGACGCCCTGCCCTCGCAGCGCTTCCTGGAACGCGTCGACGGTCGCCCAATCGGGCGCGGCGAGCGGGTTCTCTTGCACCGCGTTCATCGGGATGAGGTTCACCTTCGACGGCAGACCGCGCAGCACGCGCGCGAGATCCTTCGCGTCCGCCGCCGACGCGTTCACGCCCGCGATCAGCGTGTACTCGATCGTGATCCGGCGGCGCTTCGGGAGCGGGTAGCGCTTGAGCGCGTCCATCAGCTCGGCGAGCGGGTACTTCTTGTTGATCGGCATGATCGCGCTGCGGCGCTCGTCGGTCGCCGCGTGCAGCGAGACGGCGAGCTGCACCTGGCCCGCGAAGTCGCGACCGAGCTTGTCGATCTCGGGCACGAGCCCGCTCGTCGACACCGTCACGCGGCGGCGCGAGAGGCCGAGGCCATCGGGGTGCGTGAGCAGCACGAGCGCGCGCGCGACCGCGTCGTAGTTCGCCAGCGGCTCGCCCATGCCCATGAACACCACGTTGCGAACGCGCTCGTTCGTGTCGACGTGCCGGCGACCGAGGATCACCTGCGAGACGATCTCGGCGGCCGTCATGTGGCGCTTGAGGCCCGCGATGCCCGACGCGCAGAACACGCAGCCCATCGCGCAGCCGACCTGCGAAGAGATGCACTGGGTCACCCACGCGCTGGTCGCGACGTCCTCACCCTCGTCGAGCTCGGCGTCGGCGCCGAAGGTCCCCTCGGCCTTCGTGCTCTTCATGGGGATCAACACCGACTCCACGGTGCGGCCGTCACCCATCTGGAGCAGCAGCTTGCGCGTGCCGTCCTCCGAGAGATGCGAAGCGCTCACCTCCATCGGCGGCGCGAGCGGGCCTTCGCTCGCGAGCCGCTCGCGCAGCGACTTCGGGAGATCCGTCATCAGCGCCGGATCGGTGACGCCCTTCTGGTGCAGCCAGCCGAACACCTGCGGGCCGCGGTAGCGCGGCTCACCCCAGCCGCCGAGCACCTCGGACCACTCCTCCGGCGTGCGGACGAGCGGATGCTCGGCGGGCGCGAGCGGAGGCGTCATGGGCTTGGCGAGCTTCATCGGCAGCCGTTGAACGTGAGGCCGCCCGCAGCGACGGTCAACGACCGTTGCGCGCCCAATCGGCCTGCGCCTTGGTGATCAGCGCGTGCTTGACGATCGGCTTGCGCTCGACGCGTGCGTTGCCGCGGCGATCGACCTTGCGCAGGCAGCGCTCGACCAGCAGCGTGTTCGTCGCACCGCACTCGCAATAGAGGACAGCCGTCTCGATCCACTGGCCGGCGGACGGCTGAGTGCGCGGCGCGCTCGTGAGCACACCGAGATCACCCACCGCGAGCTTCGAGGTGATCTGCGATTCCGCCTCCGCGCCGTGGACGAACGCGTTCGACACGCGCTTGCACCAGCGCTCGCACGTCTCGCAGAACACCCCCGCGCTCCCGGCGGCCCAGGCCGCCACGCCGCTCGCGACGAGCACGATGCCCGCTTCGCCCATCCACACGAGCAGCAGCATGAAGCCCGACACGGGCTCGCCCGATCGGCCGATCGTCCACGCGCCGTTCTCGTAGAGGATCGCGAAGAGCTCGAGGAACGTCGGCGGCCAGAGCACCGTCTGCAGATCGATGTCCTGTCCGATGTGCGAGAGCGTGAAGTACTCCCACGGCACCCACGAGAGCAGCCAACAGGCCATCGCCGAGAGCACGGCGACGCCGACGAGCGCCCACGCGTTGCGGACCTTCATCCACGTGCCGGCCTTCGCGACGCCGAAGCCGATGGCCCCGCCCATCAAGCCCGGGAGCACGATGCCGAGGTACGCGCTCGGGTTGTAGACGAGGGCCACGGCGTAGGGGACGGCCATCACGAGCGGCACCACGGCGGCGACGACGAGGGTGACCATCGCGCCGATGATCGGGATCTTTCCGGAGGGGACGTAGTAGGTCGTGCTCACGCGCCCGAGCGTAAATCGTGATGCGGAATCGTGGTACCACCGCGCGCATGTCCCTCGAAGCTCTCGTCTCCGCCGCGTACGCGGATCGCTCGCTCCTGAAGGATGCATCGCATCGTGAGGCGGTGCTGGAAGCGATGGGCGCGCTCGATCGCGGCGAGCTGCGCGTCGCCACGCAAGAAGCGGACGGCTGGCGAGTGCACGCGTGGCTGAAGGAAGCGATCCTCCTCTACTTCTCCCTGCGCGACATGGAGACGTTCGAGGTCGGCCCGTTCGAGTTCCGCGACAAGATCCCGATCAAGAAGGGCCTCGAGAAGGCCGGCGTGCGCGTGGTGCCGCCGGGCGTCGCGCGCTTCGGATCGTTTCTCGAGGCCGGCGTGGTGCTCATGCCCGGCTACGTGAACCTCGGCGCGTGGGTCGGGCGCGGCACGATGATCGACACGTGGGCCACCGTCGGCTCGTGCGCGCAGATCGGCGCCGGCGTGCACCTCTCCGGCGGCGTGGGCATCGGCGGCGTGCTCGAGCCGCCCGGAGCGCGACCGGTCATCGTGGAGGACGGCTGCTTCGTCGGATCGCGCGCGGTCATCGTCGAAGGCGTCGTCGTCGAGCGCGAGGCCGTCATCGGCGCGAACGTGGTGCTCACGTCGTCGACCGCGATCCTCGATGTGACCGGCAGCACGCCCGTGGAGCACCGCGGCCGCGTGCCCGCGCGCAGCGTCGTCATCCCCGGGACGCGAACGAAGAAGTTCCCTGCCGGCGAGTTCGGCGTGCCCTGCGCGCTCATCATCGGCCAGCGCAGCGAGAGCACCGACAAGAAGACGTCGCTCAACGCCGCGCTGCGCGATCACGCCGTGGCCGTCTGACGTACCATCGAAGGATGCGTCGCTTCGGCCCATCCGCGCTCGTCCTCGTCCTGCTCGGCTGTCAGCACACGGACGCTCCGCTGGTGGACGCCGCCGTCGTCGATGCGACCGACGCCGCGCCGATCGATGCGTGGAGAGCGCCGCGCATCGACGGCGGGCACGACGCGGGCCCCGTCCCGACCGATCTCGAGGGCTTCATCGGCTACCAGATGTCGCTCGG
>CAYSCF010000584.1:0-3350 GCA_964429305.1 uncultured Sandaracinaceae bacterium | reverse complement strand
CCGCGGCTCCATCGCACGGAAGTGCTCGGGGCGCGTGAAGCCGTCCTTCGTCAGGTAGATGCGGCCCCCTTCCTGGATCACCTGCACGTTGAGCGCGTCGATGACGGCCTGCGTGTCGTCGCGCACCGGGATGTCGAGCGCGATCGAGATGCCCTTCATCGGGAACGAGAGCATGCCCTTCCCTTCGGGCCCGCAGTCCTTGATGACGCAGAGGAACGACGCGCTCCCCGCGCGCGTGAGGATCTCCAGGACGCGACGCGCGGCGCCCGGGCCCGCGTGCTCGGGCAGCACGCACTGGTACTGCGTGAAGCCGCGCGGCCCGTACATGCGGTTCCACTCGCGGATCGCGTCGAGCGGATAGAAGAACGTCTCCCAGTGCACGATCCCCTCGCGCACGCGCGGGATGTGGCGCCGGAAGAAGAGCTCGTTGAACGCGCCGACGGAAAGCTTGCCGAGCACGCGCCCACCGAGCAGCGCGCTCGGCACCTCGAAGGGCAACGTCACGCGCGGAAGCGGATTCGGAAAGCGCGACGGCGCGTCGCTCTTCTCGGCCCAGTCGCCCGCCATCAGGATGCCGCGGCCCATGTGCGCGCCGCGCGTGAGGCAGTCGATCCAGCCGACCGTGTACGGGTAGCGGCCCGCGTGCTCCTTGAGCGCGGCGAGGAACGAGTCGAGATCGTCGACGCGCACGCTGCGCTGCTGGATCCAAGGGGAGCGGATCGGGAGCATCCGGACCGTGACCTCGAGGATGTGCCCCGTCAGGCCCATGCCGCCGATCGTCGCGCGGAAGAGATCCGCGTTCTCGGTGTCCGAGCACATCACCACGCGGCCGTCGGCGACGCGCATGCGCAGCGACACGACGTGCTCGCCGAAACAGCCGCGGACGTGGTGCTCCTTGCCGTGCACGTCGGAGGCGACCATCCCGCCCAGCGTCACGAACTGCGTGCCGGGCGTGACGGGTACGAAGAAGCCACGCTCGAGGAACAAGCGGTTCAGTGCGAACAGAGACGTGCCTGCCTCCGCGCGCAGCACGCCCGTCGTGGGATCGAACGCCAGCAGGCGATCGGCGAGCGCCGTGGATGCGACCTCGCTCACACCCGGGGGCGGCAGCGAGCTGTCGCCGTAGCTCCGGCCGAGGCCTCGCGAGAGCACGGCGCCCTCGGACAGACGCTCGAGGTTGGTCGACCGGACCTCGTGTCCGGGAACGCCCAAACGCCCCCAACCGGTCACCTGAGGTAGCGAGTCACGCACACGCGGCGTTACGGGATGCACGTCGTTGGGCTATCGCGCTCGGAGACCGGCGTCCAGATCGCTCTGACGGGAGGCTCCCCCACGGGTGCGAATGGGCGCAGACACCTGCTGAATGGAGGGACTTCACAGGGATCGAGGCGCCCGAGCATGTGTCCAGGCACGGAACCGCTTGCCCTCGGCCTCACCTTTGCGTATGCACGGGGGCTTCGCAGCCCGACCCTGCCCGAAAAGGTCTCGACAATGACGCGCCTCCGCCTCCTCGCCCTGCTCCTTTCCCTGCCGCTCGGTGCTCTCGCGTTCTCTCCCAGTGTGGTCCTCGCGGATGATCCCGAGCCGGAAGTGTCGGACCAGGTGGAAGAGCCGGCCGGCCCGGATCCGATGCACCTGCGCTGGGATCGCCTCCTCGGCGTCGCCCTCACCGGCGGCGTCGACACGCCCTACGGCGTCATCGGCGGGCAGGTCTTGGTCCAGCCGATTCGCTACCTGCGCCTCGACGTCGGCGGCGGCGTCAGCCGTGACGGCGCGCGTCTGGCCGGCGGCGCGACGCTCGTCCTGCCGCAGGATCACTTCGCGCTCCTCATGCGCGTCGGCTTCGCGGGCGGACCGCTGAGCTGGAACGCGGGCAGCGACACGCAGATCCGTCGGTACTGGTCGTTCGCGGCATTCCTCGATACTTCCCTCGCGCTCGAGTACCGCTTCGACGAGGGCGTGCTCATCCAGCTCTCGTTCGGCGTCGAGACGACGCTCAACAGCCAGTCGGACGCGTGCGCGACCGTCACGAGCACGGGCGAGACGGTGTGCACCGATTCCAGCGTGCACGATCACCCGGCCCGTCTCTTCGGCGGCATCACCGTCGGCTACATGTTCGACTTCTATCCTTAGTCTTTCGAGGGCCTGGGCGGCCCTCGCCCCGCCCGGCGGAGCCGGCTCGGGGCCCCACTCCCCTCCGCCTTCGTGCTGCGCGCGGGGCCCAGCCCCGCTTGCTCTCATGCCGCGCGGCTCTTCTCCGACCCGGCCCACCGCCTCACGGCTGGTGGGCTTCGTCGTTTCTGGCGTACTCTCCGCCGCCATGCGGAACCGCGTCTGCGCCTCTCTCGTCCTCGCGTCGTCGATCCTCGCTGCATGCGGGAGCGAGCCTCCGCCGCCGTCGGATCCCGAGCTGCCCCCGATGGTGGGCGCGCTCGAGGTGCCGATCTCGCTGCGCAACACCGATTCGACGCCGAGCAACGCGCTGCGGATCGAGATCAGCCCGACGGCGATGCACGTCGACAGCCACGCCCTCTACGATCTGACGCGCGGCGTTCCGCCGGCCGCCGAGCTCACGCCCGAGGGCTTCGCGTTGCTGCGCACGCACCTGGCGGCCTCCCCCGCGCGCGGCATCGCGGCGCTCACCATCCACGGCATCGTCCCGTACGGAACGTTCCTGCGCACGATGCAGACGCTGCTCAACGCGGGCTACCACGAGTTCGCGATCGCAGTCCGCTCGCCCGACGGCAGCCCGCAGCTGCACTGGATGACGTTCAGCTCCCCCGAGATCGCGCCCGAGCACGGTCCGGTCTCGTTCCCCGGCACCGTGCGCAACTGGGAAGAGTTCACCTCGCACTGGAGCGAGGTCTACGACGCGTGCCGCGACGGCCACTACATCGACTGCGACGGTCAGCCCGCGGTCGCGGCGCCGGGCGGCCATCTGCAGCTCGTCCTCTGGTCGCGTGGCCAGGGCATGATCGTGCGCTTCAATCAGACCGACATGCTCGATGCGGGCGTGCCCACGCCCGCGGCGCCGACGGTCGCGATGCTCCCCGGCGTGCCGCAGCCGCAGGCCGACGACGAGCCACCGCCGCGGCCGTTCACGACCGGCGCGTTCTCGTTCCGCGCGGACGAAGCGACGCAGGCCGACTCGGCCATCAGCACCACGACGCGGCCCGTGTGCGGCGCGGCCGTGTGCCCGACGCTGGTGGAGGCCGACGAAGGCACGGCATTCATGCGCGTCGCATCGCTCATCGGCGCGGCGTTCCCGTCGGGATCGACGTCGCCGCGCCTCGCGTTCCGCATGACCCCCGATTGACGGCGCTCCGCTGTCGCTGCGCCCAGTCTCATCG
>CAYSCF010000583.1:0-3352 GCA_964429305.1 uncultured Sandaracinaceae bacterium | reverse complement strand
CGTGGTTCGACTACGCGGTATCGGGCGGCACGGGTCTGGCCTACGACGTGGTGCTCCGTGCTGCGCCTCTCGCTGCGCCATCGACGCCGCGCATCCTCGAAGGCCCCGGCGTCATCGACTGGAGCGATGCTCTGATCGGCGACGGGATCTTCGCGCACATCGACACCGAGTCGGTCACGCGCGTGAGCGGCTACCGCGTCTTCGATCTCGCGAGCGGCACCGCACGCCACTTCGCGTTCCCCGCTGGCGAGGGCGAAAGCTCTGGTGGGCTGTACCTCCTTCGCGCGCACGAGCTGGTGCTCGAGACGGCCGCGCTCGACTACTCGCGCCCGCTCTACCGCATCGACCCGACGACGCTGCCGCTGGTCGATGACCCAGATGCAGGCATCACGGATGCGGGCGTCGTGGACGCGGCCGCGCCGGACGCGGGTCCGGACGGCGGGTGACGCAGAGGTAGCACCACGAGCCGGGCACGACATGAACTGCCCGGGCACCTTCGGAGTACATCAGCGCTAGCCGGTGAAGACCGACAGCTCGAAGCCGTCGGCGATCTCGAGTGTCGACGAGACGAAACCGTGGCTCCCACTCTGCACGTGCTCGACATACGGCCGGAGCGCGCGCTTGAAACGGAGAATGTTGTCGGCGAGGACGACCGCTCGCGGCCGGAGCTTGGGCGCGAGCAGCTCGAGCACTTCGAGGTAGCCCTCCTTCCATCCATCCAAGAGGACCATGTCCACGGGTCCCTCGACATCGACGAGAGTCTTCAGCGCATCGCCGAGCAAGATGTTCGTGAACTGCGACAGGCCTGCTTCGGCGAGGTTTGCGTTGGCCTTGTCGCGCTTGCTGGGCTCGAGCTCGGTTCCGATGACCAGCCCACCGCCGTTGTCCTTGACCGCCGCGGCCAAATACATCGTCGAGATCCCGAAGGAGGTGCCGAACTCGACGACTCGGCGCGCGTCGATGCTGCGCGCGACGAGATACAGCATCTCACCCTGCGAGGCCGACACCGGCAGGTAGGTGTCCCGCATTTTGTGGCTGAGGACGTCGTCTGCCATCTTCCGGAAGCCCAGGAAGTGGGGGATGACCGAAGGCGCCCGTAACAAGATTCGGAGCATGTCGGCGTTCGCACCGCGATGCATCCGCTCGAGCACGCGCGCGACGTCGGGCTCGCGCAACGAGCCCGGTGCTCTGGACGGGGTCATGGCATCCCGTCGGCGTCGTGGTCGTCGGTCATGGGCGATCACCTAACATGGCGCGTGCCAGCCGGAGCGATCCCGATGATTCGACGCCAGCACCTTCCCTGCGAGCGGCGCTGACCTCCGTTGTCACCGGTCGTGTGGCCGTTCGAGACACGCATGTGGCGCGGATGCGCGTGCAGGAAGCGCTCGGACACGCGCCGGCGACGCGACCCAGCAAGTAACGCGCCTCGGTTGGCTCGATCGATCTCAGGGGTCGCAGCCGAGATGACCACCGAAGCGGTGGATGTCGAATCCCGGTTCATCGCAATGGTCGATCGCGTAGTCGACGAATGCGACGTACGTGTCGACGGTCAGCGCGCAGTCGGGCACGGACGCGGCGGTGTTCGTGAAATCGTCTCGGCAATTCGGCAGCCCGCCGTATGTGTAAGACCGCCCGTCCGCGCAAACGAAGCTGACGTAGTCCGAAGGGTAGGGACTGCTGAACGCCGGTCCATGGTCGGCAAAACGAGAGCCAACCCAGTTGCAGAGCTCGTCCAGCCGAGCCGCGTCGAGCGCGACGATGCGCGTGCCCGCGGCGATGCCAGGCAGCGGCTCCTGCGCCATCGCCTGCCCACACCCCGAGACGTACAAGGACGAGACGAGGATCCACGCTGCCGAGGCGGTGTTCATCGGTGCTCTTTCACTCTTATCGCATGAGGGCCGCCAGCGCGCGTCACGCTCCGTCGTCGCCGTTGCCCGGCCCGCGCGCATCGTGGACGAGAGACCGATCACTACTGGGGCGACCGGCATGGCCCCGCCGCAGCGACCCCTCCACGGAGGTGAGACCACGTATCCTCGTGGTGTGGCGCGCCTCGCCCCGTCGCTGCTCGCTCTGATCTTTGCGCTCGCGGGAAATCATCGCTGGATCGACGACACGGCCTCGACTCCACCGGGTGTGCGCTGCGAGCCGACGGGGTCGGCGTTTGTCGCGGGTTCGGCTGGGCTGGCCGATCGCGAACTTCGGTACAGGCCTCACGGAGCGGCGAGTCCGGCGGCGCGCGCGCCTTTCATGAGCTGGGCGTCGAATGCGAGGAACGCGACCTGCTTGGCGATCTCTGCTTCGAACCGCAGCGCAGCCGCGAGGTGGATCGCGTCGAAGCCGCGCAAGCCGTGCGTCTCCGCCAGGTCACCCGCAGTCTGCGTGAGACTGGCGTCGATCTCGACGACGACGAGGTGCGCGAAGTCCTCGTCGAGCCGCTTCACGCACCGCCGCAGTTGGGACGGGCGCGTCCGACCCTCGCGTGCGCGTCGTGCAAGCGCCGCGCGAGCTTCCGCGTACCCGATCCGCGCGATGGCGACCCGCTTCGCACGGCCGACGTGTCGACGCACCACGAACGAGTCGGCCTCGTGCGCGTAGAGCTTCACGAGCGCGCTCGTGTCCAGATAGAGGAACACGGTCACCTCCGGTCTTCGAGCACCGCTTCGGCCACCGAGCGCGCGAAGCGCGGCGGACGCTCGAGGCCGCGCGGCTTGCCCCCGGACCAGGAGAGGCGACCCGCACGCACCGCCGCGAGGACGCGGTCGTCCTCCGACACACCGGCGGCCAGCGACGTGATCTGCACGATGGGCTTGCCGCGATCGGTCACGATCACCGTCTCGCCGCGCTGAGCACGGCGCAACGTCGCGCTGGTCTTCGACTTCAGCTCTCGAATTCCGATGGTGCTCATGAGACCCCATTCTCACACGAGGGGGCCTCATCGGCCAGGCGCTTCGCGACCGGTAGAGGATCCGCGGCGCGTCGGGTGGGCGAGAAGCGGAGCGCAGCGGACGGCACGGTGACCGAGCCGACCGAGTGAGGATTGTCGAGCGGTCCGATGTGAGACAGTCGCGGCGATCATGAAGGCTTGCTTCTCCCTGATCGCTTGCTCGCTCCTCGCCGCCAGCTGTTCGTGCGGCTCGCACGACGAGGCCGCGCCGCCCCCGTCGAGTGCCACGGCCCCACCGGTCACGACGACGACGCCCGTTCCCGCCGGCATGGGCCCCGAGGCGTTCGCCGCCGCGCTCGCGCAGGCGCGCGCCGCGGTGGAGGCGCACGACTATTCGACCGCGCGCTCCCGCTTCGACGCGCTCGTCGCTGATCCCGGCGCGACGCCGCCCATCCGCTGCGAGGCCGG
>CAYSCF010000582.1:0-3369 GCA_964429305.1 uncultured Sandaracinaceae bacterium | reverse complement strand
CTGTCACGTCGATGTGAGCACCTCGCCACCGCAGGTCACGCAGACGCTCATGCTGAGCGACGGCTACGCGCTGTCGGGCGATCTCGTCGTCGTGGCGGACGGGACGATGTACGGCACCGTGTACCGCCTCGGCGATCCTTCGACCGGCGGGACGCAGACGAACAACCTGCTGGCGCAGATCGATCCGACGACCGCAGCCGTGACCGTGCTCGGATCGACCGGATACCCGAAGCTCTTCGGCGTCGCGTATCAGCTGGGCGAGGTGTTCGGCTTCACGCACGACGGCAGCGGTGACGTGATCACGATCGATCACACGAGCGGCGTCGGGACGCTCTTCGGGACCTTCATGGACCCGTCGACCGGGCACGGCATCTCGTTCGCGGGCGCAGGCGTGAACGTGAACGTTCCTCGCGGCCCCTTCTGACGACTACGGGCTCGCCGCCCCAGCGTGTGGCTCGTGGAGCTCGTCCGCGAGCGTGCGCGCGAAGTCGTCGAGCGCGAGCCAGTCGGTGAACTCGTAGTCGCGGTCCGTCGGCAGCCCTTCGTACTGGGCGATCTTCTTCATCACCCAGCGCACGAGCGGGTTGTAGTGCGTGAAGACGTATGCGCCGGCGACGGGGCGCACGTGCCGCGGGTGCCAGCCGGTCGCCTCCGTGAATGCGTGCATCTGATCGGCGACGTGCTTGACCGCTGAGGCACGCTGCTCCGATATGACTCCGTTCTCGAAGCCAGCCTCCGCGCCGCACACCGACAAGAACGCCCCAGGCAGCGCGTCGAGTCGGGCCCGGTGCGTGCGCACGAACGCGGTCATCTCGCGCTCGTGCTTGCCGAGGTGCACCGACGCGACGAGGACGGTCGCCTCGCTCCGATCGAGCGCGGCGACCGCCTCCTCGTCGCGGACCTCGTGCACGGCCACGGTGAGCCCTCGCAGGGTGAGCGCCGCGGCCACGCGCTCGGCGACCTTGCGGGCTTGACCCTCTCGGGTCGCATAGAAGACTCCCACGCGCTCCATCCGGACCTCGGGGAGAGACCTACGCACCGTGCGCGAGGCGCAAGCTCTCGTGCCGACGAGTACGTCTTTCGGCGAGCGCTGCCGGTCCGGCGAGCTAGATCACTGCGGCGCGACCGCGATGAGCCCGACGTCCGACCCCACCGCCCTGCTCGACGAGCGCCGCTTTCGCCGGCTCGTCGACGCGCTCGACCACGTCGTCATCTGGGAGTTCGACGAGACGGCGCAGCGCTACACGTTCGTGAGCCAGCACTCGGTGCTCGTGCTCGGGTACGAGGCCGGCGAGTGGATGTCGAGCCCGACGTTTCTCAGCGATCACGTCGTGGCAGAGGATCGGCCGAAGCTCGACGAGCTGCTGAACAAGCTGCGGAGCGACTCGGACGTCAACGACCTGCGGCTCGATCACCGCTGCACGAAGGCGGACGGTACGATCGCGTGGATGCACACGGGCGTGCACCGAGAGGACGAGGGCGGGCACATGCTGCTGCGCGGCGTCACCGTCGACATCAACAACATCAAGCGTGCGGAAGAGCGCGAGCGCGACGCGCGGGCCACGGCCGAGCGGGCGATCAGCGCCCGCGACGAGGTGCTCGCCGTGGTCTCGCACGACCTCCGCAACCCGCTCGGGAACATCCGGCTCGCCGCGGACGCGCTCGCAGCGGGACCGGGCGAGCTCGCACGCACCCTCCCGATCATCCGGCGCGCCGTGAAGCGCATGGAGTCGTTGATCGACGACCTCGTGGATGCGGCGAACATCCGCGACCGAGGGGTGACGCTCTCGCGAACCACGATCGAGACGGGCACGTTCGTCTCGCAGCTGGTCGACGAGTTCCGTGACGCGTTCGAAGAAAAGGGTGTGGCGCTGGTGCAAGACGTCCGCGCTCACGTGTCGATCTCGTGCGACCCCGGACGCATCGCGCAGGTCGTCTCCAACCTGCTGAACAACGCGCTCAAGTTCACGGAGGCCGGAGGGAGCGTCACGCTCTCGGTCGCCGCGGACGACCTCGAGGTCACCTTCGACGTGCGAGACACCGGAAGCGGCATCGAGCCGAACGAGCTGGATCGCGTATTCGATCGGCAGTGGCAGGCCGAAGAGACCGCGCATCTGGGCTCGGGGATGGGGCTCTACATCGCCAAGAGCGTGATCGCTGCGCACTCGGGTCGCATCTGGGTCACGAGCGAGCTCGGTCGCGGCAGCACGTTCTCGTTCACGCTGCCACGAGCCTGAGCAACCGACTGGCCTCGCGCTTGCTGACGCCGGCGCGGAGGACATCTCATGCCCAGAAGCACTTCGTGGATCGCGTTGCTCGCGTCGATCATGGCGCTCGCGTGTGGAACGGGGACCACGCACGGCTCGCCGTCGGCTTCGTCGGGCGCGGAGTCGCGCGCGCCGCTCAGCGAGGCCCAGAGCGTGGACGTGCTGACGACGATCAATCGCGGCGAGATCGATCTCGCTCGGTTGGTCGACGCGCGCGCGACCAGCGCGAGCGCGCACGAGATGGCGCAGATGATGATCACCCAGCACACCGAGGCGCAGAGCGAGATCGCCGTGTGGTCTCACGACGCCTCGGTCACTCCCGCTCAGAACGACGTGAGCAGCGAGCTCGCGCGTCAGGTCGCCGCGGTCCGCGCGGATCTGCGGGCCGCGAGTGATGCGAGCGTCGGGCACACGTATCTCGTGTCCCAGGTGAGCATGCATCGCGATGCGCTCGCTCTGATCGACCACCGGATGATCCCCGGTGCCCACGATCCGGCGTTCCGCGAGCCGCTCGCGCGGGTCCGCGCGGCGGTCTCCGCGCACATGGCGCACGCGCAGCACATGCTCGACGACGCGAGGTGAGGCGCGATCGAGCGAGCGCGGGAAGCGCTCGCCCGATCGGCGCGTTCGTCAGTTCTTGGGCGGCTCGGTCGCCCACTCGCGCATCGCTTGCTCGCCGGGGCGATCCACGTGGACCTTGTCGTCGACGCGCGTGACCCACGCGAGCGGGATGTAGTGGTGAACGCCCTTGTCGTCCTTCTTGAGCTTGATGTTGGTCGCGCCTTGCATGTGATCGACGACGCCGAACTGGCCGTCCTTCGAGCACACGACCTTCATGTCGGCCTTGATCTGGCTCGGCGTGATGGACGACTTGGCAGTCGCGGGCGCCGTGGCGGGGGCGGTCGTGGCGGGCGCGGTGGTCGCCTTCTTCGTCTCGTTCGGATTCATGGGAGCTCCTGTGGTTGCGGTTTGGGTCTGGCGGGCCCGCTCAGCAGCGCCTGTGCCACTCGGCGCTCTGGCGGTGAACCGCCGCGTCCGCAGGAGACGAGCCTCACGAACCGCGCGTGAGGTCTCACTGCGACATTCCTTGCGGAGCCCAGCT
>CAYSCF010000581.1:0-3376 GCA_964429305.1 uncultured Sandaracinaceae bacterium | reverse complement strand
GTGCTCGACGCAGTCGAGCCGATCTTCCGCTTGTCGCCGACAGGAGTGCTCGACGATCGTTCCGCGGTCGGGCGAGGAGCCTTCTTTCGAGGCTTCTCCTTCGCCTTCGCCGACGAAATGAACGGCGATTCATTCGACACGCGGGCGAGGTACCACGCGGGTTCTGGGTGGTCAATCGCAGGCGCTCAGTGGCGCGGAGCCGAGCGCGGCGTCGGTCGGACGAGCACGAAATGCGGCGCCGCGTGGGTCAGCGCGCGCGCGACGTCGAGCGCGGGGCTCTCGCTGGCGTCGGTGACGAGCGAGCGCGCGAGCGCTTCCGGCGCGGCCAGCGAGAGCGCCCGTTCGCGCTCCGCGCGCTCGTCGTCGCTCGAGAGCGATTCGTCGACCTGCAACACCGACATCGCATCGCGCGTGATGGTCGTGAGCGCGTCGAGCCGCTCGTCGGTTCCGGTCACGGCGACGACCGCGAAGCTCGTGCCGCGCGCCGCGCCGCCGAAGAACGCGCGGACCGGAAGCCCTCGCGCGCCGAGCTGGGAGGCGAGCGCGCGCGCGACGAAGCGCGCTCCACGCTCCGACGATCCCGCATCGCTGCGGAGCGCGACGATCGCGACGGGCGCATCGACCTGGGCGTCGGTCTCGAACGACTGACTCGGTCCCTCGGGCGTGATCGCGACCGCGGCGAGCGCATCGGTGCGAGGCGAGAGCACGCTGCCGACGGCGGCCGCGATCGCGAGCAGACGCTCGGGCGCTTCGTCCGCGGCGATGGAGAGCGTCGTGCGACGCGGATCGAGCGCGTCGTCGAGCGCGTCGTCGAGCTGCGTCGCGGCGGCGAGCCCTGCGGGGCTGCCGCGTGGCGCGATCCAACCCGGTGCGCCCGGTGCCAGCACCCCGGCAGCCCACGCCCGCGCTCGATCGCCGAAGTCGAGATCGGCGATCGCGGAGGCGCGGATGCCCTCCGTGTGCGCGACCTCGCTTCGCGCGCGGCGGGCACAGTCGATGGCGCGCATCGCGGTTCGCTCGAGCGTCGCGCGATCTCCGCGCAACACGACGCCGAAGGACGCATCGTCGATCCACTGCAGGTCCGCGTCGGGCTCGCAGCTGCGCGCCACCACGGTCGCGAGGAGGCGCGCGCGTCCGTGCTCGCGTGCGGGGTCGAGCGCGGCGCCAGCGGCGAATGCGAGCGAGACCGCGGCGGCATCGCCATCGGTGCGTGCGACGCGGACGCGCATCCCGTTCGGCAGGACGTCGTCGGCGCGGATCGCATCCACGTGGGCCGTCGTCGCCACGGGGATCGATGCGAGCGCGTCGAGCGCGGGCTCGGTCGTGGGCGCCGCATCGGCGTCGCTCGCGCGTACGAGAGCGAGCCCGACGGCGTCGTCGCGCGTGCTCTCGGGGCGCGCGAGCCACGCATCGCCGATCGCGAGCAGCTCGGCCTCGGCGTCGCGCGCGAAGGGTCGCGCGGCCTCGTCGTCGAGCGTGCGTGCGTGATCGATGGCCGCAGCCAGACGCCGGAGCGCGGGCTCTTCTCCGACGAGCGTCGCGCTCACCACCGCGCGTCCGTGGAGCGGAAAGCTCGTGGCTTCGGCCTCGGGCAGCAGCCGTACGATCCAATCCGCGATGCGCGCGGCCTCTTCGACACTGGGTGCGGTGGTCGCCACCGCCGCGATCGAGCGCGAGCCCGTCGCCGCGCGTGCCTCGTCGTGGGCCCACGCGAACGTCGTCTCCATCGGCGGCGCGACGTGCGGCGCTCCTGCGAACGCGTCGCCGATCGCCGCTCGCACGGCCGCTTCGCTCGCGTCGCCGACGACCACGACGAGCGCGCGCTCGGCGCCGAGATGATCGCGCAGCCACGCGCCGACGGCCGCCGAGCTCACCTCGTCGGCGGCGTCGCCGAACGGATCGAGGTCGCCTCCACCGAGCGCCTGGAGCGCCAGGCGCGTCGCGAGCGCCGTCTCGTCGGCCGCGAGCGCCATGCGTCGACGGCGCAGGTGATCGAGCGCCGCTTCGAGCTCGAGCTCGGTCGGGTCACGCACATCGAGCGCATGGGCGATCGAAGCGAGCGCCTCTGCGAGGGCAGCCGACTCTGCGGTGGCTCGGATCCCGAGGCCGTCCGGCGTCGCTCGCACGCGCCATGCGCCAGCGCCGCGCGCCTCGATAACCAGGGCGGCCGCCGCGCGCACGGCTGCGTGGGCCTCGGGCGCGCGCACGAACACGCCGAGCGCGGTGTGGCCGGCCGTCGTGCGATGCGCGCTGATCACGCGGACGCCGCCCACGCTCGACTCGATCGGGCCCGCAGCGGGCGTCGGGATCGGCGTCGTCGGTCTCGCGCCGCATGCCGCGAGCGCGAGCGCCAGCACCCACGCGCGCTTCACGACTCGGGCTCCGTCCCCTGCGCGAGACGAGCCAGGTTGTCGGCGTGACGCACGAACACGAGCAGGACGATCGCGCCCGCCATCCACGTACGCGGGGCTGCCGTGGTCGCGAGCGTCGTGCCTGCACCGACGAGCGCTCCGAGCAACGATCCCACGCTCGCGCGCCGCGAGAGTCGCTTGGCGACCAGGTACGTCACGACGGAGGCGAGCCCCGCGAGCGGCACCAAGACCAGCAGAACACCGGCCGCCGTCGCTGCGCCCTTGCCGCCGCGCAGGCCGTGCCAGATCGGGAAGCAGTGACCAGCGACCGCCGCCGCGCCGGTCGCTGCCGTCCACGGATCGTCCGGCCCGAGCAGCCCGAGCGCGAGGCCCGCGGGCAGCGCGCCCTTGGCGAGATCGAGCACGAGCACGACGCGCCCCGTTCGCTTGCCGAGCACACGCCCGACGTTCGTCGCGCCCGGGTTGCCGGAGCCTTCCTCGCGCAGGTCCACGCCGGCACGCTTCGCCGCGATCAGCGCGAACGAGATCGAGCCGAGCAGATACGCCGCGAGCGCGAGACCGGGACCGAGCACGCGCGGAGACTAACGCAAACGAGCGAGCCGACCGTGAAGACCACGGTCCAGCTCGCTCGCGTACGCCCCCTCGCCCCTCGTCCAGCTGCGGCCTGCTCCGATCAGGCGGCCTGCATCGTCTCGCGCATCATCGGCGAGAGAGCGCGCTCCAGGCGGCAGCGAATCTTGTGCTTCTTCGAGTACACGGTCTTGACCGAGATCTGCATCTCCTCGGCGACCTGCTCCGGCGTGAGGCCGTCCATGTAGTAGAGGCGCACGAAGGTCTGATCCTTCGCCGAGAACGTGCGGAGCGTGTCGTTCACGCAGCCCCAGCGCTCCTTCTCGAGCAGGTGCTCGTAGGGATCCGCATCCGTCTGCCCGAGGTTCTCGGCCGCGGCGAGCTCGGTGCACTGCGGCTGACGCGCGACGCTGCGTAGGTAGTCCCACGCCGCA
>CAYSCF010000580.1:0-3378 GCA_964429305.1 uncultured Sandaracinaceae bacterium | reverse complement strand
CGATGATCGACGGCGAGAGCACGACGACCAAGCAGCTGCTCAAGTTCATCAAGGGCCCGGACTTCCCGACCGGCGGTCAGCTGCTCACCTCGCGCAAGGAGCTGGAGGAGGTCTACGAGACCGGCCAGGGCTCGCTGAAGCTGCGCGGCACGTGGAAGGAAGAGTCGCAGCCGAAGGGCAACCCGCTCATCGTCATCAACTCCATTCCGTACGGCCTCGAGCGCAAGAACGTGGTCTCGCAGATCGCCGAGATCATCATCGACAAGAAGCTGCCGCTCTTGCTCGACGTGCGCGACGAGAGCACCGACGAGACGCGCGTCGTGTGCGAGATCAAGAAGGAAGCGAACGCCGACCTGGTGATGGCGTACCTCTTCAAGCACACGTCGCTCTCGACGAACGTGCAGGTGAACCTGACGTGTCTCGTGCCGGTGAAGACCGACACCGGCGAGACGGTCACCACGCCGCAGCGCTGCTCGATCGCGCAGATGCTCCGGCACTTCCTCGACTTCCGCATGGAGGTCGTGGTCCGGCGTCTCAACTTCGATCTCGCGGCGGTCAAGAAGCGCATCCACATCCTCGAAGGCTTCGTCACGATCTTCGACGCGCTCGACGAGACGATCCGGATCATCCGCAAGAGCGAGGGCAAGGCCGACGCGGCCGCCAAGCTCATGAAGCGCTTCGAGCTCAGCGAGCTGCAGGTCGACTCGATCCTGGAGCTGCGCCTCTATCGGCTCGCGCAGCTCGAGATCAACATCATCCGCGAAGAGCTCGAGGAGAAGCGCAAGGAGGCCAAGCGCCTCGGCCAGCTGCTCTCGAGCGACGGCGCGCGTTGGAAGCTGATCCGCGCGGAGCTGCTCGAGATCAAGACGACGTACGGCGACCGCCGCATGACGAAGGTCACGGGCGGCGAAGAGACCGAGTACGACGCCGAGGCGTTCATCATCGACGAGGACGCAGTCGTGCTGCTGTCGGCGCAGGGCTGGCTCAAGCGACAGCAGAGCGTCCGCGATCTGGCGGCGACGCGCGTGCGCGACGGCGATGCGATCCAGGACGTGGCGGCGGGATCGACGAAGGCGAGCCTCGCGCTCTTCTCGTCGACGGGCGCTTGCTACGTGATGCGCATCGTCGACGTGCAGGCGACGACCGGCTACGGCAACCCGGTCCAGACGCTGTTCAAGATGCAAGACGGAGAGCGGATCGTGAGGATGCTCAGCTTCGATCCGCGCATGCTCGACGTGCCGCCGCCGGAGCCGGAGACCGATGGGCCGCTGCTCGACGGCAAGGAGCCCGCGGGGCCGTACGGTCTCTTCGTGACGAAGCAGGGACAGACCTCGCGCTTCTCGCTGCGCGGTCATCGTGACCCGTCGACCCGCGCGGGGCGCAAGTACGCGCGGCTCAGTGACGGCGACGAGGTGATCTACGCCGACGTGTGCGACGGCAGCGAGCGCCTGGCGTGTGCGACGTCGCATGCGCACGCGCTCGTGTGCATGGCGAACGAGGTGCCGATCCTCGCAGGCGCGGGCAAGGGTGTGCGCCTCGTGAAGCTCGACGACGAGGGCGATGCCGTGATCGGCGCGCGCTTGATCCACGACATCAACGAGTCGCTCGTCGTGCTCAACGAGGACGGCAAGGAGTTCGAGGTGTCGGTGAAGCGCGCCGTCGTCTCGCGCGCGGGCAAGGGCTCGGCGCTCTACAACTACAAGCGCGGCAAGAAGCTCGCGGGCCCGGCGCCGGTCGTGCCCGCGCTGCCCGTGCTCCCCGAACAGACCTTGAAGGACGAGGTGAAGGCATGACGACGAAGCCGCCTCCGGGCAAGTACAGCGCGGACGCGATCGAGGTCCTCGATGGGCTCGAGCCCGTTCGCAAGCGCCCCGCGATGTACATCGGCGGGACTGACGCGAGCGGCTACCACCATCTCCTCTGGGAGATCGTCGACAACTCCGTCGACGAGGCGATCAACGGTCACGCGTCGCGCATCGAGGTGTCGATCGATGCGGACGGCAAGGGCGCGAGCGTCACCGACGACGGGCGCGGCATCCCGGTCGGGATGAACGCGAAGTACAAGAAGACGGCGCTCGAGCTCGTGCTCACGGTGCTGCACGCCGGCGGCAAGTTCGCCGGCAAGAACTACCAGGTCAGCGGCGGCCTCCACGGTGTCGGCGCCAGCGTCGTGAACGCGCTCAGCGAGTCGCTCACCGCGACCGTGCGCACCGAGGGCAGCGAGTACACGCAGACGTACGTGCGCGGCATCCCGCAGACCAAGCTCAAGACGGTCGGCCCGACGCGCAAGCACGGCACGACGATCGCGTTCCGGCCCGATCCCGAGATCTTCGGCAAGGCGGCGAAGTTCGACGTCGAGCGCATCAAGGAGCGCCTCGAGGCCAAGAGCTACCTGCATCGCGGTCTCGTCGTCGTGCTCAAGGACGACAAGAGCGGCGAGAAGTGGGAGCTCAGTCATCCAGGCGGCATCACCGAGTACCTCGGAAAGCTCGTCGTCGATCGCGGGCACGGCATGGTGCACGCGGGCCACTTCGCGATGAATCGCGAAGAGGATCCGCGCCTCGAGGTCGCGCTCGCATGGACCGAGTCGCCGGACGAGAAGATCCTCACGTACGCCAACGGCATTCCGACGCCGATGGGCGGCACGCACGAGAACGGCTTCAAGGCCGCGCTCAACAAGGCGCTCCGGAACTTCATGGCGGCCAAGAAGATCGAGCCGAAGGGCGTGACGATCACGGCGGAGGACATCCGTGAAGGCGTGGTCGCGCTCGTCAGCGTGTACGTGCGCGATCCGCAGTTCCAAGGGCAGACCAAGGATCGCCTCAACAATCCCGAGGTGGCCTCGCAGGTCGAGGGCGCGGTGCGCACCACGCTCGAGAACTGGCTGCTCGACAACTCGTCGGTCGGCGAAGCGATCGTGGCGCGCGTCGCGGCGGCGGCCCGTGCGCGAGAGGCGTCGCGCGCGGCGTCGAGCTCCGTCTCGCGCAAGACCGCGATCAGCCATCGGCTGAATCTGCCCGGCAAGCTCAGCGACTGCTCGAGCACGGATCCGGCGGCGAGCGAGCTCTTCCTCGTCGAGGGCGACAGCGCCGGCGGCTCGGCGAAGGCTGGTCGCGACCGCAAGACGCAGGCAATCCTTCCGCTGCGCGGCAAGGTGCTCAACGCCGAGCGCGCGAGCAGCGGCGCCGTCACGGGCAACAAGGAGCTGCAGGACATCGTGTCCGCGCTCGGCTGCGGCATGGGCAAGGACTTCGATGCGAGCAAGCTTCGCTACGGCAAGATCTTCCTGCTGATGGACGCCGACAGCGACGGTCATCACATCGCGACGCTCTTGCTCACGTTCTTCTACCGAATGCTCCCCGGCCTGATCCGCGGCGG
>CAYSCF010000579.1:0-3398 GCA_964429305.1 uncultured Sandaracinaceae bacterium | reverse complement strand
CCCCGCTCCGGTCGCCGAAGGTAGGCACCCGCCTTCTCCCAGCTGCGCGTGCGATGCGGGTGGCGCAAAGAAAAGGTCTGTCGCAAAGAGGATCGATCGAACATCGCGCTCTTCAAACGCAACGAGCCCGCCACGTGAGGATAGGCTCGCCGCGTCGGATTCGTGGCGCGCAAGATTGGCGTTCGCGTTCCTCGCGCATGGCGCGTGTCTTGTGGCCCTTCGCGCGAGTACGCGATCACGCTCGCGCTCGGAGCTCAGCGTTCCCATGGAGTGACGCGCGCCGACGTCGTGCCAGAGCGCCGTCGGATCCACTGGGAACTGACGTCGCAGCGAGCCGCGTTGAACGTATCTCTGGTCACAGCGCTCAAAATAGCCCTAGCTATTTTGAATTTCGAACGGCCGGCCCGCGAGCGGTCCGCGCAGAGGCTCCGTGCTGCGCCGTCTGGAGGACCGTCCGGCGTCCGCGCCAGTGCGCGGGCGCGTCGGTTCGATCCCGCGCAGATCGAGCGCGTCCAAAATCGACCGCCTTGGCACCAACGCCAGGGAGCGGCGAGCCAGACAGCAAGACGTCGACCACTCGGACGCTGAGGACGACGGGTACGGCGGCGATGCCGCCGACATCGTATCCCGGCGATCCCGGCGCCAGTCGCGGCGACGGTATCCCGCGCGTGGCGAGCGGGACGAGCCTTCTGGACATCGTGGCCCTCTGCGAGGTTGACGCCGGCGTGGTGATCAAGCTCGTCGAAGAGTACCGCGGACTCGCTGAGCTCGGCGGACCTCGGTCAGCGTGTGGCAACCCTCAAGCGGCTCAAGCGGTGGCGGCACGCAGAGTGGCGACGCCTTCGCGCGAGCATCGAGCACCTCAAGTACCTGCTGGGGATGGCCTTGGTGATTCGGCGAAGCCCGAGCACCAACACCTACGGCTAAGCTCGGCTAGGCCGTGCGATCGGGCCGACGCGCGTGTGCGACACTCAGCCGCCGTCGTGTCCGAAATCGATGACGCCCTGCGCCGAGCGCGCGAAGACCTCCTCGAAGTAACGCGGCGCTTCGACCCACGGCTGTTGGCTCTCAGCGCGGTCCGCATGGCGGACTGGGCGTTCATGATGCCGTTGGCGGACCCCGAGCAGCCCGCGCACACGCTCGCGGCTGCCTACGGCGCTCCGTTGATCCTGGCGACAGTTCCCCCCGGGTCCCTCCGCGGCCCCGGCTGGCCCGCAGTCGTGTCGGACGCGGAACTCGAGGGGGAGACGCATGCGATCCTCGAGCGTGCAGGCAGCATCGCCATGGTCGAGCGGACGCTCGCTCTCGTGCGGAGCGGCCTGGGGTCGCTGGAGGAACGCGGGGGCCGCATCGTCCTCGAGTACGCGCGCGACACGTTCGACCTCGAGCGGCACGACAAGCAGGACGAGCGCGATCGCCTAGCGGAAGTGCGAGCTGTCGACGACGAGGAGTCGGAGACACTGCGACGGATGCAGCCGCTGATCACCTCGCTGACGAGCAAGCTCGTCGGTCGCTGGCGGAAACACTTCATCCGCTACGACGCGGATCCGGTCCTCGACAACTACTTCATGCGCGCCGCCAAGCTGCGTTGCCGCTACTCGATGTACACGCAGGACTCCTTCGACGGCGAGGCGACGTTCGACGGCATCCCGTTCTACGTCTATCGAGCGGTGGTCCTGACGCTGACCGCGCTCTCGCTCAAGCACGCTGCGTTCGCCCTGGCGCTGCTCAATCGGCACCGGGACATGCGCCCACCGAACGTTCTCACGATCGTGGACGAGCCGCGGAAGCTCGTCCCCGGCGTCACGGCCCATCTCGACGCCGACGACTGTGTCGAGGACATCACGGCGGCGCTGCGCGCGGTCACGCTTGTTCAGGAGCACGACGCCGAGCTGCTCATCCCTGGCGAGGGCCTCCCGCCGCTGATCGAGATCGGCGACGGGTTCCTCATCCGCTCGATGGAGGGCACGCTCGGGTCGCCGTTCTACTACCTGCTGAAGCATCTGCGACGTCGGTTCCGCAAGGACTGGGACGTGGCGGTCAACCGACGAGAGGCGGAGCTCGTCCGCAGCATCGAGAGCCTGTTCCCACGCGCGGAGTTCCGCATCGGCCGAGCCGGCGCGCAGATGCGCGACGGCTCGAACCTCCTGACCGACATCGACGCGGCCGTGTTCGAGCCCGCTGCCAAGACGCTCGCGGTGTTTCAGCTCAAGTGGCAGGACCCCTTCGGCCTGTCGGTCGCGGCACGTCGCTCGGCGGCGACCAACTTCGTGAAGACCGGCGGCGCATGGGTCGAGAAGGTCCTCGGGTGGACAGCGCGAAACGGCGTTCCCGCCCTTCAGCGCACCCTGCGGCTCCCCGTCGAAGAGGTGACCAACGTTCGTCTGTTCGTGATCGCCCGCGCTCACGCAAACTTCTCGGGCGCGTACTCCTACGACGAACGCGCGTCGTGGGGGAACTGGCCGCAGCTCGCGCGACTACGCTCAGCGCACGCGAGTCGGCCGGAAGTCCTCAACGAACTGCATCGGGCCATCAGCGACGAGTTCCGCAGCCGCAGGAAGCCAGACGCATCGTCCAGGCAGCTCGCAACGCTAGACATCGGCACGACGACCGTCGAGATCGTCGCGTACGGTGGCGCGTAGTGTCGTAGCCGTCGCCTCGGCACGTGCGCGGGTTCGCGACGGCCTACGATGACGAGATTGGATCGCTCAACCAGCCCGCGGACACCGTAAGCATCGGCAGGCCGAACCGTTCCACGACCAGCGTCTGGCGCGCGCACATCTTCTCCTCGGACGTGACATGGACATCGACGTAGGCGGACTCGGTTGCGATGCGCGCATCGTTCCAATCATAGCGGCCGGCCGAACGTTGGTGGAGTTGGAACTTGAAGGCTGACGCGCGCAGCGGTGCTCGTCAGCTCATCTGAACTGCAACGGCGCGGCGCCATCGAAGATGGAAGACAAAGCTCGCGCCTACTGGTCGGGGGCTGGCGAGATCGACGAGGTGCTGTACGAAGGTCGTGCGGGTGGTCCGGCGTCTCTAGCTGGAGCGGTGGAGCAGTCAGGGCGCCTGTGTCTTCCACACGCGCTCGTCTAGCTGCGTGACGGCGCTACGCACCTCGCCCAACACACGCTCGAATTCGGTGCCGGGCAGCGGCGCGGTCTGCGGTTTGCTGTGCAGCCAATCGCGAGGCGGAAGCGCCGTTTTCACGACTTCTTGGAACCTAATGGTCGCCGTTCCGCCCGCGTGAATGATCGCGTGCCGACATTCAAGGGCGGCGAGCACGGCCGCCCAGCCAGCGAGTTCGGGCTCGAACAGCTTCTTCGCGACATACGTCTTGAAGATCTTCCTAGCGTTGCCGGGATCTTGAAACGCGCCGTGCTTCTTGTCCACGATCG
>CAYSCF010000578.1:0-3412 GCA_964429305.1 uncultured Sandaracinaceae bacterium | reverse complement strand
TCCTCGCCAAGTCCACGTTCCGCGAGCTCAAGAGCAGCGGCTACAGCCGGTCCGACATCCTCGCGTTCGCGACCGAAATGCTCTCGCTCGTTTCCACCGACATCCGCGTCGAAGCGTCGCCGGACGACGTCGCGGCCGAATGAGCTGAATCGAGCTCGATGGGAAGAAGGGCAGGCTTTCGAGCCTGCCCTTTTTCGTTCCGTCAGTGTGCGAGATCCGGGCGCGCGTAGAGGCTCCAGTGGTCGGTCTCGAACACGAGCTCCGGCATCGGCGCCCCACTCGGCGAGGGCGAATGGAACGGCGGCGCCATGGCGCGATGCGCCTCGTGTCGCACGAGCCAGTAGTCGAAGTAGTCGCCGTAGACGGAGTGATCGTACGCGTACGGCATCCACTCGAAGCGCGGCGGGAAGGGCGGCGGCTCGTGGCCGGGCCGATAGAGCACCGGCGACTTCGGGAACTCGACGAAGCTGAAGCACGCGAGGCCTCCGACGCGCGCCTGATAGTACTGATGCGCGTGCAGATAGATCGGTGAGCTCACGATCTGGCTCTGCTGATCGAAGATGAGCCCGAGGAGCTTGTGGCCGGGCTCCGTCTCGTCGAGCACCGCCGACAGGTCGCCCATCTCTTCGTCGGTCGCGGCGAAGTGGGTCGTGTGCACGGTGGCGACGTGCACCGAGAGCGCGCAAGAGAGCGCGGCGACGAGCCATCGCGCGCGCGCGCTCATCGCGAGCGGCCCCAGCACGGGCAGCAGCGCGATCGCGAGCGGCAGGAAGCGGTGATTGATCGGCTCGATGTACCGATAGCTGAACGGTGCGAAGAGATAGAGCGCGAACGTGAGCGCGAGAACGGCCTCGGGCGCGCGCGAGACGAACGGCGTGGCGAGAGGCGCGCGATACGTGATCAGACGCCGCCACCAGGGACCGGTGGCAGGCGTGGACGACGCCGAGGACGAGGGCGAAGAAGAAGACGAGAAGCCGCGCAGCGCGACGACGAGCAACACGATGCTCAACATCTCGAGCGCGAGCTGCTCGCCCGCGTGATCCGAGTAGGCCGAGAAGGAGTGCCCGAGCCAGTCGCGCAGGAGCTCGTCGACGGGCGAGAAGCTCGGCGGCGCATCCGTGACCTGGGCGGCGAGGCCCGAGCGACTGCCCGCTTCGCCCTGCTCGACGACGTTCGAGTAGTGCAGCCAGGCCCAGACCGCGAAGATCGAAGGCAGCGCGGCGAGCGCACCGATGCCCGCCACGCGCGCGCTGTGCTTCCAGCCGGCCGAAGGCGCGAGAAAGAGCGTCTGCACGATGCACGCGAGGCCGAACCAGAGGAAGAGCTGCGCGTGCGAGTAGAAGCATCCGAGCGCCGCGAGCGCGAGCAGGAGCGCGCTCTTGGCATCGGGCGCGCGATGCAGGCGCGTCATCGCGGCGAGCGCGACGATGCCGGTCACCATCCCCGCCGAGTAGTTGAGGAAGCCCCAGAACACGTAGACGTGCAGCGCGATGCCGGCCGCGATCGCGCCGAGGATTGCGGGCCGCCCGTGCTCGCGCAGATAGAGCGCCACCGCGAGCGGCAGCGTGGCGATCGAGAGGATCGCGGTCGCGCGTCCCGCACCCTCCACACCGAACGGGTACGCGAGCCAGTCCCCGAGCACGTAGAGCACGAGGTACTGGCTACGGAAGTAATCGACGACGAAGTACTGCGAGACCGCCGGGTTTCCCTGCCCGTGGATGGCCGCGATCGTCCCGAGGTGCTGCGGGTAGTCGACGAAGGGCAGCCACTGGCAGGTCAGCAGCGGGAACGCGACGGCCAGCGTCGCCACACCCAGCGTCACCGCGGTCAGCCAGAGCGCGGTACGCTCGCTGGCCAACGCCGCCGTCCATCGGGCTCGCTCCGTCACCGACCGTGCGTATCTGATTGTCGGCCCGGGGGCCAGAGTGTGCGATCGGGCGCGTCCAAGCGCCGGTGACGTCTTGACCAGTGCTTTTGCACCCAGCTAGATCCCGCCCTCGATTTCTAGCTCGTTCTCAGCTGTGTTCTCAGGAGGCTCCATGGCGACTCGGATCGCGATCAATGGCTTCGGCCGCATCGGACGTTGTGTCACCCGCACGCTCTTCGAGCGCGCGCATAACGACGTCGAGCTGGTCGCCATCAACGACCTCACGGATTCGAAGACGCTCGCGCACCTGCTGAAGTACGACAGCGTGCACCGCACGATGAAGAAGTCGGTCGAGGCGGCCGAAGGCGCGATCGTCATCGACGGCAAGAAGGTCCCGGTCTTCGCGAAGAAGGATCCGACCGAGCTGCCGTGGAAGGATCTCGGCGTCGACGTCGTGCTCGAGTGCACGGGCGTGTTCCGCGACAAGGCGGGCGGCACCAAGCACATCACGGCGGGCGCCAAGCGCGTGATCATCAGCGCGCCCGGCGAGAAGGACATCGACGGCACGTTCTGCATCGGCATCAACGCGAGCGAGTACGACCCGAAGAAGCACTTCATCGTCTCGAACGCGTCGTGCACGACGAACTGCCTCGCGCCGATCGCGAAGGTCGTCCACGAGAGCTTCGGCATCCTCAAGGGGCACATGGTCACCGTGCACTCGTACACGAACGACCAGAACATCCTCGATCTGCCGCACAAGGATCTGCGTCGCGCGCGCGCGGCGGCGCTGAGCATGATTCCGTCGACGACCGGCGCGGCGAAGGCGATCGGCCTCGTTCTGCCGGCGCTCAAGGGCAAGCTCGACGGCACGTCGATCCGCGTTCCCACGCCCGACGTCTCGATCACCTGCATGACCGTGCACGTCGGCAAGGCCACGACGGTCGAAGAGGTCAACGCCGCGCTGAAGGCTGCGGCCGATGGACCGCTCAAGGGCATCCTCGGCTTCGAGACCGCGCCGCTCGTCTCGAGCGACTTCATCGGTGACTCCCGCAGCTCGATCGTGGACGCGGCGCAGACGGCCGTCGTCGGCGGAGACCTCGTCGAGGTGCAGGCCTGGTACGACAACGAGTGGGGCTTCTCCCACCGGATGGTCGACCTCGCCGAGCTGATGGCGCGCGCCGAGAGCAAGGCATGAGCACCAATCCGATGCTGGAAGGCATCCTGTCGATCGAGGAGCTGCCGCTGCAGGGCAAGCGGCTCTTCGTGCGCGTGGACTTCAACGTGCCGCTCGAAGGCACGAAGGTCACCGATGACACGCGCATCCGCGCGGCGATCCCGACGCTGCAGTTCGCGATGAAGGCGGGCGCGCGCGTGATCGTCGCTTCGCACCTCGGTCGGCCCAAGGGCGGGCCCGATCCGAAGTACTCGATGGAGCCGGCGGCGCATCGCCTCGCCGAGCTGATGAACGTCGAGGTGCTGCTCGCCGACGACTGCATCGGCGACGGGCCGAAGAAGGTCGTCGCCGATCTGCGCGACGGACAGATC
>CAYSCF010000577.1:0-3414 GCA_964429305.1 uncultured Sandaracinaceae bacterium | reverse complement strand
CTTGTCGTATTATCGTGGGCGTCGAGCCGTGCACCAACGAGGGCTCATCCACCCGCATGACATGCAATCGATAAACGTTCAAAATGATCACCACATCGGCGCCCGCCTCGACCGCGAGATCGATGCTCAGCGTTCGGACGAGCTCGCCGTCGATGTAGTAGCGATCGCCGATCTTGTAGGGCCGGAAGAGCAGCGGAACACAGCTCGACGCGGCGACCGCCTGCGAGATCGCCACGTCCTCGATGTGGCCTTTGCCGAACACGACGCGACCGCGCCCGTCCACGTCGGTGGCCGTCACGAGCAGGGGCTTGTCGAGCCTGCGGAAGTCGTTCGTCGGCAGGGTCTTGGCCAGATAGCGCTCGAAGCGATCGATCGAGAACAGGCCGCTCGTGAGCCAGCCGGGCGAGCGCCACTGCGCGGCCGTCGGCGCACCGAGAAAATAGCGTCCCTTGAGCGCGCGCGCCTGATCTTCCCGCGCCCAGAACGGGCGGAACCAGTCGATCATCCGATCGGCCTCGAAGCCCTGCGCGAAGAAGGCGCCCGCGATCGCGCCCGCCGAAGCGCCCACGAACACGTCGGCCGAGAGGCCGAGCTCTTCCATCGCCTTCAGGACGCCGACGTGAGCGATCCCTTTGGTCGCTCCACCCGATCCTACGAACGCTACCCGGGGACGGCTCATCCGTTGCTCCTCCCCCCGCCTCGCCGCGGACGATCCCACGACCGCGATCCCACGTCGAGTCTGCTGTGCGTCAGGCGTCGCTGGCACGTGCGTCGCGATTCCTCTAGTCTGCGCGCCCCCATGACCGACACCACCCGCGACGCTCGCCCCTTCATCGTTCTCACGGCGATTCACGACACGAACGCGCGCGCGGCCGCCATCACGCTCAGCCACGCCGATGCGTGGGAGCGCGCGCAGAAGGCGCTCGCCGGCCTCGACGTCGCCGGGCTCGATCTCGTCGAGCTTCCCGTGCCGCCCAAGGCGTTCTTCGCGCTCAAGCAGTCGACCGCGCCCGCCGCCGGTACCGCGCCTTCACACGAGACGGCGGCGGTCTACGATCTCTTCCCGCTCGCGTCGCACCTCGATGCGCCGACGCGCAAGGTCGCCGGCCAGTTCCTCGCCGCCGAGGTGCTCTGGAAGCTCGAAGAGGCGGGCATCCTCGAGGGCGTGCCGCTGAACCTTCGGCTCGACGTGCCCAAGGACTGGGATCGCGCGCCGACGAGCGTGCACCAGAAGCTCGTGGAGCAGGGCGCGCTCGATCTCGACGACAAGGCCATCGACACGTTCCTCGCCATCAAGACGGCGTGGAGCGCGAGCAGCTGAGATCGCGGGGCCGCGAGGCCTTTCGTCTTCGAGTGGGCTAGGCTGGGCGACTTCGCGATGCGTTACCTCGTCCAGACGTTCGGCTGTCAGATGAACGCGCACGCTCCGTTTTCTGTCGAGGGCCTGAGCGGCCCTCGCCCCACGCCGAGTGAATCGGTCGCGGGGCCCCACTCCTCTCCGCTTCGCTCCGCTCGCGACGCGCGCATCGCTCGGAGCTGACGCGGATGCGTTACCTCGTCCAGACGTTCGGCTGTCAGATGAACGCGCACGACTCGCGTCGGATCGAGGAGGTCCTCGACGGCGCGGGGTACACGCTGACCGACGACGCGGCGCTGGCCGACGTGATCGTCTTCAACACGTGCAGCGTGCGCGAGAAGGCGGAGCACAAGCTGCTCTCCATCCTCGGCACCGTGCGGCCGCTCAAGGAAGAGAAGCCGGATCTCACCGTCGTCGTAGCGGGCTGCGTCGCGCAGCAAGAGGGCGAGCGACTGCTGACGCGCGCGCCGATCATCGACGTCGTGCTCGGGCCCGACAACATCGCGGAGCTGCCGGCGTTGATCACGAGCGCGCAGGCCGGCGCGCCGCCGATGGCGCGGACGGTGTTCGATCTCGAGGACACGCGCTTCCTGGTCGCCTCACCGCGTCCCGAGCAGCGCGAAGTGACCTCGTTCGTCACCGTGATGAAGGGCTGCGACGAGCGATGCACGTTCTGCGTCGTGCCTTACACGCGCGGGCCGGAGCGCTATCGCGCGTCGAGCGAGATCGTCGCGGAAGTGCGCGCGATGGCGCTCGGCGGCACGCGCGAGATCACGCTGCTCGGTCAGACGGTCAACTCGTGGCACGAGCCGGGATCGAGTGAAGAGGGCGAGTCGCAGTTCGCCGCGCTGCTCACCCGCATCGCGCGCGACGTGCCCGAGCTGCCGCGCCTCCGCTACACGTCGCCGCATCCGCGCCACGTCACCGACGCGCTCGTGCGCGCGCACGCCGAGCTCGCGATCCTGCCGGCGCATGTGCACTTGCCGGTGCAGTCCGGATCGAACCGCGTGCTGAAACGGATGCTGCGCCGCTACACACGCGAGCACTACGTCGATCGCGCGCGCATCCTGAAGTCGGCTCGCGCCGGGCTCACGCTCTCGACCGACGTCATCGTCGGATTCCCGGGCGAGACGCGCGCCGAGTTCGAAGAGACGCTCTCGCTGGTGCGCGAGGTCGGCTTCTCCGCTGCGTTCGCGTTCAAGTACTCGCCGCGCCCGCACACGCCCGCGCTCAAGCTCGAGGACGACGTCTCGGAAGAAGAGAAGGACGCGCGTCTGGCCGAGCTCTTCGAGGTCGTCGCCGAGGGACAGCGTGCACATCTCGCATCGCTCGTCGGCACGCGCACGGAGATCCTCGTCGAAGGCCCGAGCAAGGGAACGCATCGCTACCGGGGCCGCAGCGAGCGCCACGAGATCGTGCACGTCGATGCGCCCGAGGGCCGCGACCCGACGGGCATGATCCTTCCGGTCTCGATCGATCGCGCGAACGATCACTCGCTCGAGGGAACGCTCCTCGTCGACGCTGCGTCGATTCCTGCGATCGCGGCCCTGCGTCCGATCGCGCCCAAGGCCCGCTCGCTCCGAAAGCTCCCGATGCTCTCGGAGACGTCGTGAGCCGCGACGCGCGTCGCATCCTCGTCGCGTGGGCGCCAGCGGCGCTCTACATGGGCGTCATCTGGATCGTCTCGTCGATCGAGCAGCCGACGTTTCCGATCGCGCTCTTTCCGTTCCGCGACAAGGGCGTGCACACGACCGAGTACGCCGTGCTCGCGTTCCTGCTGGGGCACGCCTGCCTGCGTACGTTCGAGCGTCGCCCGCGTCTGCGCGTTGCATTCGTCGCCGTGATGCTCACCGTGCTCTGGGGCTTTCTCGACGAGATGCACCAGGCGTTCGTGCCCGGTCGAAGCGCGGATCTGCTCGATCTGGTCGCCGACACGATCGGCGCCCTCGTGGGCGTCGGCGCTCGCTTCTTGGTCGGTGCGCTCGCCGCGCGTCGATCGCCCGACGGAGTCACTGCATGAGAGCCGGCCCGATCTTTCCGTACAAGGACAAGGTGCC
>CAYSCF010000576.1:0-3416 GCA_964429305.1 uncultured Sandaracinaceae bacterium | reverse complement strand
GTGCAGAGCACGTCCATCGCACCGAGGCCTTCGATCGAGGCCAGGCGCTTCACGATCACGCCGTCCTGCGCCATTCGCACGGCACCGCGCGAGAGCGTCACCGCGAGGATGGCCGGGAGCATCTCGGGCGAGATCCCCACGGCGAGTGCGAGCGCGAAGAGCAACGACTCGAGCGGCGGTCGACCGAGCAAGACGTTCGCGACGAGCACGACGACGGTGAGCACGACCATCACACGGACGAGCAGGATGCCCAGCCGACGGATCCCGGCTTCGAACGACGTCTCCGGCGCCCGCGTGGCCAGCCGATGCGCGATCGTGCCGAGCTCCGTCGCGCGACCGGTGCCGACGACGAGGGCCGTGCCGGTGCCGCTCTGCACGGACGTCCCGAGGAATACGGCGCCGTGTCGCGCGCTCACCGACGCGTTCTGCGCACACGGACCGACCTCTTTCTCCACGGGCAACGACTCGCCCGTCAGCGCGGCCTCGCCGACGAAGAGGTCCTTCGTGGCGATCAGGACGGCATCGCCCGGAACGAGGCTTCCCGCGGCCAGCCGGATCACGTCACCGGGAACGACCTCGATCGCCGGGATCGAGACGATCGCACCCGCGCGCATCACGCTCGCGCGGACGAGCACGCTCGAGCGCAGCTTCTCGACGGCCGTCCCTGCGCGCCACTCGTGGTACGTGCCGAGCAACGCGCTGCCGAGCACGATCGCGATGACGACGATCGCGTCGGTCCACTCGCGTGCGAGCGCAGACACGGTTGCGGCCACCACGAGCAGCAGCACGAGCGGGCTGCGCATCTGCGTCACGAACGATCGCAACCAGCTGGCGCGGTACTCGGGCTCGAGCGCGTTGGCGCCGTAACGTGCCCGACGCTTCTCGGCGGCCGCCGTGTCGAGGCCTCGCGCCAGATCGGTGTCGAGCTCGTCCGCGAGGGCGCGGACGTCGCGGCTCCACCAGCCTTCCTTCACCGCCATGATCGCGTGCGGGCGATCGGCAGCGCGAGATGTCCACCATCGATGCATGGAAGCGCTCGTCAGCAGAGCCCGTGCCACGTCGTCGACGTCATGGCGCGCTCGACTCGCTGCCTCTGCGCATGCATGCGCGAACCTGCGACGGGAGAGGGCGTCCGGTCACGCCTGCCGCCAGCAGACAGCGGCGAATCGGAGCCGGGAGATCGGCGATCTCGCCCGCGTCCGCCGTCTCGGGTGCGACACTCGCGGTCGTGTCGCGCAGCTCGTGCGTGCCGAGGATCGCCGGGCCGGCCCCGAGCGCGCCGAGGATCACGCCGGCGAGCACCAGCGCGTTCACCAGCGTGCCGTACTTCGCGTCCCGCCAGCTCGCGCCGAGCGCGACCTGCGACAGGACGATCGCGACGGCCGCGAGCGCCCACCAGAATGGCCACGAAGCCGCGAAGAGCCCGCTGCTGGCCACGAACGCGAGCCCTGCGAGCAACCAGAGCGCTCCGATCGCGCGCGAGATCGGCTGCGTGAGGCCCGTCAGCTCCGCGAGGCCGAACGCCTTGGCGAAGCCCAACGCGTGCACGACTCCGTGGACCGCCAAGAGCGTCGCGAACGCCCACCGCATGGCGCTCCCGTCATGCATGGAACGAACGGAGGATGCGCGCGGCATCACGGTGGCGTGCGGCATCGCCGGCTCGCCCGGCACGATCGCACACGACCGCCAGATCGTCCTCGATCACGGCGTGACCGGGCGAGAGCGAGCTCGCGACGATCAGCGCGCGCTCGGCACGTGCCAGCTCGCCGTTCTCGAGAGCGCGACGTGCCTCGTCGCGGAGCTTCACGACGTGGGACAGCACGCGCTCGCGCGCTCCGACATCCGGGTCGAGGTCGCGGATGGCGAGCACCGAGCAGCGCGCGTTGCGCAGGACGCGGCTCGCGACGTCGCCGAAGCTCGCGGGGACGAGCATGTCGAACCCGCGGCTCGCCAGCACGACCAGGCCAGCGGTCTGCGCCGCCAGCGTGATCTCTTCGGCCGCATCGCCACCGACGACACGAACTTCGAGCTGGACGCCGCGAACGTCGTGCGCGCGGAGCAGCCCACTGAGCTCTTCGTGCGTCGCGCGCTCGAGGCGATCGGCCTCTTCACCGAGCGCGGCGAGCGACGTGGCGTGCGCGCGCGGAAGGACCGTCAGCACGCGCAGCGGCGCCTCCCAGAGGCGTGCCATGCGCAGCGCCGCTTCGAGCCCGACCGAAGCGTGCGGGGTCAGATCGACGGGGCAGAGGATCGCGCGCTCGGGCCCGGGCAGCGCGCCGCGCGCCACGAACACCGGACAGCGCGCAGAGCGAGCCACGCGATCGGCCACCGTGCCGAGCACCCAGCCACCGAGGGTCGGGCCGTGACCGCCGCCCACGACGATCATCGATGCATGCGATCGGATCGCGACGTCGAGAATGAACGCAGCCGAAGACGACTCGGCGACCACGGCGTCCTCGACGCGATCGGTCGGCGCGGCAGCGGCGGCGAACGCGGCGCGCATCGCGGCCCGAGGAGCATCGGCGTCGGCGGCCTCGTGGCGGGCCGTCGGAAACGGATAGAGCGCGATGGCATGGACGGGCAGCACCGACGTCTCGAGCCGACGCGCCAGGCCGAGGGCCGCGCTCACGACCTCGGGCGTCGTGTCGTCGAGCGGAATCGCAGCGAGAACCGGTCCGATGCCGCTGTTCACGACGCGTCTCGTCCCGTGTCGACGTGGATGCCTTTCATCTCGTCGGTGTTGCGGAAGATCTTGCGCGCGTGGGCCGCGAGCTCGCCATCCGTCAGGCGATCGAGGCTCGACACCGCCACGATGCGCGAGCGGAGCGCGGGGGCGGTGCGCTCGAGATGCGCGACGAGCTCGTCCTTCGCGTTGCTGGGTCCGACGAGCACGACCGCGGTGCAATCGGCGATGACCGCCTCGACCTTCTTCAGATAGTGCGGATCGGCGGGATGGCGATGGCCCCCGTACTTCTTCGAGTGGGTCGTGGTGTCGTGGTCGTGCACGTGCGCGATCTCGCGGAACGAGGTGCCTTCGACGTCCAAGGCGAGCGCACGCGTCTCGTTGTGATCGATCCAGACGACGGCGTGATGAGTGGTCATGAAGGGCGCTAGTGCACGGAGCCGGCCAACGCGGAGCCGCTGCGCGTCACGCGCTCTGGCGCAATCGGTGCGTCGGCGCCGCAATCCGTGCGCGTCCGGCCAGCCCCTTGTGCCGCTCGATCGCGTGCGTAGGACGCGATTCGAGAGGACCTCCCATGAACACTGCGCCCACTGCAACCGATGTCTCCAAGTCGTCCCGCTCCGCGAGCGCGAAGCAAGAGCTGGCGTCGGCCGACGCCTTTCCGCCGGGCCTGACGCTCTTGCTCGTGCTGCTCGTGGTCTTCGTGGGGATCGTGGGCGTCGTCTTCTATCTC
>CAYSCF010000575.1:0-3422 GCA_964429305.1 uncultured Sandaracinaceae bacterium | reverse complement strand
CCTTCGCGGTATGGCAGGCTTGCCCGACTTGAGCGCTGCGTATTACGAGCTCGTGGAGCTGCTCGGCGAAGGCGGCATGGGCCGCGTGTACAAGGCGGTGCACCATCCCACGCGCGCGGAGGTGGCGATCAAGACGCTGCGCGCGATCGCCGACGCGCTGCGCCGACGCCTCTTGCTCGACGAAGCGACCGCCGCGGCCCGCGTGCGCGACAAGCGCGTCGCGCGCGTGATCGACGTCGGACGGGACGCGAGCGATTGCCCGTTCCTCGTGATGGAGCTGGTGCCCGGGCACGATCTCGAGCGCTTCTTCGTCGCGTGGCCAGGCTGGCCGACGGTCGCGCGCGCGATGATGGAGACGCTGGAAGGCCTTCGCGCCGCCCATGCGGTGCAGGTCGTGCATCGCGATCTCAAGCCGCCCAACGTGCTGGTCGATTCGCGCGATCAAGGCATCCGTCTCGTCGACTTCGGCGTCGCCACGATCGTCGATCCGATGGCGCAGGACGCCGATCGACCGATCGCAGGGACGCCGGAATTCATGCCGCCCGAGCAGCTCAGCGGCGAGGGGCCGGTCGGGCCGTTCACGGATCTCTACGCGTTCGGCGTGATGCTCGCGCACGTCGTTCGCGGCGCATCGCCCTTCTCGCAGGTGGACGACCTCGCGGCGCTGGACGCCGAGAAGCGCGCGTACGTCGCTGGGCGCGATCGCCGCGCACGCCGCGGTCTCACGGTGCCCGAGGAGCTGCAGGCGCTGATCGATCGCTTGCTGGATCCAGCGCCCCGCGGTCGCGAGCGTTTCGCCGAGCGAGTGCGCGCCGAGCTCGAGAGGCTCGCTCCTGGGGTGATCGAGAGCGAAGAGCGCGCGAGCGATCCGGGCGCGTACACGTCGAGCAAGACGTCGATCGATCCCTCGTTCGAGGCGACGGCACTGCCCTCGCCGTCCGTCGTGTTGAGCCTGCAGACCTCGGAGCAGGAGCCGATGATCCTGCCGGCGCCGATGGATCCGAACGCGGCGTTCGCGCTCGCCGCCACGCGTGACGCGCCGTTCGGAGGTCGCGCCGAGCAGCAGCGCGAGCTGCTCGCCACGATCGATCACGTCTGCCGCCACGGCGGGGCGCGCCTGATCTCGTACGTCGGCGAGCCCGGCATCGGAAAGAGCCGCCTGGCACGCCTGGGGCTCGAGCACGTCGAGCGTACGGGCGCGATGGAGGGCGCTGCGAGCGGGTTCGACGCGCGCGGCGCCGACGTGTCGGGCGGTCTGTTCCGCTTGCTCGTGCGTTGGCTCGGGATGCCGCGCAGCGCGCGGGCGGGCTGGGCGTGGCTCGAGGGAACGCGAATCGACGTCGAGCGCGTGCACCGCTGGCTGATCGCGACCGCGCTCGAGTCGGCCGAGCGACCGTCGATCACCGAGCTGGTCGACATCCTGCACGCGGTAATCCGCGCGCTGTCGAAGCGCGCGCCGGTCTATCTCTGGCTCGACGATCTGGCGTGGGCGCGCGATGGCGCGATCGAGCTCGTGGAGCGACTGCTCATGCGGCAGGACGCGCGCGTCCTGGTCGTCGCAACGCTGCGATCCGGGACGCTCCAGCACGACGCGACGCGTGCGCGGCTCGGCACGCTGCTCGGCTCGCCGCACGCGATCGTGCGCACGCTCGAGCCGTTGGACCAGGCCGAACGGCGCGAAGTGCTCGCCAAGCTGGCGCCGCTCTCGTCCGCTCTGATCGACGAGCTGGTGGATCGTCTGGATGGATCGCCGATGTTGCTCGTGGAGGTCGTGCGCGCGCTCGTGGCGGGCGATCTCCTCGAGCATCGTCCCGAGGGCCTCGCGCCGCGCGGCGACGCGAGCTTGGTCGACATGCTCGGGAACCGACCGCTGGCGACGTTGATCGGAGCGCGCGTGGAGGCGCTTCTCGCCGCGTTCGAAGCCGACGCGGGCGTGGCCGAAGGAATCCTGGCTCGGGCCGCGCTGCTCGGCGCGTTCTTCGAGGACGCGACGTTGCGCGCGTGCGTCGCCGCCGATCGCACGCTCGCGAAGGCCGTCGACGCCGTGCTCGATCGCGCGCTGCTCCACGGAATCGTCCGCGCCGAGGGCGGCTCGCTCTTCAGCTTCGATCATCAGCTCGTGCAGGAGACGCTGATGATGCGGCTCGAAGCGAGCCCTGCGCGCGTCCGCGTCTACTTCGACGTCGCGAACGCTCTGCTCGCGCGCCACGGCAAGGATCGGCCCGACGTGGCCGCGGCCGTCGCCGATCTGCTGCGGCGCGCGGGGGCGAAGGACCGCGCATGGGACCGACTCCTGCACGCGATCGAGTCGTCCGCTTGGTCGGGCGATCGCAGCACGGCACAGACGTACCTGGCGACGGCGCTCCACTGGCTCGAAGAGGACGAGGAGCCTGCCGGGTCGCGACCACGCGCGACCGTCGCGCTCGCCGAAGCGCGCGTGCGCTACTACGCGATCGACTACTAGGCGGCGCGCGCGGCGCTGACGCGGGCGATCTCGATCGCGCGGGCATGCGAGGACGACCTGCTCGTGCTGCGGTGCGAGGCGTTCGAGGCCGACGTCGCCTTCTATCAAAACCACTTCGCGCACGCGGAGCGCCTCGCGCGATCATGTGAGGCCCGCGCATCGATGGACGATCCCGACCTCGCCGCGATCGGAGGCTCGGCCTCGCATCGCCTCGCCGATCTCGCGGTGCTCGGAGAGCAGACGGCCCTGGCGATCCAGTGGAAGCAGCGCTGTCACGAGTACTGGAGCGCGGCCGGCCTCCCGTGGCGCGCGCGCGTGACCCGACTGAACCTCGCCGAGTCGCTCATCACGGCGAGTCGCGTCGACGAGGCGGACGCGCTCGTGCGCGGCGTGCGCGAAGAAGCGACCCTCGCGCACGACGACGAAGGCGTCGCGTGCTGCGTCGAACAGGAGGCGCGCATCGCCTTCGTGCGAGGCGACGCCGAACGAGCACGCACCGTCATGCGGCCGCGCGCCGCGCAGATCGAGGCGACGGGAGATGCGTGGCGAGGCACGATGATGCTCGGGTTCCACGCGTTGACCGCGGTGGCGCTCGACGACGAAGCGAGCGCCCGCGAGAAGATCCACGCATTCACGACGGCCTACGCCGCGGTCCCGCACGACGAGGCGTTCACGGTCTACACGATGGCGACGCTGATCGAGCGTGCGAGCGCGCGCGGTCTCGTGGAGGCCGCCGCCGAGGTCTCCGCCGCCGTCGAGACGCGGCGCGAGCGCGTGCGACGCGGCTCGCAGCTCTGATCGGCGTATCCTCGGGGGATGCGTCGCACCATTCTTCTCTCGGCTTTCGCGCTTGCGGGCTGCAGCAGCACCACGAGCGACCCCGTCGATGCGGCGCGCGTGACACCCGATGCGTCCGTCGATGCGGCCCTCTCCGTCCCCGACACGGGAATCGACGCCG
>CAYSCF010000574.1:0-3427 GCA_964429305.1 uncultured Sandaracinaceae bacterium | reverse complement strand
TCGCCGAAGAGGAGAAGACGCCCGAGTCGCAGCTCATCCACGAGCTGGAGCGTGCGCGCGTGCGGCGTGCCATCGCGTCGCTGGGCGAGCGCGAGCGGCTCCTTCTCCTCGCGCTCTACTTCGAGGAGCGCGTGCTCGACGACATCGCGCCCGAGATCGGGCTCACCAAGAGCGGCGCCTCGCGGATGCACATGCGCGTGCTCGACCAGCTGCGCGCGGCGCTCGGATCACCCTCGTAACGGAGACGACCATGGCGGGACAGAAAGATCCGAAGAACGACAAGGCGTTGCCCGACGATCTCGAGGTGTCGTCGGGACCGCGCGCCAAGGGCGCGAGCGACGACTTCCAGATCCTCGTCGCGCAGCTCAAGCAGCGCACCGAGGGCCTCACGCGCGAGGAGATCGAAGAGGAGATCCAGCGCTTCTTCGACAAGCTCATCGACCGCCACGCCAAGGTCGTCCCCGAGAAGCTGCGCGAGGAGCACCGCAAGCTGCTGCGCGCGACGCTCGAAGAAGACCCCACGCTGCGCGCGATGACCGAGGATCTGCGGAACGGTCTGAGCAAGCCGCGCTGATGAGCGGCGTGATCCGTCGCGCCTTCGGTCCCTACGTCGTCACGCACGCCCTCGGTCGCGGCGGCATGGGCGAGACGTTCGTCGCCGAGCGCACCGGCCCGGCGGGCTTCACGCAGCGCGTCTGCCTGAAGCGCCTCCGCGCCGATGCGGGCGACGCGTCCTGGGTGCCCATGTTCCAGACGGAGGCGCGCCTCGTCGCGATGCTCGCGCATCCGAACATCGTCAGCCTAGTCGACTTCGGTTCTGAGGGCGGCGAATGGTGGATGGCGCTCGCCCTCGTCGAGGGCGTCGACCTGCGGACTATCCTTGCCAGCCTCAACGGAAGCGACGAGCGCATGCCGGTCGAGCTGGTCGTGTTGGTCGCGATCGAGGTGAGCAAGGGGCTCGCGCACGCGCACTCACGACGGCTCGCCGACGGGAGCCCGGCCGGCATCGTCCATCGCGACCTCTCGCCGGGGAACGTCATGGTCAGCACCGACGGCGCCGTGCTCCTCACGGACTTCGGCATCGCGAAGGTGGCGCACGGCGAGCGGACACGCACCGGCGTCATCAAAGGCAAGGCCGACTACATGTCGCCCGAGCACGCGAGCGGCGAGGTGCTCGATGGTCGGGCCGACCTCTTCTCTCTGGGCGTCGTTCTCTTCCAGCTCCTGACCGGAGAGCGCCCGTTCCGCGGCGCGACGGACATCGCGAAGACCCTGGCCGCGGTGCAGGGCAAGCGTGCGCGCATCGACGAGCTCGCGCCGGAGACGCCGGCGGCGCTCGTCGCGGTCGTTGACCGGCTGCTGCAGCCGGAACGCGATCGCCGCTACGACGATGCGCGCGTGCTGCTCGACGACCTCGGACGCTTCCACGTGCGACCGAGCGCGTGCTTCGCCCTCGGGAACCTAGTGATGCGCGCCAGAGAAGAGGCGTCGCCCGACGGAAGCGACACGACGGAGCGCCAGCCAGCGCGCACGCTCGTCGGATGAGCTGAACGACGTCCGCACAGCGTCGACGCTGTCCGAACGCTCTTCAGAGAGATCCGCACAGCGCCGACGCTGTCGGGATCGCACTTCATTGAGAACGATGAGCAACGACGCTGGGCACGACGCTCTCGCGAGCGTCGTGCCCAGCGAAAACGCTGTCGTGATCCTTCTCGAGAGCGCTGGGCACAGCGGCGCCGCTGTTGGGATCTCTCTCGAGAGCGTTGGGCACAGCGGCGCCGCTGTTGGGATCTCTCTCGAGAGCGTTCGTCTGTGTGGCGCCACACAACGAAGGACAAGAAAGAGCGACCTGTGCCCGATTTCGCTGTGCGATCTCAGAGAAGAGGGAGTTGTGCTACCAGGCGGCGCGCCGACACCCGCCGAAGAGAAATAGGAGAGGTCGCGATCTTTTTCGATCGCTCCGCGCAACTTCCGACCGCGACTGCACGACTCCTTGTTCATGAAGGGCAGTCGCGGTGACGGCCCACCGAACAGGAAAGGTCAGGTAGGTATGGCAACGATCGAGATCAATTTCGCAGACTACGTTCGTGGTGTTCGTACGAGCGCGCAGGGAGCCGTCGTGCTCGCGGCGCGGCTCGAGTGGGCGGCGCCCTCCAACATGAACAGCGACGAGAAGAAGGCGCTCGCGCTGGTGGTGGCGCGCGCCGGGGAGGTGAAGGGCGTGCTCGACGAGCGCGATCGGCTGGGCCCGCAGCGCCTTCGTCCGCTGCTCAACGCGTTCGCCAACGACTGGTCGGCGATCTACGGCGCGCTGTCGGCGAAGGCCCGCTTGCCCTCGCACGTGGGCGATGCCGGAGAGGACGCGGCCTCGCTCGTCAGCTCGCTCTTCCCCGACGGCGTGAGCTTCACGCAGCTCGAAGCGGAGTCGGCGTGGGTCGAGGGTCAGCGGCGCATCGAGCGCATCACCGACGAGAAGCTGGGCAAGCGCATCGAAGCGCTGGTCGGCGACGGCTTCATCGAGGCGGTCGAGAACAGCACCGGTGAGCTGGGCAACGCGCTCGGCACGGGCGAGGAGAAGCGAACGATCCCGAGCAGCAGCGGGCTGCACGATTCGATCAATCGCTTCGGAAGGGCGGTGGGCGCGTACGGACGCGCGCTGGCTTTTCGAGTGGACGAAGATGATGAAGCGTCCGTCCAACGCTTTCTCGACGCGATGGAGCCGCTCGACATCCACCGCGCCGGCATGCGTGATGGGTCACCTGCTCCGGCCCCGACTCCGACGCCGGCTCCCGCTCCGGTTCCGGCTCCCACGCGGGTGGTTGATCCGGCCGCCAAGACGCAGCCGGCGGCGAACGGCACGAGCCCAGGCGCGATCCCTGCGCCGACGCACGCGGTGACGAGCACCGGCAATGTCGCGGCGCCGGTCGCGACGAGCACGAGCAACGGCCAGGTCGTGGCACCGCCGAGCACGACCAGCGCGGGCACGACGCCCTCGCCCGCGAACAGCTCCGCGAACGGAGCGAATGTCGCCGCATGACCGAGCGGCGCCGGCCGGTCGAGCTCGAGTGCTCCTCGCCGGCGCCCGCGTGTTGACGCGCGACGCGGTACTACTTCTTCTCCGCGCCGACGGACGGCGCCGAGAGATCTTGCGCATCCAGACTAACTTCAGACGATCGACTAATCTCATGGGGCGCCAACACGTCGGTCTCCCAGTCGCCCCAGGCACTGGAGTTCGGAAAGCGCTGTTGACCCACGTGCACCAAGCTTACCTCGCGCGTTGCCCAGAGTTGAGCGCCCAGAGCGCGAGCATCCATGGAGAAGTTCCAGTCCTCCGGCGAGAAGACAGCCATCCGTCGTCCTTTATGCTCGATGATCATGTCGTCGAAGTGGAAATGGACCTTCTCAACCCACGGCTTCGTCATGTCGA
>CAYSCF010000573.1:0-3433 GCA_964429305.1 uncultured Sandaracinaceae bacterium | reverse complement strand
CCGCCGAGCTCCGGATTGAAGATACCGACGGTGAGCAGGCGCTCCATGATCAGCAGGAAGAGCGTGATCGCGAGCACCGGCGTCGCGAGGACCTGGATGACGCTCGTCGCGTAGACGCCCCAGACGAAGAGCGGCAGGCGCTGCCAGCTCAGCCCGGGCGCGCGGAGCTTGTGCACCGTCGCGATGAAGTTGAGGCCCGTCAGGATGGACGAGAAGCCCATGATGAACGCGCCGGTCGTCATCGTGATCGCGGCGAAGTTCGTGTGCTGGCTGTACGGCGTGTAGAAGGTCCAGCCCGTGTCGACGCCCCAGACGCTGGCGATGGCCCAGAGCGCGCCGAACACGTAGATGTAGAAGCTCGCGAGGTTGAGGCGCGGGAACGCGACGTCCTTCGCGCCGATCATGATCGGCAGGAAGAAGTTGCCCAGCGCGGCCGGCACGCTCGGGATGATGAAGAGGAACACCATGATCGCGCCGTGAAGCGTGAACGCCTGGTTGTACCAGTCGGGCCCCATCTCCCACGCGCCGGACTGCGCGCCGTGGCCGGCGCCGTCACCACGCAGGAACGGGATGACGATGGTCGGCCCGGACGTGAGCAGCTCCGTGCGGACGATCAGCGCGAAGAAGCCGCCGAGGCCGAACATCGCCATGACCGAGAACAGGTACATGACGCCGATGCGCTTGTGATCGACCGTGCTCGCCCACGAGTACCAGCCCTTCTCGGACTTGAGGTAGTCGAGCGAGTCGTCCGTGTCGTGGGACGTTCCTGCGGGAGCTACGCCTGTTTGCGTTGCCATGATTTGGGGTCTCCGAAACTGCGGCGGGGAAACTGCGGCGGGAAGATCAGTGGAGGGATTCGATGTAGGCGATCAGCGAACGAATCTGCGCGTCGCCGAGACTGAAGTGGGACATCTGCACGCCGGTGAAGCCGTGCACGATCTGGGACTGCGGATCGCGGATCGAATGCTCGAGGTACGCGGCGTCGGCCGTGACGGTCTGGCCGCCTTCGAGCTCGACCTGTGTGCCGGCGATCCCGTAGAGGTTCGGGCCGGGCGCGTTCGGGCCACCCTGCTGCGCGCTGTGGCACGTGGTGCAGCCGATGCGCTGGAAGTTCCCTTGGCCCCACGTCGCGAGCTCGGCGTCGTTGCAAGTGCCGTCGGCGTTCGTGCCGCCGGTGCACTGCGGGCCGACGCGAAGGAACTCGTCGTAGTCGTGCTGCGTCATCACGTGCAGCGTCGCGAGCATCGCGGAGTGGCTCGTGCCGCAGTACTCCGTGCAGAAGACCTGCGAGTCGTAGAGCACGTGCGTGTCGTGATTCGGCTGGATCGGCTCGCCGTTCTCGTCGTTCGGGATGATCGCCTGGAACCAGAGCGAGGTGAACATGCCGGGAACGGCATCGCGCTTCACGCGGAAGTCGGGGACGAAGAAGCTGTGCAGCACGTCCGCCGACGAAAGGACCATTCGCACCGGGCGACCTGCCGGGACGTGGACCTCGCCCGTCTCCGTCACGCCATTGCTGTGCTCGAACGCCCAGATCCACTGGCTCGCACGGACGCGGATGTTGAGCGCGTCGTCCGGCGCGACCGAGGCCGAGATGTACGTCTGGAAGCCCCAGTGGAACATCATGAAGAGCAGGATGAGGGGCGAGAACGTCCAGAAGAGCTCGAGCGTGTTGTGGTGACCCGTCGGCTCGGGCTTCACGCCCGGACGCCGACGGTAGACGATCATGAAGTAGACCATCGCGCCGACGATGCCGACGAAGAAGATCAGGCTGACGACCGAGATGAAATCGTAGAGCCAGTCGATCTCCGGCGCGATCGTCGAGAGCTGCGCGGGGAGCTGGAAGCTGGGTGTGGTCTGGGTCTGCATGAGTGTCTTTCAGCCGCCGGTCGCGGAGGACGTCGATGCCGTGGAGGCCAGTGTCGGAGAGACAGGTGTCTCGGAGGCGCGGGCGTTCTTGCGCCGCTCTCGGAGCCAGTAGGTGAGGAGGAAGCCGCCGAGCAGGAGCACCGTGAGCGCGCCGCCGCCGCGCATGATGTTCCACGCCGCGAGGACGTAGCGCCCGTCGTGCTGGTCGTAGCGGAAGCAGAACGAGAGCACGCGCTCCGTCGTCGTCATGGAATGGTTCTGCGCGGCCTCGAGCAGACCGAGCCGCACGTCGTCCGCCGGCACCTCGAGCCCGTAGAGGTAGCGGCCGACCGCGCCGGAGTCCTGCAGGACCATGAGGACGGCGGGGTGCGCGAACTGCTGCGAAGGCTCGTCCCAGTGGAAGCGATAGCCGACCGCGTCGGCGAGGCGCGCGATCTGCGCTTCGTCGCCCAGCAGGAAGTGCCAGCCGTGCTCGGCCTCGGTTCGGCCGTAGCGTCCGAGCAAGCGCCCGCGCGCCGCGGCCATGTCGGACATGGAGTCGTGCGGGTCCATGCTGACGGTGATGACGTCGAAGTCGGTGCCGACGGTCCACGGCTGCTGCACGAGCGTGGTCGCGAGGTTGCTCATCGCGAGGTCGCAGACGGTCGCGCAGGAGTAGTAGACGAACTGCAGGATGACCGGGCGCGTACCGTCGACGATCTCTCCGAGCTGCACGACACGACCCGTGTGATCACGGAACGTCGCATCGCGCGGCACGGCGACGTCGAAGCGCTCGTCGACGCCCACGCCTTGGAGCGCCATCTCGCGACCACCCGTGCCGGGAGCGATCTCCGGCCGCGTGACCGGCTGCTGCGCCGACGCGAAGGAAACGGCACCCCACGCGCCCGCGAACGCGAGCCCGCCCGCGAGCACGACCGTGCTCGAGGACGAAGCCCTCGAGAAGGAGGCCAGTGCGCCGAGGGCGAGGCTCATCAGGGCTGGGCCCCTTCGATGATGCCGGGAGCTTCCGCGGGCGCAGGAGCCTCGGCGGGAGCAGCAGCCGCTTCGGCCTGCGCATGCGGCGCCGGCTCACCAGCGACGACGGGCATCGCCGACCAACCCAGACGCGGGCCGGTGTTCGTGTCGCCGCTGACCGGACGGATCTGCGGGAACGAATCGCGCGGGCGCGTCGCGAACTGCGTCATCGCTTCGGCGATGGGCATCTGACCTTCGCGCAGCTCGTCGGCCGCGTGCGCGCGGTACTCGACGAGCACCTCGCTCGCGTGGCTCTCCGAGATGTGCACGCGACGCACGTTGATGTTGCTCGCGTCGAGGTACGAGTCGAAGACGTACTTCAGGCTGAAGAGCGTCACGATGCTCATGATCGCCGCGGCGAAGATGATTCCGTTCTGCGGCGGGGTCTCGTCGCCCTTCAGGCGACCGTGCGAGTCACGTACGAGCTCGACCTTTTCGTCATCCGACATGTTCGGAGCTCCTCAGACGCCAATCCATCAGACGACCTCGTGGTGGAGCGAGTCCGCCAGACGCGGGTCGCCGACCGGGATGAGCGGGTACTGGCTCATGC
>CAYSCF010000572.1:0-3446 GCA_964429305.1 uncultured Sandaracinaceae bacterium | reverse complement strand
ATCAGCCGCGACACGTTGTGCCGCTCGCCGTACTCCGACATGTCGATGCGCACCATCGCGCGCTCGTCGTCGAACATCAGGAGCGCGAGCGCGCGCGCGAGCTCGGTCTTGCCGACGCCCGTCGGGCCGAGGAAGAGGAAGCTGCCGATCGGACGGTTCGGATCGCCGAGACCCGCACGCGAGCGGCGCACCGCGTTCGCGACGGCGACCAGCGCCTCGTGCTGGCCGATGACGCGGCCCTCGAGGTTCTTCTCCATCTGGAGGAGCTTGTCGCGCTCGCTCTCGAGCATCTTGTTCACCGGGATGCCGGTCCACTTCGACACGACCGCCGCGATGTCCTCGTCCGTGACCTCCTCGTTGAGGAAGCCGCCGTTGGCCTGCGCCGCCGTCAGATCGTTCTGCGCCTTGCCGAGCGCAGCCTCCGCGGCCGGCAGCTCGCCGTTCTTGATGCGACCGACCGAGTCGTAGTCGCGCGTGCGCATCGAGCGCTCGAGGTCCTGACCGAGCGTCTCGATCTTGGCCTTCTGCGCGCGAATCGCCGCGATGAGCTCCTTCTCGCGGAGCCACTGCGCGCGCATCGCCGTGCGCTTGCCCTGCAGGTCGCTCAGCTCGGTCTCGAGCGCCACGAGGCGCTTCTTGCTCGCCGCATCGCTCTCCTTCTTGAGCGCCTGCTTCTCGACCTCGAGCGAGACGAGACGCCGCTCGACCTGATCGATCTCGCTCGGGAGCGACTCGATCTCCATCTTGAGCCGCGAGGCCGCTTCGTCGACGAGATCGATCGCCTTGTCGGGAAGGAATCGATCCGTGATGTAGCGGTCGCTCAAGGTCGCGGCCGCGACGATCGCCGCGTCCTGGATGCGGATACCGTGGTGGACCTCGTAGCGCTCCTTGAGGCCGCGCAAGATCGCGATCGTGTCCGGCACGCTCGGCTGACCGACGAACGTCGGCTGGAAGCGGCGCGCGAACGCAGCGTCCTTCTCGATGTGCTTGCGGTACTCGTCGAGCGTCGTCGCGCCGATGCAGCGCAGCTCGCCACGCGCGAGCGCGGGCTTGAGCATGTTGCTCGCGTCCATCGCGCCTTCGCCGGCGCCGGCGCCCATGATCGTGTGCAGCTCGTCGATGAAGAGGATGATCGCGCCTTCGCTGCTCTCGATCTCCTTGAGCACGGCCTTGAGCCGGTCCTCGAACTCGCCGCGGAACTTGGTGCCTGCGACGAGCGCGCCGAGATCGAGCGCGAGTAGGCGCTTGTCCTTCAGCGACTCGGGCACGTCACCCTGCACGATACGGTGCGCGATGCCTTCGACGATCGCCGTCTTGCCGACACCGGGCTCGCCGATGAGCACCGGATTGTTCTTCGTGCGGCGCGCGAGCACCTGCATCACGCGACGGATCTCTTCGTCACGGCCGATGACCGGATCGATCTTGCCGGCGCGCGCCATCTTCGTGAGGTCGCGCGTGTACTTCTCGAGCGCCTGGAACTTCCCCTCGGGCTCCGTATCGGTGATGCGCTGGCTGCCGCGGACCTCGCGGATCGCATCGAGCAACTTCTCGCGCGTGACGCCGCGCTGCGCGAGCAGCTTGTTGAGGTCGTCATCCTTGTGCTTGGTGGCGGCGAGCAAGACGTGCTCGGCGGACGTGTACTCGTCCTTCATCGCCTCCGTCTCGCTCCACGCATCGGTCAGCAGCTGACGCGAGCGGCGGTTGAGCGCGGCCTCCGAGCCTCCCTTGACCTTCGGCATCTCGGCGAGGCGCTTGCGGAGCGCTTCGATCAGCGCCTTCGGATCGGCGCCCGCCTTCTGCACGATCGGGGCAGCGACGCCGCCTTCTTGGACGAGCAGGGCGAGCGCGAGGTGCTCCGGGTACAGCTCCGGATTGCCGAGCTCGTTGGCGAGCTGCTGGGCCGCCGCGAAGCCTTCGCGCGTCTTGGTGGTGAGACGGTCGAGACGCATGCTGGAACTCCTGCCTTGTCGCCTCGTTTCCCGCGCGAGCCCCTCGGCAGCGCGTCGTGTTCCTGGCGTCGTCGGCGGGATCGAAAGTAAGCACACGCCGAACCACGTCAACGGCAACCGCGTGTACGATGCGCGCCGCCGCACGTCGCGGCTCACAACGGGGAAAAGAAGCACACATGAATACGAAGGCATCTCTCGCGATCGCGGCCACGGCCCTTCTCGGTCTGTCGGCCTGTGGCGGCGGCGGCAGCGGCAGCGGCACCTCGTCGACGACCGAGACCTCCACGTCGTCGACGACCTCGGGCGGCGCGGCTTCGTGCAGCGGAACGGGCGCGACGTCGTGCTCGGCGTCCGACACGCACACGCACCCGGCCGACGGCAGCGCGAGCTGCAGCGCCGCGTCGGACGGCTCGACGTCGACCACGACCACGACGACCATGACGCCCTAATCGGTAGGTAACTGGACAGACGATCCGGTCTCGGTTAGCGAGATCGGATGCGTCTGTTTCTCTGTGCCTCCGTGATGGCTGCGGTCCTCGGCGCTTGCGACGGCGCCACGCGCACCACCGACGCGCGATTCTCGACGCCCGAGCACACCGTTCGCACCCTCATGGGCTCGTATGGCCTGGCCGACGCGACGCAGGAACAGATCCGCGAGCGGATGGCGGGCCACGATCGTTTCGAGATCCAGAGCCGCAGCACGTTCCGCGAGTGCTTCGAAGACATGGGCCCCACCTCCGGCACCGCGGGCGCAGCCTCCGAGGGCGCTGCGGGCTTCGTGTTCGGCGCGCTCGCCGCGGGACGTGACGAGCTGGAGATCGCGCTCCACGGTGATCGCGCCACGATCGTTCCGCGCCAGGGCGTCGAGATCGTCATGCACCGCGGAGAGGACGGCGCCTATCGCATCGTGCTCGCCGAGAGCGTGCCGGCCGAGGTCCGCGCGCGCATGGCCTCGCTCGCGCAGCACGCCGACGATCGGCTGCGGCGCGGGATCACCGAATAGAACGACGGCGCGCGAGCGTCGCCACGATCGCCAGCGCACCGAGAATCGCGAGGCCGCCGCCACCGGCGCTGCCCGCGCGGCAAGCGCACGCGGTCACGTGCTCGGGCACCACACCGCCATCGATGCTGGCGTCGTGGCCTGCATCGGTGCTGACCGTCCCCGGCACGCACACGAAGTCGGACTGACACGTCCCGCCGCCGGGGCACGCGCCCGCCGCGTCGCAGTCGCCGAGCACGTGGTCGACGGACGTCGGCGTCCCGAGGCCGAAGCACATGTGCGTCTCGATGCAGAGGCTGCGCGCCGAGCAGTGCTCGCTGACACTCGTCTCCGGCGTCGGACGCGACTGGACGACCGGCGGCGTGATCATGGGCAAGACGCTGGCTTCGCTCGAACCTTCGGGACGCGAGGTCGATTTCGAAACCGGCTATCAGTTCTCGTTTGCAGGCTGGGGCGCGGCAGCCAATGTTGCTTATGCTGTCGATGCCAACCATGTG
>CAYSCF010000571.1:0-3452 GCA_964429305.1 uncultured Sandaracinaceae bacterium | reverse complement strand
CGGAGAGCGCGTCGTCGTTCGCCGACACGGTCTCGATCAGCGACGCGAGCAAGCGCGTGTTCGTCGGCAGTCGCTCGCGCGGCGGATCGTAGAAAGGCAGCATGTCGCCGAGGAACAGGCCGAGATCGTCGTGCGTGTCCTCTGGGATCGTGGCGTCGAGCGCGGCCGCGAGGCGATCGCGGTTGTGCATCAACGTGACGAGCCGAGGCGGCGCGTCGTCGGGCGGCGGGACCTCGGCGCGGCACACCGGCTTCCATCGCAAGCCCGACACGTCGTTCGGGAAGGCATCCGCTGCCATGCGCTCGCAGAACGTGCGCACGATCTCCTGACCGAGCGTCTGATCGTCGGCGGGAACGCGCGTCTCGTCGAAGGTCGCGCAGCCGAGCGAGACGGCGAGCACGACGAGGACGAAGCCAGCGCGACGAAGAAGACGAGACATCACGACACCTCGGCGCAACGGCGAGAGGAGGGAAAGGGCAAGCGTGAGCACCTACGAGCGTAGGCGCGGAGACGACCACTGAACAAGAGTCTCCGCCAGGACGGCCCCCCGACGAGGCCCCGAGCGAAGCGCCGAGAACTGCCACGGAAGGCGGGTTTCGCAAGCGCGGATTGCTCCGGACGGGTGGGATATGCTGCGCGCGATGTCCGAGGCCCGATCGCAGCCCGCGCTGGCCGCACCCTTCGCGGTGATCGGAACGAGGGTGCTGAGCATCGCCGAACAAGTCGGCGGGATGGCGGTGCTCGCGGGACGCTTGCTCGCGCGCGTGATCCCGCCGCGCGTCGACCGCTTCGAGCTCGTTCGCAACCTGCACAAGATGGGCGTGCGCTCCGTCGGCATCGTCGCGGTCACCGCGATCTTCACGGGCGCGATCATGGTCATCCAGGCGGCGCCGCTCGTGACGCGCTTCAACGCGAAGGAGGTCGTCGGCTGGGGCGCGGGGTTCGCGACGCTGCGCGAGGTCGGCCCGCTGCTGATCGCGCTGATGTTCTCGGGCCGCGTGGGCGCGAACAACACGGCCGAGCTCGGCACGATGGTCGTCACCGATCAGATCGACGGGCTGCGCGCGCTCGCGATCGATCCGCTCTCGTATCTGGTGATGCCGCGCGTGCTCGCCATGGTGTCGATGCTCTTCATCCTCACGATCATCGGCGACGTCGTCGCGATCGGCGGCGCGATCATGGCGGCCAAGGCGCTGCTCGACGTCGACCCGCGCAGCTTCATCAACTCGTTCGTGACGCTGCTCGACACGTGGGACGTGATGACGGGGCTCATCAAGAGCGTCGTGTTCGGCGCGATGATCGCGATCACCAGCTGCCACTTCGGTCTGACCGTGAGGGGCGGCGCGCCCGGCGTGGGACGTGCCGTGAACGCCGCGGTCGTCGCGGCTGCGAGCGGCATCTTCATCCTCGACTACTTCTTCACCTATCTTCTCGGCTGATGGAGCGCTTCCTCGAGACGCTCGGCTCGGGGCCGCTCGCGCTCGCGCGCGAGATCCGCGCGCTGCTCGCGATGCTGGTGCTGACGTGTCGGCTCGCGGTCACGGGCAAGCGCGATCGGCGCGCGTTCTTCGAGCAGGCCTACCAGATCGGCAATCGCAGCCTCTTCTTCATCACGGTGACGATGGGCTTCATCGGGATGATCCTGGTGTTCCAGGCGGCGATGCAGGCGATGCGCATCGTCCCGGATCTCACGATGCTCGGACCGACGTTCGCCGAGATCCTCGTGCGCGATCTCGCGGCGTCGATCGGTGCGATGATGCTCGCGACGCGCGTGGGCGCCGGCATCGCCGCCGAGCTCGGCTCGATGGTCGTGACCGATCAGGTCGATGCGATGCGCATGTGCGCCGCCGATCCGATCGACTATCTCGTGGTGCCGCGCTTCCTCGCGAGCGTGGTGATGACGTTCGCGCTCTTGATCTGGGCGGCCTTCGTCGCGTTCGTCGCGGGGATGATCACGGCCAACGTCGTGTTCGAGGTGAACTTCGCGACGTTCGCGAACTTCTCGCTCGTCGATGCCGGGGACATCACGGTTGGTCTCGTGAAGATGCTCGCCTACGGCGCGGCGATCCCGATCGTGAGCGCGCGCGCGGGGCTGACGACGTTCGGCGGCAGCGAGGGCGTGGGCTGGGCGACGACGAACGCGGTGGTGAGCTCGTCGCTCGCGGTCATCGTGCTCAACTTCTTCATCAGCGCCGCGGGCTATCTGATCTTCCCGTGAGCTACTCGACGTCGACGGCCTCGACGTAGAGCACGCGCGGCCCCGGGAGCCAGATGCGGCGGATCTCGCCGCGCTGGATGCCCGTCAGTGCTTCGCGCAGCGGCGCCTCCAGCCCCGAGAGACGCAGCGCGACCGGCGGCCCCGACGTTCCGTCGAGCACGATCCCGTGCGTGTCCCACGATGCGATGCGCGCGAGCACCGCCGTCTGCGCGCTCGCGCCTTCGCTCGCGTGCTCGGTGATCCACGCGCCGCCGCCCGACACCGAGCGCGCGCCGGCCGGGGCGTGTGCCACGTCGGCCGGAGCCGCTGGTCGGCCTTCGTCGGGATTCGCCATCGCGGCGTCGATCGCCTGCGCGAGCACGTCGAACGTCGGCGCGCCCCAGACGCCGCGACGGCCCGCGAGCACGACGACGGGCGCACCACCGAGCGAGGCGCCGTGCAGCGCGCGCCGGTCGACGTCGACGCGATCGCGATGGGTGTGCGCCTCGAGCGCGGCGCGCAGCGTGGCCGCCGGCACGTGCGCGATTCGCGTCGCGACCTCCGCGAGATGCGTCACGGAGAGATCGCTCGGCGTGCGCGCGACCTCCAGCGCGAACCGGAACGCGAGCTCCGGGCTCGAGGCGGCCTGCACCGCGAAGACCGCCTCCGACGCCGTTCGCGCGCTCGCTTCGCGTGGCACCAGGCGCAGCGCGACGCGCGTCGCACGCACCGGATCGGCGGCGATGCGATCGACGAGCGCGCCGAGACCGCTCGCATACGTCGATCCGAGATCGACGAAGACCTGCACCGTCGTGTGGCGACGCTCGGTGCCGATCACGGGCGCATCGCTCGGCACGGCGACGTCGGCGAAGTGCACGTCGGGCGCGGGCGGCATCGTCTCGGCATCGCTGCTCGATCGCGTGCGCGCGTGCGCGAGCATCGTCTCGTACAGCCGATCGCGCGGCGCGCCTGCATCGAGCGCGGCCTGGGCGCGGGCGCGAGCGCGCTCGACGGCGTGCACGAAGCTCGCGAGCGGCTGCGCGCCGATCATCAGCTCTCCGTTCACGTAGAACGTCGGCGTGCCTTCGGCCGCCATCTGATCGCCGAGCGCTTCGTCGTGCGCGATCGCGTCCTCGTGCGCGCTCTGGTCGAGCGCACGCCGGAAGCGCGGCAGATCGAGACCGATCGTCACCGCGAGCGACTCGAGCGTCGTGCGCGTCAGCGAGCGCTGGTTCGAGAAGAGCAGGGCGGCCAT
>CAYSCF010000570.1:0-3453 GCA_964429305.1 uncultured Sandaracinaceae bacterium | reverse complement strand
TACCGCGCACGAGCGTGAGGTCGAGCTTCGCGATCTCCGGTGAGAGCATCGCAAACGACGTGAGGCCGGCGTATCCGGCGCCCAGATCGTCGACCGCGAGACGAAAGCCCCGCTCGCGCAGCTCGCTGACGCGGCTGCGCACGTCACCCATGTGGTCGAGCGGCGCCCGCTCGGTGATCTCGAGCACCACTCGCGACGCGATCCCGAGCAGCGGTGAGCCGGCAGCCAAGAGCTCGGGGTCGAAGAGGTCGCGCGGATGGAGGTTCACGAACAAGTCGCCGCTGTCCTCGCTCGCGGCGACGGGCGCCGTCGCGAGCGCGCGCATGCGCCGGCCGAGCTCCCCGAGCCTCCCGAGCTTCTGCGCGGCGTCGACCACGACGCCCGGAAGAGGAAGGTCCGGATCGTTGCTCCGCAAGAACGCCTCGTGCCCGAACGTCGTTCCGTCCGTGCGCACGATCGGCTGGAACGCCGAGCGAAGCGTCCGCATGGCACGCGTGAACGTCGCCTCCAGCCCCGCACGGTCGCCCGGTCCCAGCCCGTCGCCGGCGGCATGCATCGCCTCGCGCTTGCAGCGAGCGAGGTGGCCGAGCCGGATCGCGCGCGCGACCTTCTCACGCAGCAGCTGCATCGCCACTGGCTTCACGAGGTAGTCGAGCGCACCGTACTCGATCGCTTGGGTCACGCTCTCGAGCGAAGGATCGCCAGTCACCATCACGACGGGAACGTCGAGGTCGGTCTGACGCACGGCTCGAAGTAGCTCGGTGCCCGAGAGCTGCGGCATCCCGATGTCGGTGATGATCGCGTCGAACGAGTGCTCGTCGAGCGCCTCAAGCGCCAGCACGCCATTGGCGGCCTCCACCACCTCGTGGCCGGCGCCCCGGAGCATCCTCACGAACACTTTCCGCAGCAAGGGATCGTCCTCGACGATCAGAATCCGCGACGGCGGCATCCGCGAGAGTCGATTCTCCTCCTCCATCCAATCTCACGCTCAAGATCGGCTCCGATCGCGCTCGGGTCAAATGTTTGCCCGTGGTTTCTGGCGCGATTCACCTCTCGGGGTGAAGCACGCCGCTCGCGCTGGAACCGCGCGCCCGAGACTCACCCCGCCGGGGTGAGTCACCGAGGCCCGTGCGCGAGCCCCTCGAGAGTTGCTAGGGTTCGCCCCGCTCCGGGAGGAGTGGCCGAGTGGTCTAAGGCAGCGGTTTTGAAATCACGCGGGAGCGTTTCCCGAAACCTCAATCCGGGTGCGTGTTTCCGCCGATCTCTCGCGTGGTTCCACGCCGCGGCCACGACACTCGACGACCTCGCTCGACACCCTCCGGCACCGCTGTTGGGGCAATGGTGGGGCAACAGGACGGGGCCGATGACGTGCGCCGCGAGCTGCTCCGCGCACACGCGCCGTCCCGGACCTCCGAGCCGTTCGAGAGCATGCCCACGCGAGCTCGGATCCCGGGTGCACTGCGTAGAGGAACCACGCCTCGGCGAGATGACGCCGAGCAATCTAGGAGCGCTCGTTCGTGCGGCGCCGGATGCGTGGGCCGAGTGGCTGGCGCATTCGATCGCGTGGGCGCGCGATACGGTACGCACTTATGGCGAGTAACGACAGCGACGAGCCGCAACGGGGGCGTGCCCGCGGGGTAATCGGAAGGCTCATCGAGGGCGCAATCAATGGTGGCCTCGTCGGTGGTGCGTCGAGCGCGATCGGCGGCCCTGGCGCCGCTGCCACAGGCGCGGCCGGGGGCGCGCTCGTTGGCGCGATCGCAGGTGTCGCAGACGCTCTGAGTGCAGACGCCGAACTCGGCGCGGCCGAGACCGAAGCCACACACGACGCGGCCCGGCGCGTGCCCGACCTTGCGCATCGCATCGAGCAGCTAGAGTCGTTCGCGAAGCGGGTCGTCGACGAACTGGAGCACGGTCGGAAGAGCCGAAGCCACGCACGAGTGCTGGAGGTCGCATCCGGATTGCTGCAGCTCGTGGCTAGTGGCGAGGCCACCATCGACGCCTTCGACGAGGAACAACGCGACGCGGTCACCGAGGCGATTCGCTTCTCCCTCGACGCGCTGGACGACGCGGCGGTTCCGATGATCGCGCGCCTCGCGTGTCGGCCGGTCGATCACTTCTTTCGTGGCGTTTGTCGTGTGCTCGTCGACGTCGACGCGACGCAACTCGCCCTACTGCGCCAGCTCTTCGCGACCGCAGCCGTCGCGCTACCGGCGCTCCTCGTGGAGCGTCCCGTCGCGAGCGGCTACATCGCGCACGACGGCTTCCAGCGCATCGACATCGACCACATCGACCTCGAGAGCGTGCTGCACGAGGGCGACCCGCGGACGAAGCGCTGGGACGTTCGTTGGCTGATGGCACACACCCCGGGGAATCTCATCACAAGCGAGCGAGTGCAGATCGGCGATGCCGTCGTTGTGCCCGAGCACGCGCCGCTCGCGAGCTTGCTCGTGGGGCACCGTCTTGCACGACCCGCCGATGGCTACGAAAAGCGCGTCCATGGCAACGCGATGAACGGCTTCAGCTTCGACGATCGGGTGCTCTGAATCGCGATCGAGACTGTGCTCGAACTGCACTTCGTGCTCTCGGGCGAACGCATCGCCGATCCGCGGAGCTGAGCCTGCGCCGACGGGTCGTCCGACACGTAACCGATAGCCGGGCGTCCTTCGTCGGGCGCGTCGGATGTCGACGACGCGATCGGTGACACGCAGGACATACACCGCGTGCTCGTTTGCGAGTTGCGTGGCCCCGGCGTCGAACAGACCACGGAGATAGCCGATCCGGCTATGACCCTCGATCAGCTGAAACCGCCCGCGCACGTCGGCCCATGCCGGCGGGGTACCGAACCCCTCGGCATCGAGCACCACGGGCGGCACGCGCCACGTTCCGTCCTTCCGCCAATGAGCGGCGTCCTTCGCCACGCAGCAGAACCGGTCGAGGCTCGTCATGTGCGCTCGTCGCTCGTCCACGAACTCGCGGAACGCGACGACGATGCGCAGATCGACGAGGCGCTCGATGGGCCACAACTCGCGCTCGTACGTCACGCGCGAGTGGTCGATCCAGCCGTAATTGTCGACCGTGTTGCTGTTGAAGTAGTGCACGTAGAGCCACTGCTCGGCGACTTCCTCAGGCACCGCGACACGCGCTGCGTATCCCGCGCGCGTCTCGTCGTTGAGATCGAACTCGTTGAAGTTGCGACGCGGCCGCAGGGCCTTCCACGTCGGATGCGTGCGCTCCCACTGCTCGTCAGTGAGGAACTGTCGGCGCTGTGCGAGGTCGCTGATCGGCGACAAGCTACAGGTCTCGCTCGGCGCTTCTCACGCGCTGACCGGGGGCTCGCCGCCTACGACCGTGCGGACCACCGCGTGCATCTCCGCCGCGAAGGCGGTCAGGGCGTCCTCGTATGGCTGGGAGAGCCGCGACCCGTCCGGGCTCTCGATCGCGCCAAGCTCG
>CAYSCF010000569.1:0-3454 GCA_964429305.1 uncultured Sandaracinaceae bacterium | reverse complement strand
TTTCGTAAACCGTAGGTCCGGAGTTCAAATCTCCGAGGCGGCTTCCAGCGGAGCGTTCGCGCTCCGCGCGGCGCATTCACTCTGCTGGCATTCCTGCCGCCATCTCCGTGGCCTCACGACCGCGGAGAAATCGCTCGCGGTACGCCGGATGCGTCGTGCCGAGCAGGTCGTCCCAGAACGGGAAGAAGTAGCCGAAGTTGCAGTCGCGCTCGGTGTGGTGCATCGAGTGGTGCGTCGGCGTGACGACCAAGCGCGAGAGCCAGCGCCAGCGCGGGAACACCTCGTGGCCGCAGTGCTGCAGCACGTTCCACGTCGTCGAGAACAGGAAGTAGACGACCTTCGCGACGTCGTCCGTGAGGATCAGGCTCACCGGCGACGCGAAGAGCGCGACGACGAACACCTGCCCCACGTGCTCGGAGTTGCGCACCCAGAGGTCCACGATCCGATACGTGTGGTGCTTGTCGTGAAGCGCCCAGAGCCACGGCTGATGCAGCAGCCGATGGCTCGCATAGAACGCGAAGTCGAATACGAGCATCGCGAGCAAGACCTGCAGTGCGAGCGCCCCCACCGTCGCGGACCCGCTGGCCGTCGACGGCACGAGCGAGAAGATCACCGTCTGCACGACGGTGAGCCCGACGAGCGATCGCGTCAGCGTGTAGACGAGCGCTTCCTTCGACTGCGCGCCCGGCGGCAGCTCGCGCTCGACGCGCTGCCTCTCGGCGCCGTCACGGAAGACGCGCGTCAGTCCCCACACGAGCCCGGACACGATCGACCACGTCACGACGTTCGCCACGTAGAGCAGCCCGAACGTCTCGACCCATCCCGTCATCGCTTCGATGGAACCGCCAGCGTCGACGACCGTCAATCACCCCGCGGGGTGAACCTTCGTCGAGCGCATCGCGTGGCGCGTGGCAGAGTGCGCGCGTGCGCTTCTCGGCCGTGCTCGTCGTGCTCGGGATCGTCCTGGGAGCCGACGCGCGCGTCACGCGTGCTCAAGACGTTGACGCGATCGCGTACTCGTTGGTGATCGCCTCCGCGCGTGGCGAGGAGCGATCCGTCGCGCTCGGCCCCGACGCGATCCAGTTCGACGCGATCCCGGGCTGGCGCTGCGACGTCTCCGGCGAGCGGGATGCAGAGCACTCGTCGCGCGCGATCTTCGTGATGCGCCACCTCACCTGCCGTGGACCGGCGGGCGCTCCCATCCGCATCGCGAGCGTCTCGTGTTGCGACGATCCCGAGTGCGAGCCGACCGAGCGTCGCGACGCCGCACGTGTGACGCTCTCCGCCGTGGCGGTCGGGCCCCACGTCACGCTCGAGTGTCGCAGCGCGGTGCGCGCGCATCGTCGAGCGTTCGTCGCCAGGGCACGCTGAAGAATCGTCCTTCGCGGCGATCGAGCGCATGCGCTCGGTCGCGGCGTTCGCGCATCGTCACCGACGCTACGCAGCGAACATCACGGCGGCTTTCGGGCCCGAGGAGCGACACGGCACGGTGGCATCGCGCTTGCGGAGTCGCCGAGCACAGCGCGGAGGATCATCGAGCAATCTTGCATCGAGTCGTTCCGCGAGAGGGTCACTCATGCGCAGCACCATCTTCGTCTTCTTCGCTTCCGTCGCCGCTCTCGCTGGGACCGGATGCAGCGATCCGATCCAGGCGATCGACCAGAGCGTCGACTGCAACGACATCTGCAACCGCTACCGTGATTGCTACGACTCGGCCTACGACACCGGCGCGTGCCGCTCGCGCTGCGAGAACTACGTGCACGGCGACGGTGGCCACGGCGATCAGGCGAATCAGTGCGACATGTGCCTCGATCCGCGCTCGTGCACGACGGTGGCATTCGCGTGTAGCACCCAGTGTATGAACATCATCCCCTGACGCATGACGCGGCGGACGAGCCAGCAGCGTGCGGTCGAAGCGCGCGGCGCGCTGCTGGTGTTCCCGATCCAGAGCCGAGCGTCACGTCGCGGTGGCACGTGGTGCTCGCGGTCGGCCTCGGCGCGTCAGCGCGAGAAGTACGTACGCGCGCGAGAGCGTGAGCTCGAAACGAACATCGGGCTCTGAAAGACGTTCGCGGGCGTGATAACAGCAGCCCATGTCGATCGACTCGGCCACGTGGCAGACGCCTCTCACGCTCGGCCCACTGACGCTGCGGAACCGGATCGTGAAGACCGCGACGTACGAGGGCATGACGATCGATGGCGTGCCCGCCGCGACGTTGCTCCGCCATCACCGCGAGCTCGCACGCGGCGGCGTCGGGATGACCACGGTCGCGTACTGCGCCGTCTCCGAGAGCGCGCGTACGTTCGGTGCGCAGCTCGTCATGAGCGATCGCGCCGTCGCCCCGTTTCGCGCGCTCACCGACGCGGTCCATGCGGAGGGCGCTGCCGCATCGCTCCAGCTCGGTCACTCGGGCGGCTTCACCAAGGACCCCGCACGCAAGTCCCTCGGTGGCCCGCGCGGCCCGTCGGGCGCGCTCAACGCCTACGGCCTCATGAAGGGCATGCCGCGCGTGCGCCCGATGAGCGAGGCCGACATGGACGCGACCGAGCACGACTTCGTGCACGCCTCGGTGCGGGCGCGCGAGAGCGGGTTCGACGCGATCGAGCTGCACTTCGGGCACGGCTACCTGCTGAGCCAATTCCTCAGCCCCAAGCTCAATCGACGCCGCGACGCGTATGGCGGCAGCCTCACCAACCGCATGCGCCTTCCACTCCGTGTGCTCGATGCGGTGAGAGCCGCGCTCGGCGCGAGCTACCCGATCGTGATCAAGACCAACCTCGACGATGGCGTGCGTGGCGGTCTGCACGTGGAAGAAGCGGTCGAGATCGCGCGCGCGCTCGAGCTGCATGGTGCGAGCGCGCTCGTCCTCTCGGGCGGCCTCGTGAGCCACTCGGCGTTCTTTCTGCTGCGCGGCGAGCGCCCCCTCGCCGAGATGATCGAGGTCGAAGAGGACCCGGCGATGAAGATTGCGCTCCGACTCTTCGGGCCCGTCTTCGTCGGCGCAGTCCCGTTCACGCCACTCTTCTTCCTCGATCGAGCGAGGCAGGTGCGTCGCGCGGTGAAGCTCCCGCTCGGCCTGCTCGGCGGGATCACGTCGCTCGACGGCGTCACCACCGCGATGCGCGAAGGCTTCGAGCTCGCGGTGATGGGCCGTGCGCTCCTCGCCGAGCCCGATCTGATCGCGCGATGGTCACGCGGAGACGCAGCCCCGTCGCGCTGCACGCCGTGCAATCGCTGCATCGCCGAGATGGATCGCATCGGCGGCGTGCTCTGTGCGCGAGAGCCATGGCAGCTCGAACGGCGTGTCGTAGAGGTTGCGGCGGGAATGCACGCGCGCGTCGCGGGGAGCTGAGCGCGTGTCGTTCCACGCGCTACGACGTGGAGCGGGCGTAGTTGAAGAAGAGCGCCTTGCGCTCCCACGTTCGCTTCTCGTCGCCGGCGAGCGCCACCAAA
>CAYSCF010000568.1:0-3457 GCA_964429305.1 uncultured Sandaracinaceae bacterium | reverse complement strand
TCGCTCTTCTCCTTCTTCCGCTTGTCCTTGTCCTTGTCCTTGCCCTTGTCCTTGCCCTTGTCCTTGTCCTTGCCCTTGCCCTTTCCCTTGTCCTTGCCCTTGCCCTTGCCCTTGTCCTTGCCCTTGTCCTTGCCCTTGCTGCGGCATCGGCATCCCTTGCCCGCTCTGCCCGACCTGCGTCTGCAGCTCGTCGAGATGCTCGAGCGCCTCGCGCAGCGCCGCCTCCATCTCGTCGGCGCTCATCGGCTGGCTCGAGTCGCTTCCGTCATCGCTCTGCGGCGCGTCGTTCGTGCTCGCGGGCGCGTTGCGCAGCGCATCCGCGAGACGCTGTCGCTCTTCCGGCGAGAGCCGGCTCCACGCATCGCGCATCGCGTCCGTCATCTCGCGCGTGAGCGCGCTCGCATCGCCATCGCGCTGGAGCTGATCGAGCCCCTGCGTGAGCCCCTCCGCGAGCTCCGGCATCGCCTCCGCGAGCTCGCGCGCCAGCTCGGCCTGCTCCGCGCGCTGCTCGAGCAACGACGCCGCCTGATCGAGCGACTGCGCGAGCGCTTCGTCTCCCTGCTCGCGCGCCGCATCCGCCGCCGACGAGAGCGCCTCGTGCGCGCGCTCGCGATCCGCCGCCTCGCGCCGCGCCGCCGCACGCTCTGCCTCCTGCGTGAGCCGCTCCGCGTCGCGATCGCGCACCGCGCTCGCCATCTCCGGCTCCGCTGCGAGCGCCTCGGCTGCCGCGTCCTGCGCGCGCATCTCCTCGCCGGTCGGCGAGCGATGCGCTTCTTGCAGCGCGTGCTCGAGCGATGCGATCAGATCCAGCGCCTCGCGACGCTCGAGGCCGCCTTCCAGCTGCTCGCGCAGCTCGCGCGCCTCTTGTGCCGCCTCGTCGAGACGTCGGCGCTCTTCTTCGTCCGTCGCGCGATCGGGCAGTCGCTCGATGCGCTGCAGCGTCCCGTCGTCGTGCCACGCGACGCGATCGGTGCCCGGCGCCTGCGCGCGCGGATGCGGATGCGGCACGAGCCAGGCGGCGAGGAACGTCGCGAGCGCCATCGGCAGCGCCCAGGCATCACCGCGCACCACGCGCGGACGCACGGCCTTCGGTGTCGCCTTGGCGAGCGCCTGCTCCGCGCGACGACGCGTTCGATCCGCGAGCGGGCCCACGTCGTCGCTCTCCCAGGCGGTGACGAGCGCCTCCGACGCACCGAGCTTGCGATCGAGGTAGTGGACGACGTCGCTCTCCGCCGGTCGCAGCCGACGCGCGCGCCAGAGCCCGACCATCGGCCCGATCACGAGCGCCGCGAGGAAGGGCCAACGTGGCCAGAGCGGCATGACGAGCGCCGCGATCAGCCCGAGCGTGCCGAGCAGCGCCGACCACGATGCGATCTCCGAGATCGTGCGCGAGAGCACGAGCGAGCGCTGCACGCCCCGCGCGAGCTCGGCCGTGCGGCTCTTCAGCGCATCCGCTTCCTTCACCTGGCTCATGACGCTTGGACTCGCCGACTCCTTCCGACCCTGGCTCCCGTCCGCGCGGCCCCGACGACCGTTCGCCAGCAAAAACGGCAGCCGATCTCTCGACTGCCGCTTGCCACACGAAGTTTCAGAAATCGCTCAGAGGCTCATGCTGCCGATGCGCCAGTAGAACGACCCGTTGTCGGCGGCGACCTTGGCGACCGGGCAGCCCGCGTCGTCCACGCCCTCGAGCGAGGTGACGATCGTGCGCTGGCCGACGTACTGGCCCATGTCGGGCGCCCAGTTCGTGTCGCTCGTGACGAAGCCGCCCTGACCGTTCGGTCCCGTCCACGGCGTGTGGCCACCGAGCACGACGCTCGAGCCGACCGTGATCGGCCCGTAGACCGGTGCGGCGGGCGACATGCCGCAGCTCGTCGGGATGCCCGTCGGTCCGAGGACGAGCGGCGACGTCGGGCCGGTCGGAACGCCGGTCGGCATCCCGTAGCCGGTCTGGCTCACGTCCATCGTGTAGCCCATGCCCGGCGTGCCCGCGCTGTAGACGCCGATGTAGACCTGCACGATGCCGGCGGGAAACGAGTTGACGATCTCGGGGCTGAGCCCGTTCGTGTCGTCGTTGCAGAACACCTGACCGCTGGGCGATCGAACGACCATCGTCGTGTCCTGCGCGTTCGACGTCACCGTGAAGCGCAGCGTGCTGAACGGCGCCGTGAGCGTGAACGTGTGGTTCGGCGTGAGACCGACGTAGCCGCGGCAGTCCGGCGAGAACGTCGCAGCCGAGACGGGGCCGCCCGCGGTGCCGTTGAACTGCATCGGATCCGGCGCGAAGCCCGGCGCCAGCGTGCTCGACGGGCCCCCGACCGGCGGGACGACGCCCGTGCCCGGCGGCGGCGGCGTGCCTCCCGGGTGTCCGCCGAAGCAGCAACCTGCGAGGGAAAGCGCCAGCAACGTCTGCACGGTCGATCGGTTCATCAGGCTTCCTCTGTCTTTCTTCGCGGGCTCTTCATCGAAGGCATTGCTCGTCGCTCCGGGACGGCGCTCACCGCGGCCCGACGTGCCCGCGCGTAGGGTACGCGAATCGTCTTCGTGGATCCCCAATGTTTTTTCTTGGGGATTCGTTCTGGAAACGCGTCGTACTCAGATCACGGGGCGGGCGCTTCAGGCGCTGCGCCGAGCCTGCGCACGTGTCGGACGAGCGCCGCGACGCCCTCGGGGCTGAGCTGTCGTCCGAATGCGGGCATGAAGCCGCCGCGACCCTCGGCGATGCTCTGCGCGAGCTCTTCGTCCGTGTGAGAGGCCTGCCACTCCGCAACCCGGAAGTCCGGGACCTGAGCGACGGGCGGTCGACCGGGGCCGTCTCCCGCACCGCTCGCGCCGTGACACTGCGCGCACATCGATCCGAAGAGCGCCGTCGCCGCCCGCGCTTCCGTGACCGCCGGGTCCGCGTCGATCTCGTCCGGCGCGCCGGTGCGATCGCTCGTCTCGCCCTCGGGTGGCTGATGATCGGCCGGCGTCCACTCGCGCAAACCAGTCGTGTCCTGCCGATCGCACGCGAAGAGCGCGAGCGCGGCGAGCGTGGCGAGGACGGTGCGGTTCACGGCCGCAGAGATAAGAGGCATCGCTCCCGTTGGCAATCGGTGAATCCAGCACATCGTTCGCACGGCGCTTGCGGAGCAAGCTCGTGCCCTCCGCGCGGGCCCCACCGAGGAAGGGCCGCGGGCCCTGCCTCGGACTCCCACCCGCACGTCCGACGACCCGGATCGATGTTCCGGGCTGTCGTACTGGTGCGCGAGTCGGGTAGGGTTCGCTCCGCGTGGTGAAGAACGTCTGGGCCTGGCGCGCGATGCGCATTCTCGCGGTGACGATCTTCTCGGTCGTCGTCTACTACGTGCTCGATTACTTCGGCGTGGCGTGGGCGATGGTCCCGATCGTCTCCGTCGTGTTCCTGATCTGGCTCGGCGAGACGCTGCGCATGCGATGGCGCGCGCAGCAGCGCGAG
>CAYSCF010000567.1:0-3470 GCA_964429305.1 uncultured Sandaracinaceae bacterium | reverse complement strand
GGCGAGCGTCGTGCGGTCCCCGACGCGGAACTCGAGCCAGCCGACCGATCGCTCGACGAAGAAACGCGCCTCGGCGGGCTCGATGGCGAGGCGAAGCAGCTCCGCGACCCGCGCATACGCATCACCGAGGGTCGCGCTCGTGCGCGCCGCGTACTCGATCACCCCCATCGCGCGGTGCGCGGTCTCCTGGACGGCCAAGTGCAGGCCGAAGTCGTCGTCGGCGCTCTGACGCGCGAGCTCGGCCCAGAGAGCACGGCCCGCCGATCGCGGCACGCGGGCGACGGGATCGGCGAGCACGTCGACGTCGATCGCGGCGAGCGTCAGCGCGCGGGCCACGTCGAGCCCCCGCGCGCGACCCGCATCGACGACCACCTTCAAGAGCAGCGTCGATGTGCTGCCTTCGATCGACATCCGCACGCGATTGTATCGCGCGCAGTCCCGCCCAGGATCGGCAGGCGTATCCTCGGTGAATGGTCGCTGCCCTCGCACGTTCTGTCGCGACGCTCGCCGTCCTCGCTCTCGTCGCATGCGATACGCCGCAGGCGCTGCCTTCGGACGCCGGCCCAGCCGATGGCGGCATCGCGTTCGACCCCGCGTGCGAGAACATCGATCCCACGCTGTGCTTGCTTCCGTGGCCTTCGAGCCACTTCCTCGTCGACGATCCCTCGACGTCGACGGGGCGGCGTATCTCGATCCCGCGCGAGGCGATGCCGATCGATCACCACGGGCAGCACGTCGATCCCGCGCCGTTCTCGCGTGCGGATGGGTTCAGCCCGAACACCGCGATGGTCATCTCGTTCCCTGGCGTGATCGACGCCTCGCTCTTGGTCGATGCCGACCACATCGATCAGTCGCTCGGGCCCGACGCACGGACGATCATCGTCGATGCGCAGACGGGACAGCGCGTCGCGCACTTCGCCGAGATCGACGGCTGGGACTCGACGGATCCGAGCCGTGCGCCACTCTATCTTCGTCCTGCTGCGCGCCTCCGAGAGCATGCACGCTACGTCGTGGGCATTCGCGGGCTGCGCCACGCCGACGGTAGCGCGGTCTCGCCATCGCCGTTCTTCGCGGCGCTCCGCGATGGGACCTCGCTTGCCGGCTCCGACGTCGAGGCGCGTCGTGCCGAGCTCGAAGAGGTCTTCACGATCCTCGCCGCCGCCGGTGCGGCACGCGAAGAGCTCCTCGCCGCGTGGTCGTTCGAGACGGGAACCGACGCGTCGATCACGCGCGATCTGCTCTCCATGCGCGACGCCGCGCTCTCCGATCTCGGCCCGACGGGGCTCGGCTGCACCGTCACGCATCTACAAGACGCGCGCGCGGGCGACACGTTGTCCGCCGGCATCTGGCGCCGCATCGAGGGTACCTACACGATGCCCTCCTTCCTCGTCGGCGTGAGCCCCAGCGACGCGACCCAAGCGCGCCTGACTCGCGGCGCGGACGGAACGCCCGTGCAGAACGGACGCATCGAAGCGCCGTTCCTCGCGATCGTTCCGGAGTCGGTGCGCGCGCGGGTGGCTGCCGGCAGCGCGCCTGGGCGCCTCGTCGTGTACGGCCACGGCATCCTCGGTCAGCGCTTCGAGATCGATTCCGACTGGATGACGCAGACGGCCGACCAGCTCGGCCTCGTGGTCGTCGCGACCGATTGGTGGGGCATGAGCCAAGAAGACCTCGGTCGGCTCGTCACGACGCTCACGACTCGCTTCGACGATTTCGACGCCACGCCGGAACGCCTGCATCAAGGGATCACGAACACGCTCGGGCTGATGCGCTCGTTCCGCGGGTCTTGCGCGGCGCTCGATGCATTCTCGGTTCCCGTCGACGCGGGGGGCATGGCGCCAGCGTATGCGGCCGCGAGCCCGTACTTCTACGGCAACAGCATGGGCGCGATCCTCGGAGGCGCGCTCGCGGGCATCACCACGGACACGGATCGATTCGCGCTGGGCGTGGGCGGTGGCTCGTGGACCTTCTTCATCACGCGCTCGGACGCGTGGCGCACGTTCGGCGCGCTCATCCAGTCGTCCTTCGACGATGCGCTCGCGCGTGATCTCTTGATCGTGATGACGGCCACACTCTTCGATCCGATCGACGCCGCGAGCTACGCGCCACACCTGCTCGCGAGCCCGCTTCCTGGCACACCCATCAAGCACGTCATGATGCAGATCGGGATCGGCGACGTCGCCGTGTCGAACGCGGCGTCGTACTACGAGGCTCGGACCGCCGGCATTCCGCTGCTCGTTCCGTCGGTGGTGACGCCCTACGGCCTGACGCCGGTGATGGGCTCGTCCGACTCGGGCCTCACCGTCTATCAGCTCCCTGGCGTGGCGGCGATCCCGCCGGGCACTCACGATCCGGGGCCGGACACGCCGACGCACAACGGCGTACGCGCGCTGCCGCGTGCGCTCGATCAGCTGGACGCCTTCTTCGCTCCCGATGGGCTGGTCGTGCACGCGTGCGACGGCCCGTGCGATCCGGACTGAGCGAATCCAGAGGCCGATCGTGCGCGCGCGTGCCGCTCGCCGTCAGTGGTGCGCGGTTCGGAAGAACGTGCGGGCACTCTCGCGCTGCGCGTCGGCGCGTGCGGCGCAGAGCTCGATCTCTTCGACGGCGCCGTCGAGGTTGCGTGGGCCGCCGCTGGTGGTGGCCATGCGCGGCGCGAAGAACGTGCGGACGGCCTCCGCCTGCTCGTGCGAGCAGAAGCCGGCCGTCACGAGCGGAAGATAGCCCGCGTACTCGGGGCCCATGCGCTCGCGCAGCGTGTCGTAGTTCGCCTGCAGCCACGTCCATGCACCCGCACGACCGGCCGGATCACCGAACTGACCGCCGAGCGGGCGGAAGACCTCGTTCACGCGCAGGTGCGAGTCGAGCGAGACCGCCAGCGCGCGCGGGCGGAGCGCGTCGTCGTCGACGTTGGCGATCGCGCGCAGCACGTTGGTGCGCACGACGGAGTCCTCGGTCGTGCCCAGGATCGTGACGAGCGAGTCGAGGAACGCCGCGTCGCCTTCTTGCGCCGCGACGGTGAGACAGAGCTCGGCGAGATCGGTCGGCACCGCGTCCGCGTGGATCGTGCCTCCCGCGACGTAGGCCTGACCGCGACGCGCCGCTTCGCGACGTACGGCGGCGTCACGTGCATCGAGCGCGAGGAACGTGAGGATCGCCGCACGCAGTAGGCGTCGATCGCCGTCCTCGGTGACGCCACGGCGCGGCGCCCAGCCGAGCGTCCGCAGCTGCGCGGCGTAGAGCTGAGTGCCGTAGCGATCGAAGGCCGCCTCGTCCGACGGCTCGAGCAAGTAGTCGTGCGCGAAGGTGAGGAGGCCCGTCGGGGCGGTCGCGACGAAGCGGTTCGTGGACGACGCCATCGGCGCGAGCGTCGCGATCGCCGCCGCGAACGCGATGCGGCCCGCCTGGAAGCCCGCCGTCACCGAGTCGGCGATCGTCATGCGATCACGATCGGTCAGCAGCGACGTGCC
>CAYSCF010000566.1:0-3481 GCA_964429305.1 uncultured Sandaracinaceae bacterium | reverse complement strand
CGCGCGGTTGATCTTCCCGCCGAAGGGAGCGTGAAGCACCATCTGCGTGCCGCCGCTTTCGTCGAAGAACCGTTCCAGCACGACGCGCTTTTGCGTGGGCACCGTGCCCAGGACCCGCCGGCCATCGGTGACGTATTCGGAGATCTGCAGCGCCGCCTCGGGTGACAGGGCGATTTCGTTCTGAAGAACCTGGGGATCGGCGCACTCTTCGCGCAGCGTCGCGATCTTCTCGGGCGACGATCCGGGACGTGCGGCAGAGGTGCTCGGCGTCGTGGACGTCGCGGGCGCACAGGCCGACGGCACCACGGGCATGTGGCTCTTGCGGAGGAGGGCCGCCGAGCTGCAGGCTGATGCCGTGATCGGCGTCGAGATGCATCGCGGAACACGCGTGGGCCCACCGCGATTGTCCGGGCTGGCCGTCCGGTACTTGGAGCACTGACGTGATCGTCCGGGCGCTCATCGCAGTGATGCTGGCGTCGTCGGTGGGCGGTTGTTACCGCTTCTCCGAGGTCGCCGGGCACTCGTATCCGCCCTACCCGACGCGGCAAGCGCGCGTCGCGCCCCCGGTTCCGTACGCCGACCCCGCGGCGATCGCGCACGTCCAGCTGATCGCCGGCATGCCGGCCGCGACGTGCGAAGTGGTCGGCCTCGTCGAAGCGGATGCGCGCCCGGGCGAAGGCAACGCGGCGCTGCAAGAGATCCGCGCGCGCGCCGCCGCGCTCGGCGCCGATGCGGTCGTGCACGTGCGGCTGCACGTCGAGGACTCACCCGGGTCGCAGTCGGTGTCGGGCGATCCCGAGTGGGAGCAGTTCATCGACGGCACGCAGGGCACGTGGGAGCAGGCCGTCCACGTCACCGGCGAGGCCGTCCGCTATCGCGCGCTCGTCGACGTCGACGGCCGGCCGTACCAGGTCGTGGCGCGCATCGGCGTGACGGATCGCGCGGGCCACGAGCACGAAGCGCTCGAGCGCCTCGCGTCGCGCGCGCGAGCGATGCGCGCAGATCTCGTCATCGACATCGAGGTCACGAACCACGGCGACGACACGCCGTTCGAGGTCCACGGTACCGCGATCCGGTTTTTGGAGTAGGCGTGGTATCCGTCCGAGGATGACGACGCGAACGCTGACAGCCATCGCCGGCAACACGCAGCGCCTCGACGGCGGCGCCATGTTCGGCAACGCGCCCCGTGCCGTGTGGGAGAAGTGGATCGCGCCCGACGAGCGCAACCGCATCCCGCTCGCGTGTCGCGCGATGCTCATCGAAGAGACGAGCGGCGCGCCACCTCTCGCCGGAAACCAGGCGAAGCGCATCCTCTTCGAGACGGGCATCGGCGCGTTCTTCTCGCCGAAGATGCGCGATCGCTTCGGCGTCGTGGAGAGCGAGCACGTCCTGCTCTCGAGCCTCGAGAAGGCCGGCGCGCCGCACGACACGATCGACGTCGTCGTGCTCTCGCATCTGCACTTCGATCACGCGGGCGGCCTGCTCAGCGCGTACGAAGAAGGAAAGCCGCCGACGCTCCTCTTTCCGAACGCGACGTTCGTCGTGGGACGTGAGGCGTGGGAGCGCGCGATCCATCCGCACGCGCGCGATCGCGCGTCGTTCATCCCCGAGCTCATGCCGATGCTGGAGGCGAGCGGGCGGCTCGAGATCGTGGAGGGCGAGCAGAGCGCCGCGCTCGGCCCCGAGTACCGGCTGCATCGATCGAGCGGCCACACGCCCGGTCTCGTGCTCGCCGAGGTGCCGAGCCCCGACGGGCCGATCGTGTTCGCGGCCGATCTCATCCCGGGCCGGCCGTGGGTTCATCTGCCGATCACGATGGGCTACGACCGCAGCCCGGAGCTGCTCATCGACGAGAAGAGCGCGCTGCTCGAGGATCTCGTGAAGCGACACGGCCGGCTCTTCTTCACACACGACCCGAGCGTCGCGATGGCGAGAGTCGTGAAGGACGGGACCGGCAAGTTCGGCGCGGGCGTCGGCGTGGACGCGCCGGATCATCTGGCGATCGGATGAGCGAGAGCCCCCCGCAGCTCGACGATCTCGGCGTCTTCGTGCGCGTCGTCGAGCACAAGAGCATGAGCGGCGCCGCACGCCAGCTCGGCGTGCCGAAGTCCACGATCAGCCGCGCGATCGCGAGGCTCGAGGATGGCCTACGCGTGCGTCTCTTCCAGCGCACGACGCGCTCGCTCGCGCCGACCGACGCGGGGCAGGCCCTCTACGCCGAGGTGCTCCCGCACGTGGACGCGCTCCGCGCTGCGACGTCCGTGCTGACGACGGAGAACGACGTCCCGCGCGGCATGCTCCGGGTCACGGCGCCGAACGACGTCGGCACGCTCCTGCTCGCGGACGTCATCGGTCGCTTCTGTCAGCGCTATCCCGAGGTACAGGTCGAGGTCGTGCTCACGCCGCGCACGGTCGATCTCGTCGCGGAAGGCATCGACGTGGCCGTGCGCGCGGGCGTGCTGCGCGACTCGTCACTCGTGGCCAAGAAGATCGCCGACACGGAGCTGCGTCTGTTCGCCGCGCCGACGTACCTCGCGCGCCGCGGCACACCGCGCACCGCGGCCGATCTCGCGACGCACGACGCGGTGCTCTTCCGCGCGAAGAACGGCCACGCGAAGTGGACGCTGGAGTGCCGCGCCGAGAAGTCGACGGTCGACGTCAAGGGCTGCATCTCCGGCGACGACTTCGCGTTCCTGCTCGCGGCGACCGTCAGCGGCGCAGGCATCGCGCTTCTCCCGCGCTTCACGGCGGAAGCCGAGCTCCGCGCCGGCCGCCTCGTCCGCGTGTTGCCGACGCACACGGCCTCGGCCGGCGCGATGTACATCGTGCACGCGTCGAGCAAGCACCTGCCGCGCAAGATCGCCGTCTTCCGCGACTTCGTGATCGAAGCGATCCGCACGATGCCGGCGCTATAGACCAGTCGCGCGATACCGGCGCTGCAGACGTGCCGTCTCGCTGCCACGCGCCCACGACGCCGTGGCCGGGCTGGGCCGATCTCCGGCCGAGGAACGCGAGCTTCGTCTATCCTCGCTCGCGTGAGAACGCAGGAGTGGGGTCTCCGGCACACCATGTTCTTCGCCTTCGCGCTCGGCGCGTGCGGAGGCGATCCGACAGTGATTCCGGTGGCCCGAGTGCATCCGGACGCCCAACGCAGCAGTTGGACCGTCGGCGACTGCGTGGACATTCGGTGGAGCGCCGATGGTAACGGCTCGACGTCGCCATGCGTCGCGGTACGCGATACGCGGCGCTGGGACGAGCCTTGCGTCCCCGTGGCGCCTGCGAACTCCGACGTCGTCGATCTCTTGATCGAAACCGACCACGGCGTGGCCGTGGTCGGAGCGGACATCCGCGTGAGCCGTGATGGCGGCAACACGTGGGCGACGTTTCCTGCGCCGAGCGCTGTGCACCTCGCGAGCGTGACGTTCCGCGAAGACGTACCTCGGCTCGCGCTCGATGCCGCCGGCGCGATCCATCGGTTCGA
>CAYSCF010000565.1:0-3489 GCA_964429305.1 uncultured Sandaracinaceae bacterium | reverse complement strand
AGTCCGATCACGCGACACCCCTCGACGAACCGTGGGGAGTCCTCTCCCGCCCGAAGCGGGAGAGGGCATTGCGAATCGAGGATCACGCGCGAAAATGGGCTCGGTCCCCTCTCTCGCTTGGGGCGCGAGAAGGCTAGGGTGAGGGCCCGATCTTGTACCGATAGAAGACGTCCGCGTCGCCGCGCGAGAAGCCGCGCACGCACTGTTGCTGCACCTTCTTGTGCGACACCAGCTCGAGCCCGCGCGTGAAGTACCCGACGATCGCGTACTCGAAGTAGACGTGCTTGATCGGGATGCCCGTCAGCGCCAGCGTCACGCCCGCGTGTCCGTCGTAGCGGCCCTCCGCCTCGCCCTCGTCGAAGTACGTCCGGTAGATGCGCGGCGCCGACGCCACGAACGACGGCACGTCGCGGTTCGTCACGAGCGTGCGGTATGGGCCGGCCTCGCCGAGCGCGAAGTCGGCGCTCGCCGTGCCGGCCTCGTAGAGCGAGCGATCGTCTCCACCGTAGAGCTCGCGCACGATGCGGTCCTGCAGCCGGAGGAACGCCTCGATGGGAAGCTTGCTCGTCGCGAGGATCGGCCCGCTGAACACGGCGTCCTGCTTGGCCTGCTCGCGCAGGATCGCATCGAAGCGCTCGGCCCCGAACCTCCGCTCGAGGTACGCCTTGCGGGCGACGAACGCCGTGCCTTTCACTTCCATGAGCGGCCGACGGTAGGCCGACCCGCGTTCGCGCTCAAGAGGGGTGGGACGCCTCAGGGAATGTAGCTGGGCGAGCACGGCGCGGCGTTGCCGCCGCTCTGCGTGATGGTGTCGCCGAACGATCCGATCGCCGCGCGACAGCCCGCGGGGTCGAGCGGGTAGGTCGTGTACGACGCGCAATCGCTGCCGCCAGCGAGCGAGCAACAGCGCTCGGCCGCGGCGCACGTCGGATCGTCGCCCGTCGTGATCGAGCCACCCGCAGGATGCTGCGCGTTCGGCAAGCTCATGAAGGCCTCGATGCCGAGCAGCCCGAGGATCAGCACGAGAGCGATCGCGCCCACGACGCCGATCACCGTGAGCGCGAGCACCGCGAGCAGGATGCGCAGCCACCAGCGCGGCTTGCGCGCAGGCTTGGTCGCGGGCGCGGCGATGGGCGCGGAGATCTTCGCCGCGATGGGCGCCGCCATCGGCGTCGTCTTGGCGGGCGCGGCGCGCACGGGTGCCGGTGGGATCGGCGCGGGCGTCCCCAACGGGTTCAGCACGGTGCCCGGCAGCGGCGCGCGGGTGTCGGGCGGGATGGCGTTCGCCGCGCGCGAGAGCGCCTGCGCGAAGTCGGCCGCGCTCGTGAAGCGATCCTCCGGCCGCTTCGAGACTGCCTTCTCGACGACGAGCGCGACCGCCTTCGGCACGTCGGCGCTCAAGAGATCCGCGCGCGTCGGCATCTCCGTCTGCACCGCGATCACCATCGCCGCGAGGTGCGCGTTGCCCCACGGCTTCTGCCCGGTGAGGCAGCACCAGAGCACCATGCCCATCGAGTAGACGTCCGTGCGCGCGTCGGCCGGCTCGCTGCGCGCTTGCTCGGGCGCCATGTACGACGGCGTGCCGAGGATGTCGCCCGTCGCGGTCAGCCGCGCGTACGCCTCGCCCGTCTTGAGCTGCGCGATCCCGAAGTCGAGGATCTTCACGTGCTCGCGATCCTTGGCGATGGGCACGAGCATCAGGTTCGCGGGCTTGAGATCGCGATGGATGATACCGGCCTCGTGCGCGGCGCCGAGCGCGGCGAGGGCTTGCTCCGCGATGTCGAGCGCGCGCGCCGGCGAGATGCGCCCGTCGTCGAGCACCGTCGCGAGCGTGCGGCCGGAGATGAGCTCCATCACGAGGAACGCGAGGCCCTGATCCGTCTTTCCGAAGTCGTGCACCTGCACGATGCCGGGATGGGTGAGCCGCGCCGACGCGAACGCCTCGCGCTCGAAGCGCGCGATCTGCGTCGGGTCGGCCGCCAGCTCCGCGAGCAGGATCTTGATCGCGACAGGCCGCGCGAGCTTCTCGTCGTGCGCCCGATACACCGCGCCCATGCCGCCGCTCGCGAGCTCTTGCTCGATGCGATAGCGGTCCGCGATGCGCGTGCCGGGCGCGAGAAACGACATCGCGCGGCGCTACCTACTCGTCATATCCGGGCAGCTCTCGATCGAGGCGACGCAAGAGCCCGGGCCACGCGAGAGCGCCGCCCATGCCGCGCGTCACGGCCGCGACGTTCGCCTTCACGCCGCCCACGATGCGCGGATCGACGGAGACCAGCGTGCCGCCCGCCTGCGCCGCGATCTGGATCTCGCAGGAGCGCTGCAGGTTGTACATGTGGAGGAACGCATCCGGGATCGTCGCGCCGACGGTGAGAAGGCCGTGGTTGCGCAGGATCAGGCATGTCGCATCGCCGAGGTCGTCGACCAGGCGCGGCTTCTCTTCGTCGCGCAGCGCGATGCCCTCGTAGCCGTGATAGCCGATCGAAGCGAGCGCGATGGTCGACTGCTGCGAGAGGGGGAGCAGGCCTTCCTTCTGCGCCGCGACCGCGATGCCCGCGACCGTGTGCACGTGCAGCACGCACTGCACGTCGTGCCGCGCGGCGTGGATCGCGCTGTGGATCACGAAGCCCGCCGGGTTCACCGGATAGGGGCTCTCGCTCCGCTTGTTGCCCTGCGCATCCACGAGCACGAGCGACGAAGCCGTGATCTCTTCGAACAAGAGACCGTACGGGTTGATGAGGAACGAGTCCTCGTCGAGCTTCGCCGAGATGTGCGTGAAGACGAGGTCGTCCCATCCGAAGAGCGCGATCAAGCGGTAACACGCCGCCAGATCCACGCGCAGCTGACGTTCGCCCGTCATACTTGACCGAGCATCGTCTCGGCGGTCGACGCCTCGAACTTGCCGGGCTCTTCGACGTTGAGCGTCTTGACGACGCCGTCGTCGACGAGCATCGAGAAGCGCTTCACGCGGATGCCCATGCCGGGGATGTCGACGTCGAGCCCGAGCTTCTTGGCCAGCTCCGCGTTGCCGTCACCGAGGAAGCGAATCTTGCCGAGCGCCTTCTGCTCTTTGCCCCACGCGGCCATCACGTAGCCGTCGTTGACCGAGATGCACCAGATCTCGTCGACGCCTTTCTTCTTCAGCGCGTCGAAGTTGGCGAGATAACCGGGCACGTGCTTGCCGGAGCACGTCGGCGTGTACGCGCCGGGGAGGCCGAAGACGACGATCTTCTTTCCCTTGGCGAGCTCGGCAGCGCTGAGCTTGGCAGGAGGAAGAGGACACGCGTCCCCGAACTCGGTGGACTCGAAGAGGGTGGCATCGGGGAGACGGTCGCCGGGCTTGATCATGCGCGAGAGGCTACCGCGAACGCCCTCGATTCGTCTGCGCGCTCGCGATGGGCTCGGCTCCCTCTCCCACTTCGGGTGGTTCGGGTGGGAGAGGACTCCCCACGGTTCGTCGAGGGGTGTCGCGTGATCGGACTCACGCGA
>CAYSCF010000564.1:0-3507 GCA_964429305.1 uncultured Sandaracinaceae bacterium | reverse complement strand
TCAGCATGCGTCACGCGCTCCGCGGCGCTGTCGGGCACGGACGCGAAGCGCAGCCGCAGCAGCTTGAGCAACGTCTCGGCCCGGCCCTTCGTTTCGCCTTCGATGCGTCCTTCGGCGATCAGCTTCTGCGCCGCCGAGAATCCCTTCGCTTCGCCTTCGGCGATCAGCTTCTCTGCCATCGACATGATCGCATCTCCTGCGCGGGCATCGATCGCCCGCACCGTCGCCTGAACTGCTGGAATGTCGACCTCCGGACGCACGTACAGAATGTAGCGCATCAAGGTCATCAGCGCGGTCACGCCGTCCCTCGTCTCGGTGATCCCGCGGATCCATCGCGCCCAGCTATCGAGCAGCCCGGTCAGCTCCGCGGGCCCCCGCACGTCGCGGAGCGCGGCCAGCGTGAGCTTCGCCTTGGGCGGGATCTCGCGAGCCCGTCAGTGCTCGGTCGCGGGGTGGGGGGCCCCGCGCGCTCACCCGGGTTGGGATCCCCCTCGACGCGAAGCCGCGCGCGGAGCGAACGAGCAGCTCGGTCGAGCGAAGGACGGCGCCGGGGAAGAATCGCGGACGCCCGGGGTAGAGTGGCGCTCGTGAGCCAGCTGCCGCCGTCCCTCGAAACGTTGATCGTCGCGCACGTGCGCAAGACCCGCGCAGAGCTGCGCAAGGCGGGCATCACGGGCTTTCTCGCGCTCGCGGGCCTCGCTGTTCTCGTGTACTTCGGTCTCGACGGCCGAGAGCACGACATGTGGGTGCTCTGTGCGGGCGTCGCGCCGCTGATGCTGACGCTGGCGATTCCCTCGCTGCTCGATCCCGGCAAGACGGCCGTGCTCGACGTGCTGCGCAACCGTCCGACCGACATCGTGTGGCTCTACGTCCGCTTGATCACCGGCTCTCAGAGCGGCGCCTACGTCATGTGCGGCATGAAGAACGGCAAGTTCGTCCAAGTCCCGTGCGTGGTCGGTGAGCAAGACGGAGTGCTGCGTCAGCTCGCCGCGTACCTTCCGCACGCGCTGTCGGGCTTCACGCCCGAGCGCGACGCGCGCTTTCGGCGCACGCCCGAGCGCTTCCTCGTCACATGAGAGCAGCGCTCGCCGAACAAGCCGTCCCGAGCGCGCGCGAGCTCTTGCCACACGCCGAGACGAGCGCGCGCGCATGGCGCAACACCAAGATCGGGCTCATCGGTGCTCCGCTCACGGTGCTCGGCCTCGTCGGGACGGGGCTGATGATCGCCGTGGGCATCGCGGGTGAAGCGCACGGCGACGAGCTCTGGGTGCTGCTCGGGCTGATGGTGGTCGTGCTCGTCACGGGCCTGGCGACGATCGCTCAGAGCCTGTGGGCCTACCGCAACGATGCGGGCTGCGCGGCCCTCCGCAGAGAGGACGTGGTGCGCGTCGACTACGCGTACATGCGGCGCCTCGGCGGTCATCGAAAGATGGTGACGTACGTCCTGCGATCCGGCGCCCGCTACGCGTGCTTCGTGCCCGACGACTTCGGGCAGAATGGCTCTCCATCGCGTTGATCGCGCGTTCGAGCCCGCCTCTGCGGGCTCACCCTGGTTGGGACGTACGCCGGCTCGCACCGCTTGCAGCGCGGCGTCGACGCACGTGCGGCGGGCGTCGGCGCGCGAAGACTCTGTGGAGCGAAGCGCCGCCCTCCCTACCGTCTCGCGTGCTCAGTCAGCGAGCACGTCGTCGACCGAGCCGGCGGTGAGCACGCGCTCGACCCAGCGATCGAGCGTCGCGGCGTCCGCGTGCATGACGCGCTCGGCGGCGCCGTCGGGCACGGACGCGAAGCGCAGCCGGAGCAGCTTGAGCAGCACCTCGGCACGGCCGTCGACGCGCCCCTTCGCTTCGCCTTCGACGCGTCCCTTCGCCTCGCCCTCGGCAATCAGCTTCTGCGCCGCCGAGAGCCCCTTGGCCTCGCCCTGGGCGATCAGCTTCTCTGCCATCGACATGACCGTCTCTCCTGCGCGGGCATCGATCGCCCGCACCGTCGCTTGCACCGCCGCCATGTCGACCTCCTGACGCACGTACGGAATGTAGCGCATCAGCGTCATGAACGCGGCTTCGCCCTCTGCCGTGTCGCTGATCCCGCGGATCCATCGCCCACCCTGGTTGGGCTCATCGGACGCCTTCGAGGCGCAGGACGCGTACTGAGGAGGGGTCCTTCGCGACCGACCGAGCCTGTGTGGCGTGGCGTGCGTCTCGCCGCAAGCGTTCGGGGTCGATGCCGGCCGACCCTGGTCGGATCGCAGCGGATCGCGAGACCGCGCTATCGTTAGCAGATGAGCAAGACGGGCTGGATTGCGGTCGGCGCGTCTGTCGCACTGGCGTTCTCGGGCTGCGGGACGGTGACGGAGTCGACGTGCGTCCGCGCGGCCGACTGCGCCGATGGGACCACGTGCATCGCCGGGATGTGCACGCCAGCGACGACCTGCACCTCTTCACGCATGTGCCCGGACCTCGTGTGCAGCGCGACGCTCGGCGTGTGCGTCGAGTGCAACACGAGCGCGGACTGCGACTCGGGGCTCGTGTGCACGACCGGCGTCTGCGGAGCCGCGATGCCTGGCGACGATGCAGCGACGCGCGACGCAGGCATGGATGCGGCGATGGTGGGCGCCGACTCGGGCACCGACGCGGGGAGGGATGCCTTCGTTCCCGTCGATGCGATCGTCGGCATGGATGCGTGGTCGAACGATGCCGCGTCGTTTCCTGGCGACTCGATGCCGCCCGACGCGGGCACGGACACGATGGGCTGCGGAGCGGGCCTTCGGTACTGCTCGGGCGTTTGCGTCGACACGACGAGCGATCCGATGAACTGCAGCAACTGCGGCATCGCGTGCGCCGGCGGCTACGCCTGCGTATCGAGCGGCTGCATGTGCGTCACGCGTTGCGGCGGCGTGTGCTCCGACACCAGCACCGACGTGAACAACTGCGGCGGCTGCGGCCACGCGTGCGCGCCAGGCGAGTACTGCAGCGGCGGCACGTGCTACCGCCCACCGTGCCCCGAGGGGCAGACGAGCTGTGGAGGCTGCACCGACACGCGCAGTGATCCGAGCAACTGCGGCGGGTGCGGGACGGTCTGTCCGACCAGTGCGCGCTACTGCGTGGGCGGGAGCTGCGCGCCCTCGTGCGATCCGCCTCTGAGCATCGACACCGGGTACTGCCGCGACCCCGACTCCGATCCGAACGGCTGCGGCTACGGCGGTCGCACTCACAGCTGCGCGGCCCACGAGGTCTGCGCGATGACGGACGTCGATGACGGTGACTTCCGGTCGAGCCCGCAGTGCTTGCAGATCTGTCCCGCCGGGCTCACTCAGTGCGGTCGCTCGTGCGTCAACACGCAGCTCAGCGCGTTGAACTGCGGAAGCTGCGGACACACGTGCGCGCTGGGCGAGTCGTGTGCGAACGGCGTCTGTACCGCATGCCCTGCAGGCGAGTCGCTGTGCGGGCCGAGCTGCACCGACACGCGCAGTGATCCGAGCAACTGCGGCGGGTGCGGGACGGTCTG
>CAYSCF010000563.1:0-3508 GCA_964429305.1 uncultured Sandaracinaceae bacterium | reverse complement strand
AAGGTCGAGAGCGGCGACTCCGCGAGCCAGACCGTCTACGTCCATGGGCTCTACGAGAGGCGTCGCGATCTCGGTCGAGGAGGACAGACGACTCACACCTGGAACGTCAACGTGGGTGGTAGGACCGTCGCGCAGCTCACCGCCACGGGGACGACGAGCACGGCGATCGTAGGGTCGACGACGAGAAACTACCTCCACGCTGACCGGAACGGCTCGACGGTCCTCGTCCGTACCGACAGCACACGCTCCGTCGCGAGCCCGGAGCATTACTCGTATTCGCCGTTCGGAACGCGACAACGGTTTGCGGTCGTGGGTGCCGGCCCGGGTGGAGGCGGAACGATCACGTCGGTGTCTACGCCGGCGCCGGCAGAGCGAACGGGCTTCACCGGCGACGAGCACGACGCGGAGCTCGGCGGCGCCGTGAACATGGGTGGACGCATATTCTTGCCCTCGATCGGGCGCTTTTTGACACCTGATCCGCTCATCGCGTCTTCGAGTCGGCAGGCCCTCAATCGATACAGCTACGCAGCGAACAATCCGGTGACGCTCACGGATCCGTCGGGGTTCGGCGGCGGCTGCGACGACATGGATCCCCAGTGCCACCCCGATCCCACCCCCACGTGTGAAGGGGAAGGATGCCAGTCGCTCGGCGGCACGAGCGGCGGCGGCGGCGGCGGCGGATCATCTGGTGGGTCTTGCCAGACATGGGGCCTCGATGGTCAGTGTCTGGACCAGCAGACCGTCACTCGACGCTCACAGCCGCAGCAAGCTTCACCCACCGCCGGCCCGCACGGGCCCGACATTCTGCGGGTCGACGCACAGACGTCGACGCCGGTCGCGGGTGGCGACGGCGGCGCCCACCAAGCCGTCGATTCCTGGTACGGCGCGGAAGGCCAGCATCGCATCGGCGTGCGCATCTACGACTCGCTCGCCAGCATGTTGCCAACGGTCGACGGGGTCGAGACCTTCATCGAGAGAACACTCGATCCAGCACCCGGCTCGAACGGACCAGCGATGGACGCCATCGCCGCCGCAGGGCGCGCCGGCGGCAGGTTGGTCGAGAGCATCATCGATCCGGCGCCGGGCTCGGACGGCCCCGTCATCGACGCGCTCCACTCGTTCGTCGACCGGACGTCGGACGCATGGGCTCAGCATCAAGCCGGCGACGACCGCGCCCTCGACGACGTCATCGCAGACACGGTCACCGCTGGCTGGCTCGTAGGCGCCAGCGTCATGACGGGTCGGATCGCGGCCCCCGTGCTCGCGACCGATCTTCTCGCTGCGGATGCGGAAGCCGCGGACCTGGTATTCTATTCGGTGCAGAGCGAGGCTGACGCCGCGCGCCTCGCCGCTGGCGGCGCGCCATGGCCGACCGCGCCGACTCGGGCGGCGTTGGGCGAAGGATTCTATGCTTGGAGCACCCGGGAACAGGCCGAGGCATATCTCGCACGACTCAGCGCGAGAGGAGTCGAGAACTTGACCATCATCGAGGCATCCATTTCACCATCGGCGTACGAGGGGCTCGCAACGCTCGACCTACGAACGCTCACCGAAGCTGCTCAGGAGGCATTCTACGAGCAATTCCACGGAACTCTCAGCCATGGTTTCGAGCATCTCATTCGACAGACTGGAAACTCTGGCGCCGAGTACTTTTTTTCGCGCGACGTCTTCAGTCTGTTCACCGTTCACTAGACACCGGCATGCAATACACGTTCTTCGGAGTCACAGCTGAAGGCTCGCGCATCGCTGGAGTGGACGTCTCCTGCAGCGAGGCCGGGCATCTCGAGATCGAGCTCTCGCCCGAGATCGCCGTCGTGGATGCTTCGGAGTTCGGCGAGTCACTCGAGCGAGGCGTGCGGACCGCCCACGACTTCTGGATACGACGCGGAGGTACTCCTCACCACGTCCGCGTAGAGCGCGTGCTCTTCTACCCTGCGGACAGCACGCAAGATGCCATGGAGTGCGCGGCGACGATGGCGACGTGGCTGACTCTCGGCGGTTCGAAAGATCAATTGAGAAAGAGCTTCGACGGAGACCGTTGGGGCTTCTCACTCGTCGACGGTGACGTGCCGAGTCAGTGACGCGGCGCGAGCTTCCGACCCGCGCGTCACGCCGCTTCGGGCCGACGGGGTGCGGGTTCGCTACACCCGACGCCGCAGACCGCGCGATGATGTCGGTGCTTCAGCATCACCCATTCGCGATTCACCGCCTCCGCGAGTTCGGGCTGGCACTGTGCGCCGATTTTCCGGCGTGTTGCCCCATGGTCATGGCACGCACGCCTTTCGGCATCTGCCCGCCGCCATCCGCACCGGCGTCGCGCAGGCGTACGAGGTGGATGGGCCGTCGATGGAGCCGACCGTGTTCCAGGGGGAGCGCGTGGTCGCGGTGCGCTGTGCGTATGGGCTCTCGCTGCCGTTCGTGACCGATGCGGTGGTGATGTGGTCGAGCCCCGAGGTCGGGGACGTCGTGATCGTCGAGAGCCCCGCGGCCGATCGCGCGGATCTCGTGAAGCGCGTCGTCGGCACCGCGGGCGACGTCATCACGATCGAGTACGGCGTCGTGATGCGCAACGGCGCGCCGTTCCAGAGCGCGAGCGCGGGACCGTGCGATCCAGCGCGCGAGCTCGATCCGAGCGACGAATGCCGGCTGACGCGCGAGCACGATTCTTCTCACGCGGGCAGCTGGCTCACGAGCCGAAGCGAGCCGAGCGCGCGCGAGTCGATGGCGCCCATCGAGGTGCCGCCGGGGCACGTGTTCGTCATGGGCGATCACCGCGATCGATCGAACGACAGCCGAAGCCTCGGACCGATCCCGGTCACGCGCGTGAGCGGACGCGTGCTGTTCGTCGAATAGAGGCGGCGATCAGAACTGCGTGTGAATGAGTCGACTCTGGTAGTGCGCGCTCGCGTCGACGCTCGCTTCGGCGGCGCCGGTCGGCGTGCTGAGCCAGCGCCACGCCATCGTGAGGCTCGAGCGGTTCACGCTGTACGACTGGCGGTCCATGCCCGTGGCGTCGACGACGTTGCGCGAGAAGATCACCTGATCGGGATCGATCGTCGCGTCGACCCACTCGGGGAGCCTGCGCGCTGCGTTGATGTGGTGCCGTGCGAGACGCACGAGATCGCCGTCGTGCAGCACTCGTTGCTTCTGCCAGTCGCCTACCGACAGGCGTGCGGTGAGCGTGTCGAGCGATCGCAAGACCTCCTCGCGCATGCGTTCGTCGCGACGTGTCATGACGCACCGGAGACGGCACGGGTGGTGGTCTGGTCGAGCGCCGTCAGCAGGTCGGCGACGAGGTTCGCGAGATCCGCCGCGTGCCGGTCCCGATGCGGAGCGGCGCCGACGATCGCGCTCGCAACGCGCTCCGCCTGGCGCTCAAGTCTGGCCATGAGACTGGCCATCTCGGCCTCGGACGCATCGTTTCCTTCGACGATTGCGGGGGCAGCGCTGCCTTTTCGTAAACCGTAGGTCCGGAGTTCAAATCTCCGAGGCGGCTTCCAGCGGAGCG
>CAYSCF010000562.1:0-3533 GCA_964429305.1 uncultured Sandaracinaceae bacterium | reverse complement strand
GTGACTTCGTCCACATAGGCGAATGGCCGACGCGGCAATCCCTAGATGGATTGCGAACAACGCTGACCCCATTCGAGCCCTCTCGAGAAAATCCTGGCCCAAAGGCGGCTGGAAGGCTCGAGGGGGCTTTCGTCTGTCCTGCTGATTCCTGTCCTACAGCGCCCCACTCCACGTAACTCAGGAGCTGACCGTGCCCCGCGAATTCCCACTCGAGCGAACCCGCAACATCGGAATCATGGCCCACATCGATGCGGGCAAGACCACGACGACGGAACGCATCCTTTATTACACGGGCGTCAACTACAAGATCGGCGAAGTCCACGACGGCGCTGCGACCACCGACTGGATGGAGCAGGAGCAGGAGCGCGGCATCACGATCACGTCGGCCGCGATCACGTGCTCGTGGAAGCCGGCGACCGGTCTGTTCAAGGACCAGCGCTTCCGCATCAACCTGATCGATACCCCAGGCCACGTCGACTTCACCATCGAGGTCGAGCGCTCGCTGCGCGTCCTCGACGGCGCCGTCTGCGTGTTCGACGGCGTCGCGGGCGTCGAGCCCCAGTCCGAGACCGTGTGGCGACAGGCGGACCGCTACAAGGTTCCGCGCATGTGCTTCGTCAACAAGATGGACCGCGCGGGCGCCAACTTCGAGCGCGCCATGCTCTCCATCAAGGACCGTCTGACGAAGACGGCCGTCGCGGTGCAGCTTCCCCTCGGCGTCGAGGAGAACCACAAGGGCATCATCGACGTCGTCCGCATGAAGGCCTACGTCTTCGACGACAGCTCGAAGGGCCAGAAGTTCGACACGATCGACATCCCCGCCGAGCACAAGGATGCCGCGGAAGACGCGCGCGCCAAGCTCATCGAGGCGGTGGCCGAGGTCGACGACAAGCTCATGGAGCGCTTCCTCGAAGGCGACATGAACTTCGCGGTCGACGATATCCTCCGCGCGCTCCGCACCGGCACGCTCACGTTCAAGCTCGTCCCCGTCCTCTGCGGCTCGGCGTTCAAGAACAAGGGCGTCCAGCAGCTGCTCGACGCGGTCATGGACTTCCTTCCGTCGCCGCTCGACATCCCGGACGTCACGGGTGAAGACCCCGACAAGCCCGAGATCAAGATGACCCGCAAGGCGGCCGACGACGCGCCGTTCGCGGGCCTCGCGTTCAAGATCATGACCGACCCGCACGTCGGGACGCTCACGTTCGTGCGCGTGTACTCGGGCCAGATCGCGACGGGCGCGCAGGTGCTCAACGCCACGAAGGGCAAGCGCGAGCGCATCGGTCGCCTCGTGCAGATGCACGCCAACAAGCGCGAGCCGATCGAGGACATCCAGGCCGGCAACATCTGCGCGGTCGCGGGCTTCAAGGACGTCCGTACGGGCGACACGCTCTGCGACGAGAAGAACCCGATCGTCCTCGAGCGCATGGTCTTCCCGCAGCCCGTCATCTCGCAGGCGATCGAGCCGAAGACGAAGGCGGATCAGGCCAAGCTCGGTGAAGGTCTCAGCCGTCTCGCGGCCGAAGACCCGTCGTTCCGCACGCACACGGACGAAGAGACCGGCCAGACGATCATCGAAGGAATGGGCGAGCTCCACCTCGAGATCATCGTCGACCGCCTCAAGCGCGAGCACAAAGTCGAGTGCAATGTCGGCGCGCCCGAGGTTGCCTATCGCGAGTCGATCTCCAAGGCCGTCCGCGTCGAAGGCAAGTGGATCAAGCAGTCCGGCGGTCGTGGTCAGTACGGCCACGTCTGGATCGAGATGGAGCCCAGCGAGAAGGGCGCCGGCTTCGTCTTCGAGAACAACATCGTCGGCGGCACGATCCCGAAGGAGTTCATCGGGTCGGTGGAAAAGGGCATCCGCGACGCGATGGGTCGTGGCGTCCTCGCGGGCTACCCGGTCATCGACGTCAAGGCGTCGCTGGTCGACGGCAGCTACCACGACGTCGACTCGCAGGCGCAGCACTTCGAGCTCGCGGCCTCGGTCGCGTTCCAGGACGGCGCCCGCAAGGCCGGCCTGCAGCTCCAGGAGCCGATGATGGGTGTCGAGGTCGTCTGCCCGGAGGACTTCATGGGCGATGTCATCGGCGATCTCAACAGCCGCCGTGGTCAGGTCAAGAACATGGACCAGCGCGGCAACCTGAAGGTCGTCACGGCCGACGTCCCGCTCGCGAACATGTTCGGCTACTCGACGGATCTGCGCAGCAAGACGCAGGGCCGCGCGACGTACACGATGGAGTTCGCCCACTACGCCATCGTTCCCAATGCGATCGCCGAAGCGATCGTCACCAAGGTCAAGGGCAAGTAGCCCGCTAACGGACTTCGAGAGAGACGAGGAGACGAGAACATGTCCAAAGAGAAGTTCAACCGCACCAAGCCGCACGTGAACGTCGGAACGATCGGTCACATCGACCACGGCAAGACGACGACGACGGCAGCGATCACGAGGGTCGCGGCGAAGAAGTTCGGCGGCAAGGAGATCACGTACGCCGACATCGCCAAGGGCGGCACGGTGCGCGACGATTCGAAGATCGTCACGATCGCGGTCTCGCACGTGGAGTACGAGTCGGAGAAGCGGCACTACGCGCACGTCGACTGCCCCGGCCACGCCGACTACATCAAGAACATGATCACGGGCGCCGCGCAGATGGACGGCGCGATCCTGGTGGTCAGCGCGCTCGACGGCCCGATGCCGCAGACCAAGGAGCACGTGCTGCTCGCCGGTCAGGTCGGCGTGCCGAAGATCGTCGTGTGGCTCAACAAGGTCGACGCGGTCGAGGACCCGGACCTTCTCGAGCTCGTGGAGATGGAGGTCCGCGACCTTCTCAACAAGTACAAGTTCGACGGCGACAACGCGCCGGTGGTTCGTGGCTCGGCGACGGAGGCGATGAAGGGCACGCCGATGGGCGAGGAGGGCATCCTCAACCTTCTCAAGGCGCTCGACAGCTGGATTCCCGAGCCGCAGCGCGACACGGACAAGCCGTTCCTGATGGCCGTCGAGGACGTGTTCTCGATCAAGGGCCGCGGCACGGTCGTCACGGGCCGCATCGAGCGTGGCGTGATCAAGGTCGGCGAAGAGGTCGAGATCCTTGGCTTCCGCGACATCCAGAAGACGACCGTCACGGGCGTCGAGATGTTCCGCAAGCTGCTCGACCAGGGGCAGGCCGGTGACAACGTCGGTTGTCTCCTGCGCGGCATCGAGAAGGAGCAGGTCGAGCGCGGGCAGATCCTGTGCAAGCCGGGCTCGGTCAAGACGCACAAGAAGTTCGACGCCGAGGTCTACGTCCTGAAGAAGGAAGAGGGCGGCCGTCACAAGCCGTTCTTCACCAACTACCGTCCGCAGTTCTACATGCGCACGACGGACGTGACGGGCACCATCACGCTGGCCGAAGACGTCAAGATGGTCATGCCGGGCGACAACGTCTCGATCAAGGTCGAGCTCATCACGCCCGTCGCGCTCGAAGAGCAGCAGCGCTTCGCCATCCGCGAAGGCGGCCGCACCGTCGGCGCCGGCGTCATCACCAAGATCACGGAGT
>CAYSCF010000561.1:3129-3537 GCA_964429305.1 uncultured Sandaracinaceae bacterium | reverse complement strand
GTTGCGCGTCCCGCTCGGGATGCGGCGCACCGTCACCTGCGCCTCGTTCTTGTCGCTCGTCACGCCTGCGACGACCACGCTCTCGAGGGATTCGTCTTCGCCCACGACCCACGTTCCTTCCACGTCTGGTTTCTCGAGATCGGTGAAGCTCGATCGCACGTGCACGGGCACGGCGTACTTCATCGCGAGCTCCACGGATCGAATCTGAAGCACCTTGGCGCCGAGCGAAGCGAGCTCGAGCATCTCTTCGTAGCTGATGCGCGAGACCTTCCGCGCGTTCTTCACGATGTTCGGATCGGCGGTGTAGACGCCGTCCACGTCGGTGTAGATCTCGCAGACGACGCCGCTTCCGAGCGCTGCCGCGATCGCGACCGCGGACGTGTCGGAGCCGCCGCGGCCGAGCGTCGT
>CAYSCF010000561.1:0-3119 GCA_964429305.1 uncultured Sandaracinaceae bacterium | reverse complement strand
CGAGGACCAGCTCTTCTATTGCCTGCAACGCGGCATCGGCCAGGAAGAAGCCGTTGCCCTGATCGTCAACGCCCTGGAAGCCCGCGACGATGGCGACCTTCCCTTCGCGCGTCGTCTCGAGCAGACGATCGGCGTCGATGCCGAGGATGCGCGCCTTCGTGAACGCGCTGTCGGTGCGCAGATGCACCTGATGCGCGAGGAACGAGCGCGCCGGGACGTCGATCGCATGCAGCGCGATCGCGAGCAGCGCGACCGAGACCTGCTCGCCCGTGGCGACGAGCGCATCGAGCTCGCGCGGATCGGGCGACTTGGTGAGCTCGGCGCCGAGGCCGAGCAGGCGGTTCGTCTCGCCTGCCATCGCGCTCGCGACCACGACGACGTCGTGCCCCTCGGCACGCGCGCGCGCGACGCGCCTGGCGACGTTGCGGATCCGCTCGATCGTGCCGACGCTGGTGCCGCCGAATTTCTGGACGATGAGGGCCAAAGCGGGCCGCACGGTACCGGAACGCCGCGCCGCGTCAATGGCGTCGGCTACAATGCGCGTCGATGCGCTCCACGTTGCTGCTCGCGCTCTTCGTCACGGCTTGTCACGGCGCCAACGGGCCCGCGTGCGATCCGGATCAGTGCGCATGCACGAGCGCTGGCTGCGCCTGTCCCGATGGTCGCTCGTGCGGATGGTCGCAGGTCGAGGGATGCAGCGACACGCACGCGGGCTGTCATCTCGTCTGCACGACCGCCGCGTGCAACGCGAGCTGCGGCGCGGCGTGTGACTCGACGTGCACCGACGGCGCGACTTGCCGCGTGATCGTGGGCAGCGGCTCCAACGAGGTCTGCGTCGCCTCGAGCTGCGACTTCACGGTCGGCGAGACCGCGAGCGTGAACTGCACGCACGGATCGAACTGCAACGTCACCTGCACGGGCGCCTGTCAGGTGACGAGCGACTCCACGTCGAGCTGCACGCTGCGCTGCGGCAGCGACGCGCCGACGACCGTGCACGACGCCGCGAGCTGTCCCTAGGCAGACGAGCGTCGATCGGGGTCCGAGCGCGTGGTGTATCGTGAGCGCTGCGCATGGCGCTCCAGCCCGACGCGACGTTCGGCCCGTATCGCATCGTCCGCAAGCTGGGCGAAGGCGGCATGGGCACGGTGTGGGAGGGCGTCCACGAGCGCTTGTTGAAGCGCGTCGCGATCAAGACGCTGCATCCCGCCGTCAGCACGAATCCCGAAGCGGTCGCGCGGTTCATGCGCGAAGGACAAGCCGCCGCGCGCTTGCATCACGCGCACGTGGTCGGCGTGACGGACGTCGGCGTCTACGACGAGACGCCCGTGCTCGTCATGGAGCTGCTCGAGGGCGAGTCGCTCGCGGCGCGCATCGCACGCGACGGACCGCTCGATGCCTCGACGCTCGTCGATCTCGTGTTGCCGGTGATGGACGCGCTCGCCGCCGCGCACGCCGAAGGCATCATCCATCGCGATCTCAAGCCCGAGAACATCTTCCTCAAGAAGATCCGCGGCAAGGGCCTTCACCCGGTGCTCCTCGACTTCGGCATCTCGAAGATCGATGGCGGCGACGCGAAGCTGACCAAGACCGCGTCGTTCATGGGCACGCCCAACTACATGTCGCCCGAGCAAGCGCGTGGCTCCAAGAACGTCGAGCCGCGCAGCGATCAGTACTCGCTGGGCCTCGTGCTCTACGAGGCGGCGACCGGCAAGCGCGCGGTCGAAGGCGACTCGGTGTTCGAGCTCGCGCACAAGATCGCGACGGGCGACGTTCCGAAGCTGGCCGACGCGGAGGCCGTTCTGCCTCCGGCGCTCTGCGCCGCCGTCGATCGGATGCTCTCGCTGCGCCCGGCCGATCGGTTCGCCACGCTCTCGGACGCGGGAGCGGCGCTCTTGCCGCTGGCGTCCGCACGCACGACCGCGGTGTGGAGCGCGGCGTTCGGCGGTGAGGCCGGCTCGATGCGACCGCCTCCGCCTCCGCCGAGCACCGCGACGCCGCGCGGGCCCGACACGAGCACGCCCTATGCGACGTCCACGAAGTCGCGCACGCGAAGCGGCGTGCGTCTCGGATTCCTCGGCGCCGCCGTCGTGATCGCGACGGTCGCGATCGCCAGCGTGGTGCTCGACACCGCGCCCGCGGCCCCGACGAGCGTGGTCCCCCCTGCAGCGCCGACGAGCGCGAGCGAGGCGACGGCGCTCGAGGTGCCCGCGCCGGAGATCGAGCTCGCCCGCGGGCTCGACATGCCCGCCGAGCCGCTCGACGTGCCGGACAGCGGCACGCCCGATCCCGCTGCACCCGCGATCCTGGAAGCAGCGAACGCGCCGCCGTCCACCCGCGTCCACGTCGTGCCCGCCACGCCGACACGCGGCCAGATCCACGACGCCGTCGAGCGCATCGCCCCGATCGCGCGCGCATGCGGCCGCATCATGCACGGGCAAGTGATGGTCTCGTTCACCGTGCGTGGCGCGACCGGTCACGTCTCCGAGATCGAGGTCGCCGGGCCGCGCCCGAGCCCCGCGCTCGAGCAATGCGTCACGCGCGCGTTCGCGTCCGCGCAGTTCCACACGTTCACGCAGCCCACGTTTCGCGTGCGCTATCCGCTGGCGATTTAGGGCGTCGCGCTCTCGTCGGGCGCATCGGCGGGCGCGTCCTCGGTCGGCGGCGCTTCGTCGGCGGGCGGCTCGCTCGGGCGCGTCGGACGCACGCGCGGCGGCAGACCGAAGTCGTCGCGCAGCTTGCGGCCGAGCTGCGTCAGCACGTGCTGCTCGACGTAGGTCGGCATCGTCGGGATCTGCACCGTCACGCGCACGTGCTCGACGCCGTGATCATCCGCCGTACGCACGAGCTCGACGCTGCCGCCGTGCGTGCGGCCGCCCGTGCCCGGGTAGTCGAACATCACGAAGCCGATGTCGTCGTCGCGATCGGTGATCTGGCAGCCGAGATCGACGCGCAACAGGCGAATGGTCGCCTGCCAGAGCTGATCGTAGCGATACGTGTACTCGTTGCTCGCGCGCGCCGCCGCGCCGGACGCGGGCAAGAGCACGAGCGCGACGACCAGAGACGCGAGCCAGCGGTGCATGCCCTGAACGTCCGTCCGGGCGCCGCCGAAAGCAACTTTC
>CAYSCF010000560.1:0-3556 GCA_964429305.1 uncultured Sandaracinaceae bacterium | reverse complement strand
CATCGAGCTACCGACGTTGGAAGAGCCTCTGGGCGCGCCGCCCGTCTTCGAAGAGGTGCTCGCCCTCATCGAGAGCGCGAAACGGCGCGCTTATCAGGCCGTGAACGTCGAGCTCGTCGGCCTGTATTGGCAGGTCGGCGCGTATCTCAGCAAGAAGCTCGCGACGGCGGAATGGGGCGACGGTGTGGTGTCGGAGCTCGCCGCGGCCATCGCGCGCGTCCATCCGGGGATGCGCGGCTTCACACGACGGAACCTGTTCCGCATGCGGCAGTTCTACGACGCGTATCGGGACAACGAGAAAGTGTCACCGCTGGTGACACATCTTCCGTGGACGCATCACCTCATCCTGCTGAGCCAGACGAAGACGGCCGAAGAGAGCGAGTTCTACATGGTGGCCGCGATCCGCGCGCGCTGGACCAAGCGCGAGCTCGAGCGGCAGATCCGCTCGCACGCGTTCGCGCGCGCATCGCTCGATCGGTCGAGCGCATCGAAGGCGTTGACGAGGATGCAGGCGCCCGCGATCGCGGACTTCAAGAACGCCTATTCGCTCGAGTTCCTCGGCCTGCCGAGCGATCACTCGGAGGCGGATCTGCACGGCGCGTTGCTGCGCGACTTGCGCCGCTTCCTTGCCGAGCTCGGCCGGGACTTCTGCTTCGTCGGATCGGAGTACCCGGTGCAAGTCGGCAAGCAGGACTTCGCGATCGATCTGCTCTTCTTCCACCGAGGCCTCTCGTGCCTCGTCGCGATCGAGCTGAAGGTGCGCGAGTTCCGCCCCGAAGATCTCGGCAAGCTCTCGTTCTATCTCGAGGCGCTCGATCGCGACGTACGCAAGGAGCACGAGCGCCCGTCGATCGGCGTGCTGCTCTGCGCGGACAAGGACGCCGAGGTCGTCGAGTACGCGCTGAGCCGCACGCTCTCGCCCGCGCTGGTGGCGGAGTACCAGACGGCGCTACCCGAGAAGGCGCTGCTGCAGGCGAAGCTGAAGGACTTGTACGAACGGCTCTCTTCCGACGCGTCTTGAGCCTGGTTGCTCACCCCACCCTCACCTGCGCTTCCGCCGGGGTGATCCCGAGCACTGCGATGTGCCCGAGGAAGCGCGCGAGCACCGGCCTCAGTGGCGTCGGCGAGACACCGAGCGCCTCGGCCGCGCGGAACACCGCGGCCTCGACGGGATCGATCGTGAGCTCGTCCGGAACGGGCGGAGCCGCAGGTGGCGCTGGTGGCTCCGGCGGCGGTGGTGGCGCGACGATCACCGGCTCGGGCGGAGGTGGCGCAGGCGGCGGTGGCGGCGGGAACGGGTTCGGCGGCGGCGTGATCTCGAGGACCGCCGAGAGATCGACGGCGCTCGGATAGTCGAGCTTCGCGATCGCCGCGATCAGCTTTCGCACCTCGGCATCCCGCGGACGACCCCGCTCCCGTTCCCAACGAGAAATGGAGCGCGGCGCGATGTCCGCGAGCTTCGCCAGCTCCAGAATGTTGATTCTGCGACCCGTGCGGAACGCGCGAAGCGCCGTGGAGAACGTTCTGACAGCCGGCGTAGTCATGTGAGTCCAGAGTACGGCGGTCAATGTCCGTCGAACAGACATAGATCGCTGTCGTGTCGCTCCATGGCCAACCGGGACGTATGCGGATACCGATGAGTGTCGCCTCGTGAGGTCATCGCAGACTTGGACGGCTCTGGAGAGTGCTCGACGCTGGATCCACGCGATCGAAGACGCTCTCCACGGCGGTCGATGACGTTCTCGACCATCTCGATCGCCTGGATCGGCGTTTCCGGACGTCCGGACGGACATAGGCAGCCTGGATGTGCGTTCCAAGTCCGTCGCGCGGCGCGGCGGCGAACTGCAGAGCGCTGCAGTTCGCCCGAGGGAATCTCGGTCGCACCGGACGGACACCGGGACCCGCGCGCACGTTCGACGACGCCGCGCGCGGCGAGCCATGTCCGACTCGACCGCTCGCAGCGCACGTCACGGTCGAGCCGCGTCGCGCCGCGTGCGAGCAGGTACCATCGCGGAATGCGCGACGCGTTCACCTACCTCGCCGCCATCGCCGCGCTGAGCTGCACGCTCGCCGTGCCCGCGCGAGCCCAACGCGCCTGCGATCCGTCGTACGAGGGCGTGTGCATTCCGCCGCCGCCTCCCGATCTGGACTGCACCGACATCGAGGAGCGCGACTTCCGCGTGGTCGGCCCCGATCCGCATCGCTTCGATCGCGATCACGACGGCATCGGCTGCGAGTCGCACTGAGCGGTCACCGATTGCCGGCGAGCCAGTCGCCGTCGTACGGGTGCAGCCGGTACTCGTCGCTCACGGCAGCGCACGCCCCATGCGCGAAGAAGCTGTGGCGTACCGGAAACCCTCCGCCCCAGAAGAAGACGAAGCATCGCGCACCCGTCTCGTCGCGGCTCACATGGACCGCATACGCGATGTCGCCGATCTCGGGCGGCGCGGGATGGAAGAGCTCCTCGTCGCCGAGCGCGCTCTCGCCGCGCTCGACCCGTGCGATGAAGCGTTCGTAGCGCGGACGCAGCCGCATCGCGAAGTCAGCGTGCCGAAGCGCAGCTCCGAGGGGACCGCCCGCAAAGGGAGTCGCGATGAGCGCGACCAGCGCAACGAGCTGCGCGCCGCCGAACCGCCGTCGCACGATCGCGCGCCCGAGCAGAATCGCGAGAGCCACCGGAACACACGCCATCGAGGCGAACTGGAGCAAGCCGTTCTGTCGATACGCGAACCACGTGAACAGGACGAAACAGATCACGGGCGCAGCGATCTCGGTCTCGCGGTCCTCCACGGTCGCTACAACGTACGCGGCGCGGGCGCGGATTCCAAAGGGGGAGCAGGCATCTGACCGGTTAGATTGGATGATGGCGCCGCTAGCGCGTCTCCGGAGGCGCATCCCACGGTATCTTGGGAATGGCCGGGAACCGATGAATGCTCATCGCCGGCACGAGGTCCGGGGTCAGCTGCCCGATCAACGCCGCGGCCACTTCGATCTTCGTCGCCTTGAAGTAAGCGATCGGGCGGTCCGCGTCGTAGATTCCGGTCTCCACGCCGATCCATCGCATGCGCATGGCCCGTTGCTCGGACGTAACCTCGTCGTCCTCGAAACCGACGAACCACACCGGACCGCCACTCATGCCCTGTGGCCTGATCGACGGCTCGCGCTCGCCCGTCCGGATGTTCGTCGTCTGCGCGCGTCGCCGGATGAGGAAGTGCAATCCCGGATCGTAGCCGGCGTAGAGATCGCCCTGCGACGGGGCCGCGAACTGTCCGGCCAAGCCCTGGGGGCCGTAAGTCGTCACCGTGGCCGTGGCATGGGTGAGCACCTGCGGAAAGCCCAGGATCAGAGCGCACCCGCGGGACATGTCCCGGGGCTCGACAGGCTCGATTTGCGCAGTGCTCAGGAAGTAGAAGCCGGCCTCGGACAGTTACTGCGCGGTCTTCTTGGGAAGTCGTACGACTGCTACGTCGTGCTTGCGCGTGTCTGTCCGGATCCCGTCCACGTTGAGGGCAAGGAGCCGGCGCGTGGGGAACGCGGGGATCTGATAGCCGCCCGC
>CAYSCF010000559.1:0-3576 GCA_964429305.1 uncultured Sandaracinaceae bacterium | reverse complement strand
CCGACGTGCTGATCCTCGAGACGTTCCGGCAGACCGAAGAGATCCGCCTCGCGCTGCGTGGCGTGCGTCGCGCGCTCGACGAAGTCTCGCCCGGTCTGCGCGTGCCCGTGATCGCGAGCGTGTCCTTCGACTCGTTCGGCACGATGGCCGACGGCAGCCAGCCCGAGGAGCTGGCGAAGCTGCTCGTCGCCGAGGGCGCCGACGTCATCGGCGTGAACTGCGCGGACGGGCCTGCGGGCGTGTACGAGATGGCGACGCGCATGCTCGGCGTGAACGCGCCCGTGATCGCACAGCCCAACGCGGGGCTGCCGCATCGTGTGGACGGACGCTTCGCGTACATGGCGACGCCGGAGTACTTCCTCGTGTACGCGCGCCGGATGCTGAAGGCCGGCATCAAGGGCGTGGGCGGATGCTGCGGGACGACGCCCGAGCACATCCGGCAGATGGCCGCGTCCGCCAAGATGCTGGGCGCCTCGCTGGCGAGCACTCCGTCCGATGGGAAAGGGCCTTCCGAGTCCGGCGCGCATCTCGACGCCGAGATCAAGGTAGCCGAAGGCATCCGTGTCGTGCCGGTCGCAGAGAAGTCGAAGCTCGGCGCCGATCTCGCGAAGAAGAAGTTCATCGTCTCCGTCGAGGTGAACCCGCCCGCAGGTCTCTCGCTCGACAAAGCGATCGCTGGCGCGCGCATCCTGAAGGACGGCGGCATCGACGTGATCAACGTGGCCGATGGCGCACGCGCCACCGCGCGCATGGGCAACTTCGCGCTCTGCCGCCGCATCCAGGACGAGCTCGGCCTGTCCACGCTGATGCACGTCACCACGCGCGATCGCAACGTGCTCGGTCTCGTCGCGCACCTGCTCGCGAGCCACGACATGGGGCTGCACAACCTGGTCGTCATCACCGGCGACCCGCCGAAGATGGGGGACTTCCCCGATGCGACGAGCGTCTACGACCTCGACTCGATCGGGTTGCTGCGACTCGTCTCGCAGATGAACCGCGGCCTCGATCCCGGCGGAAAGCCGCTCGGCGGCGCGACGAAGTTCCTCTGCGCGACGGGCGTCGAGCCGGCGGCGCACGACTACGCGCGCGAGATCAAGCGACTGCGTCAGAAGATCGAGGCCGGCGCCGAGATGATCATGACGCAGCCGGTCTACGATCCGGCCGTGCTCGATCGATTCCTCGGCGACGTGCAGGACCTGAACGTGCCCGTGCTCGTGGGCATCCTTCCGCTCGCGAGCTATCGCAACGCGGAGTTCCTGCACAACGAAGTGCCCGGGATGAGCGTGCCCGACGCGATCCGCGAGCGGATGCGCAAGGCGGGCAACGGGGACGAGGCGCGCAAGGAAGGCGTCGCGATCGCCCGCGAGATGCTCTTCGCGGTGAAGGATCGCGTGCAGGGCGCGTACGTGATGCCGCCCTTCGGCAAGTACGAGCTCGCGCTGCGCGTCATCGACGGCGTTCGGTGATCCTCGCGCGGGCGCTCGTCGTGGCGGCGATCACATCGCTGATCGTGCTCGGCGCCCTGCTCTGGCGATACGAGAGCGCGCGCGATGCCTGGCGAGCCCATGCCGTCGCCGATCACTACGATGCGAGCGCGAGCGACACCGCATACCACGCCGTCGAGGACGCCTTCGCTTGGGTCGAGCGCGCCTCACGCGTCGGTGCGGCGCTGATCGTCGCTGCGGGAATCGCGATGGGTCGCGCTCGACCTCGTCGTGAGCGCTCCGGGTCGAGATGGGCGCGCGCGATCGATCTCGCCACGCTCGGGCTCGTGCTCGCCGCCAGCCGCCTCCGCGTGCCGAGCCCCGCGCTGACGCAAGCGATCGACTGGATCGCGCCCGCGCTCTTGCTCGCGTTCCTGCTCGGTCTCGCGGTGAACGGCGCGAGCGTGGGTCAGCGCCTCTTCAAGTGATCGCGCGCCAGACGCTCTCGAAGTCGTCGGGGATCTTCGCTTCGAAGCGCAAGGGCTCGCGCGTGACCGGGTGCGGCACCTCGACGCTCTCGCAGTGGAGCATCGGGCGCATCGCGGTGACGACCCGCCCATCCGAGAGCACGACACGCTTGGGCCCCTCGTAGGCGACGTCGCCGACGAGCGCGTGGCCGGCGCGCGAGGCGTGGACGCGGAGCTGATGCGTGCGCCCGGTCTCCGGAAAGAGCCACGCGCGCGTCGCCGCGCTCGCGCGCGCGATCACCTCGAAGCGCGTGGCCGCTTGCTGGAGGCGCTCGCCCTTCTCGCCTGGCGCGAGCGCGACGCGGCGAGTCTTGTCTCGCGGATCGATCGCGATCGGCCATTCCCATCGGCCCTCGTCGGTCGCGATCACGCCGGATGCGATCGCGGCGTAGCGCCGCCGGTAGATCCCGGACTTGCGGGCGTCCATCAGCGCCGCGATCGCCCGATCCGTGCGCGCGAAGATCACCACGCCCGTCACGTCGCGATCGAGACGGGACGTCGGGTGCACACGCGGCGCGCCCGGGTTCATCCGCACCGCGAGCTCGGCCAGGCAGTTCTTGCCGTCGGGCGAGGTCGTCGCGATGCGCGCGGGCTTGTCGACCACGAAGAGCTCCGTGTCGCGAAAGAGGACCTCGAGGTGCATGCAGATTCCGCAGCATTGCAGAGAACTGGACGCCGTGAGGGCGTCGGGCTCACTCCTTCACTCATGCGCTCTTTCGGATGGCTTTCGCTCACGCTCTCGATCCTCGGTCTGCTCGCGAATGCCGCGTGCACACCTGCCAACCAGAACGTGCCCGGCACGTCGGCGGGAACGTTCACGGTGACCGAGACGCTCACGAGCAACGCATGCACGGGCGGCTTCGATCCCGACGCCACGCTCACGTACACGACCGACATCCGCGCCGAGGGCGAGATCGCATATTGGCATCGCGGCGACGTGCCCTACGCGAGCGGTACGTACGAGAACGGACACTTCCACTTCGTGGTGCAGGCAGACGTTGCCGCGTATGGCGACGATGCAGGCGTCTCGTGCAGCCTCCGGCAGACCGAGACGATCGACGGGACGCTCGCGCTCACGTCCGCGATCGACGGCGGGGTGGACGCGTGGGCACAAACCGGTGATTCGAGCTTCGCAGACGGAGCGTTCCTCGACGTCGGGCCCGATGCGGGTCTGCACTCCACGGGCTTCGTCGGCACCGACACGATCCAGATCTCGGTCACGCCGGGCTCGAACTGCGCGCTCCTCTTCGCGCAGAACGGCGGCTCGTTCCCCGCACTGCCGTGCACCGCCGTCTACGACATGACGGCGACGGACTGAGCTTCGAGGGAGCGATCAGCCCTGATCGCTCGTCGGCGGCGCAGCGGGCGGCGGCGTGTGATCCGCGTCGGAGCGCTTCGACGGAGGCAGTGGCGGTCCCGGTGGCGCAGCAGGCAAGCGGCGCTCGGCCACGATGATCGTGCGCGGCGAGTCCGCACCGAAGTAGACGCCCGGCGTCGACTCGCGGCCGCTGACCTCCACCACGCGGAACTTCTGGTGGAGCATCTGCCCGAGCTCGTGCAGCGCGTAGAGGCGCACCGAGTATGCGCTCTCGCGCTGGCGACCGTCGTCGAGCATCACAGTGCGC
>CAYSCF010000558.1:0-3587 GCA_964429305.1 uncultured Sandaracinaceae bacterium | reverse complement strand
CGCCCAGGCGTCCCTCGACCGCGGCCTCGGCCGTCGCGAGCTCGGCCTTCTGCTCTTCGAGCGCCTTCTCGGGCTCGGCCAGACCGGCGCGCGACTTCTCGATGCGCTCCTTCAGCCGGTCGCGCTCGCCCTCGCCGTCCTTGATGGTCCGGCGTATCGTCTCGAGCTCGCGCTCGGCGGCCTCGGCCTCGCGCATCGTGCGTGCTTTCGCGCTCTTGCTGCGCGACTTGCCGAGCTGGTCGTTGCGCGAGGCGATGTCCGTCTCTTGCTGCGCATAGAGACGCTCGGCCTCGGCGATCCCGGCCTTCTGTTTGGCAACGAGCTCTTCGAGCCGTTTGACGCCGAGGCGTCGTTCTTCGAGCTCGAGCGGGATCCCCTTGAGGCGATCGTCGATGTCCTTCGCGAGAGAATCGATCTCGGCCAACCTGACGAGCGCCTTCAGTTGATCCCTCACGCCTCGCGACTCCTTCTCTGCTCGGGGACTCGCTTGGTACCCCTTCGCCCAGCGAGTCGCAAGCCGGAAACCCGTTCGCGGCACGAATCTGGCTTTTCCACCGTCACCGCGCATCTCCCATGATCGGTTAGGCTCTGCCCCATGCTGGCCGCCCCGCCGCCTCTCAGCGACCGCGACGAAGTGCTGGTGCTTCTCCGCAAGTGGCAGGAAGAGAGCCCGGGAACGCGTCACGATCCGCGGACGCTCGACATCAAGAGCATCGTCGCGACGCCGATCCACCGAATCGCCATCACCTGCATCGGCGAGAACCGCGGCGTCGGCGTGCGATCGCGCAACCCGGCGGCTCGCCGGCCGCCCTCCAGCCAGGCGCCGATCGACGCGTGGCAGATCGAAGAGCTGGAGATCCCCGAGCACAGCAAGCTCGGGACGCGCATCGAGCAAGAGCTGGCCGATCTACCGGAGCGCGTGTCGGACTGCGAGCGATGCCGCGGCGACGGCAAGATCGCGTGCTCCGTCTGTCACGGCAGCGGCGTGAGCGGCCACGGCAAGCATCGACACGTCTGCGGCGCGTGCTCCGGCACGGGCAGCTCGGTCTGCGCCTCGTGCAGCGGCCTCGGTGGGTTCATCGGTCCGGCCTTCGCGTGGTCGGCGATCGTGGAGGGCACGGCGACGCGCATCGTGCGCGCGGCGGGGATCACCGACGAGGCGGCGCTCGACATCGACGCCGCGCTCGAGCGCGGTCTCGGCATGGTCGTGCATCGCGACGACGCGTGGAACGGCGCGGTCGGCGGCAGCATCGGCTATCGCGAGTCGAGCCAGCACAACCACCTCGACGAGGAGATCCGAAAGCTCGCGGCCGAGCTCGAGTCGACGACGCTCGGGCGCCTCCGCGGCCATCGCCTCGAGATCCGACGTGCCGCCGTCTACACCGTCACGCTCGCCGACGGCCGCACGTTCGTCACCTGGGGCCCGCCCGCGAAGGTCTCACCGAGCGACGCGCTCGATGCGCGCGGCGCGGCCCTGATGCGGACGGCCGGGCTGCTCCTGATCGGCGTCGTGATCGCGATCGTGCTGATCTGGATGCAGCGGCATCACTGACCGCGGCGCGGACGTCGCATCAGTCGATCCGGATCTTCGAAGCCGAGGCGCCGATAGAACGCGTGCATCTCGGGCTCGGCGCGGAGCACGAACTGGATGGAGTCGCGGCCATCCATCATCGCGTGCATCATCGCGGTCGCGACGCCGCGCTTGCGATGCGAGGGCGCGACGACGACGTCCGTGATGTAGCCCGTCGTCACGCCGTCACTGATCGCGCGCGCGAAGCCGACCATCTTCTCCGCGTCCCATGCGGTGACGACCCAGCGCGAGCCCGCGATGGACTTGGCGAGCGCGACGAGGTTGCCGCCGCGATCGCCCCAGTCGGCGGCGGCGAAGAGCTGGACCAGAGGTTCGAGATCGAAGTCGTGATCGTGACGAAAGGAGATCGCCACGTCAGCTGCTTCGCCGTCCGACCTCGAGGAGGAGCCACGCGAGCCACGCGACACCGAGCATCTGACCGAGATTGCGCTTCGCCGCGAGCGGTGCGCTCCGCAGCTTCTGCACCGGGTGGTGTCCGAACACGTTGCGCAGGCGCTGCGCCGTCCCGTCGTCGACGCCGCGGAACACGAGGCGCGCGTGCTGCTCGCCCTTCACGGCGCGGATGGTCCCGCGCTCGATCTTCGCGCGCGCGGCGACGTCGGCGAGGCCCTCGAGCAGGCTCGCGTTGATGCGGCCGCGCACGACGAGGCAGCGCCCGTCACGCACGGAGACACAGAAGATCTCGCGCGAGCGCTCGACGACCCACCATGCAGCGAGCCCTCCCACGCCCATCAGCAGCCAGAGCCACATGCGCGAACGAGAGCGCGAAATGTCGTGTCGGTCAATGCCCGACGGGCGCCGTGAGCGCCGAGCGCGCGACGGCTTGTTCGATGCGCGCGAGCGCGTCGTGCTCGAGCGCTCGCAGTTGCTCGACCAGCCCTGCGCCACGCGGCGCAGCGCCGTGCTCCGTGCCCTGGAGGCGAACCACGTCTTGGTTCGTACGGCGGTCGCGCAGGACGAAGCGCCAGGACAGCGAGAGGTCCACCGACTCGAGCGAGGCGCGGTTCCAGATCGGATGCGCGGTGAAGCTGACGCTCGTCAGCGTGCCGAGATAGTCCGCGTCGGCGGCGTCGCGCGCAGGCTGGGCGAGCGTCCCGAGCGTCTGCGCGAGGCCCGACTCCATCTGCCTGCGAAGGCCGCGCACACACGCTCCCTCGCTGCAGATTTCGGTCGCAGCGTCAGACACGCGTGGAGGTGTGACGATGCGAAAGGAGCTCCCGCTGCGCGTGTGCGCGATGAAGTCCACCTCCGGGGCCGGCGCGACGAAGTGCTCGCTGAAGCAGCCTGGAACGAGCGAGATGACGAGCGCCACGAGCCACACGTGTGTTCGCATGCACGATCATCGAGCAGCCCACGTGCCATGCCCGGCCGCTGGCAGTCGCTGGGAATTCGCGCCGAGCAACGAGGCGGATGGCTGCGCCGCCGTGGCGAAAGAGGATGGGTGATCGGCCGAGCGCGCGCTACGGCGAGCGGTCGAGCGCTCCGCTGCAGAGCGCAGCGCGCGATCCACCACGCGCAGCGGCTCGTCGGGCGTCGTCGTGCTACGTGTCTCCGAGCGCGAGGAGGACACCGTGACGCATCCGGCCTTTCCGATCGTGAGCTGTGAGTGCACGACGTGGGCGGCCTACGGGATCCGCGACCGCAATGGAGCCACCGGGCACCATGTCGAATGTCGCGGGAGTGACGCGCCCGACCGCAGCCCCTATCGCACCGCGGCGCCTGGGCCGCGGAGCGCCACGACCGCGGACGCGCGCGTCGAGGAACGCGCATCGGCCGCGCGCAGGCTCGCGGCCGGGCATTGGGTGAAGCAGGACGGCACGCCGACGAGCGACGGCGAAGAGTGCGCGAGCTTCCGCGACGGATCGCCTTCCGGTCGCCGCGAACGGTGACGACTTCGGTGACAATCCGTCCGCGACGAAGAATCCGCCCATGAAAAATGGATCGAAAGCATGGGCCCAGATGGATTCGAACCAACACACGCCCCGTTATGAGCGGG
>CAYSCF010000557.1:0-3601 GCA_964429305.1 uncultured Sandaracinaceae bacterium | reverse complement strand
CAGAACCGCGTGAAGGTTCTCGCCGACGAACGGGCAGCGTCCCGAGAGCATCTCGTACATCATCGCGCCGAACGAGAAGATGTCGCTCCGAGCGTCGACCTTCGCGCCGCGCGCTTGCTCCGGTGACATGTACGCGGGTGTTCCGAGCACGGCCCCGGCGCGCGTCATCGTCGCGTTGCCCTCGTTGATCCGCGCGATGCCGAAGTCCAGGAGCTTCACGACGTCGGTGTCGCCGGCGCGCTGCACGAAGACGTTCTCGGGCTTGATGTCGCGATGCACGACTTCGCGCTCGTGAGCGACAGCCAGCGCGGCGAGCACCTGCACGCCGATGCGTCGGGCGCGTGTCTCGTCCAGCGCGCCCTCGCGCGCAAGCAGCGCCGCGAGAGACTCGCCTTGAAGCAGATCCATGACGAGGTACGCACGACCGCCGTCGACGCCGAAGTCGGTGACCTGCGCGATGCTCGGATGCGAGAGCGAGGCGGCGAGCTGTGCCTCGCGCTTGAAGCGTGCGGCGAGCTCGGTGTCGGCCGTGAGCTCGTGTCGCAAGACCTTGAGCGCCACCCGACGTCCGAGTGGTTCCTGCACCGCGGCCCACACGTCGCCCATGCCCCCGCCGCCGAGCCGGCGTTCGATGCGGTACTGGCCGAGAACGGTTCCGGTGAGATCCTCGTCGCTCATCCGAGCGCGAAGACTACCGCTGCGCTCCGCGCGAGTCCGGATCGTTCTTGTTAGTGGCAGCAGTCAGCTCGCAAACGTGAGCCCTGGCACGGTCGCGCTCGTAAACTCGATGGGTAGAGCGCGCAGCAAAGCGTGAAGCTCGCGCCGGTCCATGAATCGGCCGTAGGAACCGCCCTGCTCAGGCGCGGGGATCTCGACCCATACGCGATTGTCTGGCTCGACGACCGCCTGAAGCGTGCGGTCGCCGTCGTCGATGAGGCCGAAGAAATCACCCGGCAGGAAAAGGCGCGCACTGAGCTCCCAAACGTTGGCTCTGGGGACGCGGATCGGCGCGTTGGCCGGGACGTGATCGTCCTCACCATCGAAGAAAAAGAACACGGATCGGCTCTCCGCGGTGCCGTCGTTGCTTGGCCGAAGCCGCTCCTGCAGCGGCTCGTCGAAGTCGGGATAGCGCGTGCGGAACGATACCGTGCAGCTCGGATCGACGGCGTGCATCGTTTGCTCGAACTCGGTCTGAGCCTTCGGTACCCAGTCGCCGGCGCGCGCGACGCCGAGCGCCCAAGGCGAGCTCGCGCGGAGAGTCACGGCGCCGTCGCGCTCGACGCGCTCGAGCGTCAGGTCGTTCGACAGGCTGTTCTCCTTCAAGAACGACGCGAATTTCGCCTCGATTGCCGGCAGGTGTTCCCCCGCCGAAGTCGTGACGCTGATGTTGAAGACGACACTCGTGGACATTCTCGCTCTCCCTAGCGCCGAAGCGGCACCTGTCATTGTCGGCCGGTGTTCGCGCGCGTTGCGTGTGCGCGCGAGCGAGCGCCGCGAGCCGGGGCGCCCCCGGACGTAGATCCGTGGGACATCGCTCGTCGCGCTCACGATCGCGTGGTAGCTCCCGCGCTGTGGAGGGGAACGGTCGTCGGCGCGAGCGCTGCGCCATCTACACGCGGCAGTCGAGCGCTGGGCGCGGCGGCGACAGCGCGCCGACGTCGTGCGCGATTCAGTACGACCAGTGCCTCGAGCTCGTGCGCGCACGCGGCTGGGAGGCGATCTTCGAGCGCTTCGACGACTGGGGACTGAGCGGCGCGAATCTCGATCGGCCCGCGTTCAAGCGCCTGCTGCGACGCATCGAGGAAGGCGATATCGATCGCGTCGTCGCGTGGCGGCTCGATCGCGTGAGCCGGTCGGTCCGCGACTGGATCGAATTCGACGAGACGCTCCGCGCGCGCGGAATCGGGTTCACTGTCGGTGACGGTCTGATCGACCGGACCGGGAGCACGCTCGGCTCGTTCCAGATGAATATGCTCGCGTCGTTCGCTCAGTTCGAACGCGAGATGATCGTCGACCGCATCCGCGACGGGCGTGCCGCGCGCTCCGAGCGAGGAGAACGCACCGGCGGTCGCGCGCCCTACGGATACAAGCCGGACCCGCGCACGAAGCAGCTCATCATCGATCGGTCGAGGCGAGCCTCGTTCGGTGGATGTTCGAGCAGGCTGCCGCAGGTCTTCCGCCGAAGGAGATCGCAGACGATGCGCGCGTCCGTTCTTCACGCGCGTGGAACGCACGAGGCGTGCTCTTCGTGCTCCGCAATCGACAGTACGTCGGCTGTCTCGTCGACGGCCGGCCCGGCGTGCATCCGCCGATCGTCGCTGCGCACGTATTCGAGGCGGTCCAGGTTGCGATCGCCGCGCTTCGAACACGCGCGCCGTCGACGCGTGAGCACGCGCCCGCGATCGATCCGTTCCTCCTGCGCGGCGTGCTCGCGTGCGCGAAGTGTGGGCACACGATGACCACATCGACGTCGACGAAGGTCGCTGCGCCGAGCCGTCGATCCGACGATCGCACGCGCCGGTACTACCGATGCCGCCAGCCGAGCTGCGCCGGACAGCACTTCGTCGCGGCGCAGATCGAGCAGCGCTTCAAGGATCTGCTCCTCGGCCGCGCGCGCCATCTGCCGGAGCGGGCACGCGAGGTCGTTCACTCGCTCGGGCACATCTGGGACTACCTGATCCCGGTGAATCGGCAGCGCGCCGTCCGCATGAAGTTCGAGCGCATCGTGTGGCACACGTCGAACCGCACGCTGCGCGTGAAGCTTCGTCGGGCGCAGGCGACCGCGTAGCCAGCCGCTACGAGCGAGCCCGCAGCCGTACGCGGATGTCCGGCCAGGAGGCTAGCTTCGCCTCGCCGCGTTCGATCGCTTCGATCCGACGACGGATCTCCGCACTCGATTCGAGCGACACGGATCCGGGCATCAGGCTCTCGACCAGTGCGTCGACGAGCGCCGCGCGTTCCTCCGCAGGAAGCGCGAGCGAAGCGGCGAGGATCTGCGCAGCGTCCATCGCGCGAGTGTCGCACCGGCGTAGGCAGTGACAATCTCCGTCGTCGTTCGTGAACGACGTCGGCAGCGGCTCCGAGCCCTCGGTGCGTCCGCGGACCGTCCCGGACGCGTGGCTCGTGCCGATCAGCCTATATTCGTGGCGGATCCGAGCCTGTTAACCGACGGGTCGACCCGCTGGTTAACGTTAACCCCATCTTGATCACCCGTTCGCGCCCGTTGCGCACGCAACCCCGCGGGACGATCCAACTTCCCGTCGTTTGACAGAGACCGGTCGTAGATACAGGCGGCCCAGTCCGCGGACGTCCGAGAGCATTGATTCCACCTGCGGACGCACGTAGCGTAGACACAGCGCATGCACGTTCGGGTCGTCCACGCGCGCTCCGGCGCTGCGCTGAAGCGATACGCGCAGCTCGTCGAGAGCTACCGGCGCGAGGACGGAGTGCCGGCCCATCGCGTGCTCGCGAGCCTCGGGGAGCTCGACGATCGCGCGATCGAGAACCTGCGGCGTGCGCTGAAGTCGTCGCGACGTGGCGAGGTGGTCGTGCTGCCGTCGGAGACGCAGGCGCAGGACTGGCAGCCCAAGGTCCTCGCGAG
>CAYSCF010000556.1:0-3619 GCA_964429305.1 uncultured Sandaracinaceae bacterium | reverse complement strand
TGATGGGTCCGAATTGCGGGTCCTCGCGCACGCCGACCAGCATCTCGATCTGATGGACGAGCCGATCACGTTCACCGACGTGATCGATGCCTTCGACGACGACGATCTCTGGGACGTGAACCTGACGGTCGGCTACGAGCGCATGTGGGAGCTCGGCCGCATCCAGCGCCAGGATCCGATGGCCTCGGACGATCGCATGAGCGATCACTGGAACGACGTCAGCAACTACGAGCGCGCGCGCAACCAGCTCAACTTGCAGCTCGACGTCGGTATCTTCCGCGACCTCGCGGCGTACGCGCGCCTGCCGCTCGTGCTCTCGGACGATCGCTCGCTCACCGGCGTCGGACCGTCGCCGAGCATGTTCACCGGCGACGGCGTCGGCGGCTCGCTCTTCAACCCGACGTTCCAGTCGCCGACGCGCTCCGGCGTCGACTACTTCGCCGCCGGTCTCGCGTGGTCGATCACCAACCAGCATCGCGATCGGAACATGCCGACGTGGATGATCATGCTGGAGGGGCAGTTCAACATCGGCAGCCCGATGCATGCGTGCGGAACGCCCGCGGGCGGCATGATGCAGTGTCAGTCGACCCAGTGGGACACGGGCGATCCCGCGACACGCGGCGCGACGCCCCCCGCGTCGGATCCGGGCATCGGCCAGGGCTTCAACTACCTGCGCGCGGAGACCCGCGCGAGCTATCGCTACGAGTCGATCGAGCCGTACGCCGGACTCGCGTTCCAGATCGGCTGGCCCGGTTACTCGAGCAACCAGTTCCTGCCGCAGGGCAACCTGCAGGGCTACATCGATCAGCTGCCGCCGATCCTCGGGCGGCTCACGGTCGGCGCGGCAATCATCCCGTGGGAAGATCGCGAGCACTACCAGCGCTTCTCGGTCGATCTGCGCCTCGTCGGCGACTACGTGAGCGAGGGCCACGACTACTCGCCGCTCTTCGACGCGCTCGGCAGCTCGGCGAACTCGTACCTCTCGAACCCGAACCTGCAGGGCGTGCCGACGGCGTCGAACCCGACCACGAGCGGTCTGCTCTCGGTCCCGTTCTACGGTCTCACCGACGTCCAGTCGCACGGCCGCTTCGGCGGCACGCTCGGTCTCGAGATGCGCGCGGCTCGCCAAATCCGCTTCGGCGCCAGCGCGGGCTTCCTGTACTCGCCGCCGTACGCGCTGACGATCTCGGACGCGTGCAACCCGAACGTCTCGCAGTCCGCGATCGCGGACGACCGTCTCGCGGGCTCGTGCCGCGGCGGCATCATCAACCCCGCACACCGTCCCGTCATCGATCTGCCGGGCGATCGCTTCCGCATCAACGGCCTGACCCAGATCGACATCAACGTCTGGGTCACCGCGATGTTCTGAGAGGGCGTACGCTCGAAGGATGCGCGTCGCCTACGCGGCCTTCGTGCTCGTCCTCGGCTGCGGAGGCGCCCCACCGATCGCGCCTGCGCCCGAGAGCGGTGTCTACGTCGAGAGCCACGTCTCGTGGCCGTTCTCACTCGATTCAGTCGAGGTGTTCGTCGATGGACGGCTCGAGCTGCTGACGGAGATCGGTCTCGCGCGTCCAGCGATGGCTGCTCCGTGGCGCGCCGAGGACGCCGTCGTCAGCGTGCGCGCCGTCGTCAGCGAGCGCTGCGCGTTCGGCGCGAGGGGCTCACGCAACTCGTGGACGTTGCGCGCCGCACGACGCGTCCAGCCTCGCGACGGCGCACACCTCGTCGTCGCCCTCGTCGCGTCGCCTCTCGATGGGTCTCCGTCGATGCACTGGGCCCTCCGCGGGCACGCCGCGATCGGAACGGCGCTCTACACGGACGATGCGAGGCACGATGGGCTCGCGCCGTCGACGGTCGGCCCCTGCGGCGCCTACCAGCCCGCGGGCGAGCGGGCTCCGCTCGACCTTCCGGGCACGCTTCTCTCTCCGGCGCCCGCCGACGTGCGCCCTTAGAGCCCTCTTCCGCGGCGACGTGCTACGAGACGCGTCCCTATGCGTTTCTCCCAGGCGTACATCCCGACTCTCAAAGAGGCTCCCAAGGACGCGACGACGCCGTCGCACGTCTTGCTGCTCCGTGCGGGATACGTCCGCATGATCGGCGCGGGCATCTACGAGATGCTGCCGCTCGGCCTGCGCGTGCTGCACAAGATCGCGAACATCGTGCGCCAGGAGATGGACCGCACGGGCGCGCAGGAAGTGCTGATGCCGGCGCTCCTGCCGCGCGAGTACTTCGAGGAGACGGGCCGCTGGACGCTCTACGGCGACGTGCTCCTGCGCATGAAGGACCGCAAGGGTGGCGAGTACCACCTCGGCCCGACGCACGAAGAGATCATCACCGACATGGTGCGGCGCGACGTGAAGAGCTACCGCCAGCTCCCGCTGAACCTCTATCAGGTGCAGACGAAGTTCCGCGACGAGCCGCGCCCGCGCGCGGGCCTGTTGCGCTGTCGCGAGTTCACGATGAAGGACGCGTACAGCTTCGACGTCGACGAGGCGGGCGCCTTCCGCTCGTACGAGGTGATGCGCGAGGCCTACAAGAAGATCTTCACGCGCCTCGGGCTCGACTTCCGCATCGTGCAGGCCGACTCGGGCGCGATCGGCGGCAAGACGAGCGCGGAGTTCCAGGTGCTCGCACAGTCGGGCGAGGACGCGATCGTCGCCTGCACGAACTGCGACTACGCCGCGAACGTCGAGGTCGCGACCACGCGGGCTCCCGCGAAGCACGAGGGCGCCGTCCCGGCGATGGAGCAGGTCGCCACGCCGAACAAGAAGACGATCGAAGAGGTCGCCACGTTCCTCGGCGTGCCGGCGAGCACCACGATCAAGGCGCTCTTCTTCCGCGTGATCAAGGACGAGCAGCCCGTGTCGCACGCGCTCGTGTTCGTGCGCGGCGATCGCGAGGCCAACGAGGTGAAGGTCGTCAACGCGCTCGGCGCGCGCGAGATCGCGATGGGCAGCCCCGAGGAAGCGAAGGAGCTCGGCCTCAAGACCGGCTACATCGGCCCGCAGGCGCTCGCGCTGAGCGCGCCGATCGAGATCGTCGTCGACGCCGAGGTCGCGACGGGCGCGGGCTTCGTCGCCGGCGCGAACGAGTGGAAGCTCCACACCAAGAACGTCGTCCACGGCCGCGACTACCAGGCGAAGGTCGTCGACGTGCGCCAGGTCGGCGACGGCGACGTGTGCCCGAATTGCGGCGGCGCGCTCAAGAGCTATCGCGGCATCGAGGGCGGTCACATCTTCGTGCTCGGCACGCACTACAGCGCGAAGATGAACGCCACCTTCCTCGACGAGACGGGCGCAGCGAAGCCGGTCGTCATGGGCTGCTACGGCATCGGCGTCTCGCGCCTGGTCGCGACGGCGATCGAGCAGCACAACGACGCGGACGGCATCCGGTGGCCGATCGCGATCGCGCCCTATCACGTCGTCGTCGTGCCGGCGGGCAAGGAGCCCGAGCTCGTCGAGCCGGCGCAGAAGATCTACGAAGGCCTGCGCGCGGCGGGCGTCGAGGTCCTGCTCGACGATCGTGACGAGCGTCCGGGCGTGAAGTTCAAGGACGCCGATCTGATCGGCATCCCGTACCGCATCGTGCTCGGCAAGAAGGGAGTCGCCGAGCAGAAGGC
>CAYSCF010000555.1:0-3655 GCA_964429305.1 uncultured Sandaracinaceae bacterium | reverse complement strand
TGCTCAATCGCTTCGTCGAGCGCGGCGACACCGTCGTGGTCGTCGAGCACCAGCCCGACGTCATCTTGGCCGCCGACTGGGTGATCGATCTCGGTCCCGAGGGCGGCGCCGAGGGCGGCCGCATCGTCGCCGAAGGCACGCCCGAGCAGATCGCCAAGAGCGGCACGCACACCGGGCGCGCGCTCGCCGACGAGCTGAAGCGCGGTCGCTCGTCTACGCGCGCCAGCGTCGTGCACGCCGACGCAGGAACGTGACGCAGAGCATCGCGGCGAAGACGGGTGCGAGCCCCGCATGCGCCGAGGCGACGCCGCATCCGCACCCGGTGCTCGGCGCGACGCTCGTAGCAACGCACACGCGGCTCGTCGTGCAGGTGCCGCTGGCGCACGCCTGAGCGCCCTCGCAGAGCGCGGTGACGCTGTCCACCGTGCAGACGCCGGCGTCCGCGGGGCGCAGGCCTCCGCACTGCAGCGGCAGGATGCACAGCGCTTCTTCGCGGCACGTCGTGCCCTCGCGGCAGTCGCTGTCGAACGTGCAGCTCGCAGGCGCGCAGTAGGGCCCCGTGTGCCCCGTCGCTCCCACCGTGCCGTTCGGGCAGCCAGTCGGAGGCGGTGGCACCGCGTCGGCATACGCCAGCCCCGCGACGCCGACACCCATCACCGCGATCGCGATCGCGAGAGCTCGATTCATCAGGTAACCCCATCGCTGCAACGAAAAGACCCCGGAGCGAGATCGCTCCGAGGCCTCCGCACGAGCAAGACGCGCGCCTGGGTCAGCGCGTGCCACTCGCGAGATCAGGTCGTGCCGGTCGAGCGGCAGTAGCCGTCTTGCCAGACGCCATGCGAGTCCTGCGCGGGCGCCACCCACTGCCGGCCTTCGCGGCAGCTGCCCGACGCGGGCGGACGCTGACGACCACCACATCCCGATGCCATCGCCGCGAACGCGAGAAGACCCGCCACCACCATCATTCCGACCGAACGAACGCGCATCGTGAGCTCCTTGCCAGCGGCCCCTGCTGAGCCAGCGGGCCGGACGCTAACCGCGTATCCGGGATCGGTCAACCGTGGCAGCCGTCCGCAGCCGGTCAGAACGTCAGCACGCCCGAGAGCCCGACGTCCGAGCTCTGCGCGGCCGGCACCCACGAGAGCGCGACGCCATCGCCCAGCGGGACCGTGCCGAGATCGTGCACCTCGTTGGCGAGGCTCACCGCCATCATGATCAGCCCGATGCACTGCATCAGGACCGAGGTGATGCCGAAGGTCAGCCCCCATGCGCTCGTGTTGCGCGTCCCGCTGCCGAAGTTCGTGAGCCCCGCCGTGAGGCCGCCGCCGACCGGGATGAACACCAGAGGCCAGCTGTTGCAGCTCGTGACGCTGCCGGAGAAGAACGACGTGCGACACGATCCCGTGGCCTCGTCGAGCATGCCGACCAGCATGCCGAAGACCCAGCCGATGTCGAACACGACCATCGACATCGCGACGAGACCGCCGTCCTCTCCGTGTCGGCGCACGGCGCGTCCGAGCGCGTGTCCGTCGTGCCTGGCGGGCCATCCGCTCGTCGTGCGACCGGTCGGCGGCGGCGCGGCGATGTCGCTGCTGCTCATCGGCGGCGGCGCATCGAAGTGCTCGTAGCTCGGCGGCGGCGGCACGACCGTGCCGAGACACGACTCGCCGTGCTCGACGAGGCCCTCGGGACACCGAGGCGCTCCCTCGCAGCGTCGGGCGGTCGTCGAGAACGTCTGGCCGGGCCAGCAACAGAAGCCTTCTGCTCCGCGCGTGCGTCCCTCCTCGCACGCCACGGGCTCGTCCTGCGCCGACACGAGCGCTGGCGCGAGCAGAACGCATGCGACGAGCAGCGCGCGCATCGTCACTCCTCCGCGATCCCTTGCTCGAGCGCCATCGCGAGCTCGGCGTACTCTTCGCGCATCTCGTAGGGCATGAGGAACACGTCGCCGTGCCGCTCGACGCCGCCGCCCTCCGGCGTGATCGTGACGTAGCCGTCCTGCGAGCACTGGATCACGAAGCGCGCGCTCCGCGTGGGGTCGGCGTGCACGTGGACGGAGAACGTGCCGTGCGCGGCGTCGGTGCGGAACGAAGGATGTCGGCTCAGCCGCGCCGCATCGAGCGCCTCGTCGAGCACGCCTGGATCGCCGCGCCGGAGCGGTCCGACGGCGAGCAGCGGCATCACCGACGTGCGGTGGCAGCCCGCGACGAACGTCAAGAGCAGCGCGAGCGCCGCGCGGCACACCAGCCCCATGGAGAAGAGTGTGCCGGAGCGGAGCGTCAGGACGGAAGAGCGATCGAGGCGCCTCGCTCTCGCCTTCTCCGTAGCTGTGCTCCTTGACGACGCCCCCTCGTCCTCGACGCGCGAGGGTGTGGACGGTCTCGCTTCTCAGTCGACGCAGGAGAGGACGTCGGTGCCGTTTGCGACGCTCACCGCATAGCGATCGCCGAGCCAGCGAAACGCGAACGGATAGAAGCCGTTGATGTTGACGACCTCGAGCGACTGCAGCAGCGATCCGTCGGCGCGGATGCGCAGCATCATGAGGTGCCCTTCTACGTCGCCTGTCTGTTCGTAGAACAGAAAGCCATCGGTTCCGTCGGGCTCGCGCGCCGTGCGCGTCTCCCCCAGGATGTCCTGCGCGGGGTACGTCACGGCGGTCTGGAGTCGGATCTCGCCAGTATCCGGGTCGAAGCGGGTGTACGAGAGCTCGCGCGCCGCGTCCTGCACCAGCACGGACCAGTCGCCCTCGACGGGTGTGACGAACTGATAGCGGCGACTGGCCGCGAAGTCCGGCACCGCCAAGGGCCGGCGGCTCGACGTGCCCGCCCGGGTGAACGTCAGCAGGAAGGGATCTACCGACTCTGCACACGAGGGGACGGACGGCATGGTCCACGCGTCGCCGCGCCACACAGCCAGCAGACCGCTGAGGTCCGGGACCGCGACCTGACCGGTGTCGGAGAGGAGCGCCCCCTCGAAGTCGACGATGAGCCCGCGGAGCGTAGCGCCGCACGCGCCGTCGGAGGTCCACGCGAGGACGCGAACCTCGTCGCAGCCCACGTCGATCGAGACGATCACCGCGTGCGCGCCGATGAAGATCATCGGAGCGCGCAAGTGGCCCGACGCGTCGTAGAGCGCGAGATAGGAGTCGCCGGAGGTCGACGCGACCGGCGTGGCGACGACATCGACGCCTGGCCGAACGGCTTCCTCGGTGCCTCCGACGCCGAACGGGTGCCCATCGATCGTTCCGGGATAGCCTTCGAGCGGGCGAGAGACATCGCTCGACGTGAGGTCGAGCGGGATGTGGATGAGCGAGCCGGGCGCGGCGGACGCGAGGTCACCCAACGCGAACACGTAGTCGCCACCGATCGGGCCGAGCGGTTCGAAGAACGGCGTCGGCACCGGCGCGCCGCGCAGCGCCAACCTTCCGGGGCACGCGACTTCGGCTGGCGTGACGCCGCACGAACCGTCCGCGGCATCGACACTGGATCCCATATCGTGCGACCCGCTCTCGCTGTCGATGGCTCCGTCGCGCGCGCCGCTCTCGAACGCATCGAGCCACAGGCCCATGTCTGGTTCTGCGGGTCGCGCGTCCGGGGCTGCGCGTGCGCCATCGCAGCTGCAGCCCGCGACGAACGTCATCAGCAGCGCCAGCATC
>CAYSCF010000554.1:0-3658 GCA_964429305.1 uncultured Sandaracinaceae bacterium | reverse complement strand
GTTTCAGCCTCGGTTCCGCTATCAAGTGGCCGAGCGCGAGGGCTCGTTCCTCTACTTCTGTTCGCAGCAGTGTCAGCAGGTCAGCTTGGGCGCCGAGCCGGTGAGCGGCGGGAGCCCGAGCGAAAGTGTCGGCGCTCGGTCGAACGAGCAGCACTGCGACGCGTGCGGCAAGGGCTTCGTGCTCGAGCGGCCCTTTCAAGTCCAGGTCTCCGATCGTGGCGCGTGCTACTTCTGCTCGATGGGATGTCGTCAGGCGGCTGCCGCCGGCGCGATGCGTGTGAGCGCCTCGGGCGCCAAGCGCGGCGCCGGGCCGCGTCGCATCGCCGTGTTCAACCACAAGGGCGGCACGGGCAAGACGACGACGTCGGTGAACCTCGCCGCCGGTCTCGCCGAAGCAGGACAGCGCGTCTTGCTGGTCGATGCGGACGGTCAGGGGAACGTCGGCGCGAGCCTCGGCATCCGCGGCGAGCACGGCCTCTATCACGTGCTCGTGCACGGCACGCCCGTCGAGCGCGCGGCGGTGCCAGTGCGCGCGAACCTCGACGTGCTCACCTCCAACGAGCTCCTCGCCGCGGCCGAGCTGCACCTCGCGCGGCTGCCGAACCGTGATCGCGTGCTGCGCGAGCGCCTGGGAGATCGCGCGTCCGGCTACGACGTCGTCGTGATCGACTGCGCGCCCGCGCTCTCGCTGATGAACCAGAACGCGCTCGTGTACGCCGACTCGGTGCTCGTGCCCGTCTCGTGCGACTACCTCTCGCTCGTCGGCGTGAAGCAGGTCCTCAAGACGCTCAAGAACGTGCGCGAGCTGCTCAAGCACGACGTCGCGATGCTCGGCGTGCTGCCGACGTTCTTCGACGTACGCAATTCGATCGCGCGCAGCTGCATCGAGTCGCTTCAGGAGCACTTCGGCGACCGCTGCCTCACGCCGATCCGCGTGAACACCAAGCTCCGCGAGGCGCCGAGCGTCCGCAAGACGATCTTCGAGCACGCGCCCGACAGCCACGGCGCGCTCGACTACATGGCGCTGGTCGATCGCGTTCGCTCGCTGCGTGGGGATCCGCGCGCGCTCGATCATGCGGCCTCGTTCTCTCCCTCTCGTGTCGAGCGTGCCGTGTCGCTCGAGGCGACCGCGTGAGGCCGCCATGAAGCAGACTGCCGCCGATACCGTTCGAGCCATCTTCAGCGACGAAGAAGTGCTCGCCGAGACGTTCTATCGCGAGGACGAGGCGCCCAAGCCACGCCTCGCTTCGCTCGATGGCGCCGGCAAACGCCGCAAGGCCGCCAAGCCCAAGCCGGATCACTACGAGATCATCTGCATCTCGATCTACAACGACGATCTGGCGCGCCTCGACGACAAGGTCGAGAAGCTCAAGGCCAGCGGGCACCGCCGCATGACGCGCAGCGCGCTGATCCGCTACGCGCTCGATCGCCTCGACATTGCCGACGTCCCGCGCAGCCCCATCTGAGGCGCTGCGATACCGCACGCGTCACGGGCGCGACGCGATGCCACGCCTACGTGTGGCGATCTCGGCATATCTTCGCTGGCATGCACCTCGCTGAGCCGAGGGCATGGCCAACGCAGACGTCGAAGCTCGGGTCGATCAACAGGTGCAGAGCGAGATCGCCGCACGCGCTGCGCGCCCGACGGAGCCGGGCCGAATCGGCGAGGTCGCCGCGGATCTGCGGTCGCGAGCCGTGTCGAACGTCGTCGCGGACGAGCACGAGGAGCGCGCCAAGACCGTCGCTGCGCGCGTCTCGCAGTTCGTCGATCTCGGCTTCGGCATCGTCTACGTGCTCTTGCTGATGCGCTTCGGCCTCGCGCTCGCAGGCGCGAGCACGGGGGCGCGTTTCGGGCGGGTGCTCGTCGCGATCACGAACCCGCTCTACGCGCCCTTCCGCGGGATCCTCGGCGCGCCCGACATCGACGGTGGCGGGCAGTTCGTGATGTCGCTGCTCGTCGCGATCGTCGTGTACCTGCTGGTGCACCTCGGCGTGCACCAGCTCCTTCACACGCTCGCCGTCCGTCGCCGCACGATCTGAGCTCGCTCAGTTGTGGACGACGCAGACCGCTTCGACGGAGCTGCCGCTCCCGACGGTCGTGCTGCAGTCGAACTGCGTCGTGTTCGGGCAGTCTCCGCGAACGGTGCAGCGCTCCCAGCACGCGCTCGGGCCCGAGCCGAACGCGAGGCACGCGCCGCGGCCGCCACGGCTGTCGAGCGGGCAGTCGTTGTCGCTGCCGCACCCCGTCAGCGAGCACATGTGCGTCGTGGCGGAGCCCACCGTGAACTGCTCGCATGCGAGCCCGGCAGCGCAATCCGCGCTGGTGTTGCACAGACCGTAGGGCGGTACGCTCGCGCTCGAGCCCGGCAAGCACACCATCGTGGTCGCGCTGCCGTCGGTCGGGCCGCACGTGAAGCCGGGGAGCTCGCGGCAGTCGTTGGTGGTGTTGCAGCGATGGAAGCAGTCGAAGTCGCTGCCGCCGTCGAACGAGACGCAGAGCCCCGGCGAGCCGTACATGTCGTTGTCGCAGTCGGTGTCGTGCGTGCAGTTGCGAACGCCGCAGAACGCGCGCGAGACGCCGCCGCGCGTCACGCTGATGCAGCTGTCCCGCGTGATCGCGCAGTCGCTGTCGTACGAGCACGCGTTGTACGCACCGGCGCTGGCACAGGTCCCGCAGTCGCGCGGACAGTTCCCGCAGGTGTCGGTGCCCTGGCAGATCCCGTCACCGCAACCGCCGCACGTGCGGCAGTCACCAGGGCAGTTCATGCAGGACTCGCTGACCTGGCACGTTCCGTCGCCGCACGTTCCGCACGAGCCGCAGTCGCCGGGACACGTCGAGCAGGTCTCGCCCTGGAGCGCATTGCACGAGCCATCGCCACAGCGAGTGCAGGCGCCCCCGCAATCACTGGGGCAAGTCGCGCACGTCTCGCCGGTCGCGCAGACGCCGTCTCCGCAGCCCCCGCTGCACAGGTGAGAACAGTCCGCGTGGCAGCTCGAGCAGTTCTCGGTCCCTTCGCAGACCCCGTCTCCGCAGTCCGTCGTGAAGGCTTTGCAGCCGGAGACCATCGAAAAGATGGCGAGACCAAAGACAGCGAGCCCCACACGCATCGTCATGAGGCGAGCATAGACGATCCACGCTCGCAGGCATTCACTCGCGCGTGAGCGATCGGTGAGGCCACGTGCCGCACTCGCGCACGAAAGAGCGCGAACGACGGAGGGTCACGGCATCGCGCCGTCGCAGCGTCCGCAGTCGAGCGGGCACGTCTGACACGTCTCGCCCTCGCTCCGCAGACAGAACCCGTCGTTGCAGCCCGTGCACGGCCCGCAGTCGAACGCGCAGCTCCCGCACGTCTCGCTCGGATCGCACGTGCCGTCGCGGTTGCAGCTACCCGCGTCGGGCGCAGGAGCGCTCGCCGCGCAGCCGACGAGCAGCAGCGCAGCGATGCACCTCATGCAGGCGTCACGGTGAAGACGAACGGATGCCCGTCGACGTCGGTCTCGGTCTTCGACCCCGATCCGAGGCCGGCACCGAGCGTCGTCGCGAGCACCTCGCCGGCGACGTAGTCGTGATGCGTCGCGAGCGCGGAGGCGAGCTCTGGCGCCGCCTCGTAGCCGACCGCGATGCGCGCCTCGTGCGCGAGGTCGAGCGTCTTGCGCG
>CAYSCF010000553.1:0-3659 GCA_964429305.1 uncultured Sandaracinaceae bacterium | reverse complement strand
CGGGCCGTAGCGTCTACGCGGTATCGGCAACCAGTGCGGTGGATCGATTCGTCTCGACTATGGCTTCTTGCCGGGCCTGTGGTCGATCCTGATCGGCTCGAGCCTCTACGGCCTCGACGATCGAGACAAATATTACGATCCGTGGGACGGCATCCTCGTCTCTCACACGTGGGCCGGCTTCACGCGTCGTCAGGAGTACGACGGCGATCTCACGTGGTCGATCACGGCGAACGGTGGCTATCGCCGAGAGATGTGCATCCACGACAACTGCGAGATCACGGGTGAGCGCGCCGGCGACGCCGACCGCGAGATGATCCACGGCCAGGTCGAGCTCACGTTCGCCGCCGGTGATCACGGCTTCGATCTCACCGCCGATCACCGCATGGAGGGCGAGCAGCTCTCGAGCGGTTATCAGCGCTTCCAGATCGGCGGCTTCGCGCTCACCTATACCTACGGGGTCATCTTCTCGCTCACGCTCGGTCTTCGCTGGACCGATCAGAACCTCGACAACGCCGTCTTGCGGCGAAATCAGGTCGGCTACAATTTCCTCGGCAACCAGAGCGGCTTCGTCGGGATGGCCGCGGCCGGCTCGATGTATCCGTCCATCGAGTTCCGCTACAACTTCGATCCCTCGAACTCGATTCGCTTCTTCATCGGCCAGACCCCCGGCGGTCTGATCTGCTCGGGCGGCGTGTGTCGCCAAGTGCCTCCATTCGAGGGCGGCCTGATGGAGCTCGTGCTGCGCCTGTGAGCACTGCCGGAGTGGTCCGCATGGCGGACCCGACGCAATTGCGTCGGCTCGCCTTCGGCGAGCGCTCCTGCCGGCTTGAGCCCGCGCCGCGGCTTGGCCACAATCCCCACACGTGAATGCGCCTGGTCTCGGGCGCGTCTCGTACGAGGCCCTACACATGAACGCGCGCACGCTCGGCCCCACGCTCGGTCTCGCCGCCCTCCTGGCGGGCATCTCGTATCTCCCCGCGCCTGCGGCCGATCGCGTCGTCGATCACCCGCTCGATCTCGCCGCGCTCTTTCGTCCGAGCCTCGGCCTCGCGCGCATCGGAGGGCAGCCGCCCCCGTTCACGCTTCCCGCGGCGACCGGTGGGCCGTCGACCGGACAGTTCCGGATGGGCGAGCACCTGAGCGCGCATCATCCAGTCGCGATCCTGTTCTGGGCGACGTGGTGCGTGCCCTGCACGCAGGAGCTTCCGTTCTACGAGACGCTCTACCAGCGCTATCGCTCGCAGGACTTCCACGTCGTCGCCATCAGCATGGATCCGGCGAGCACGATCACGCGCGTCGGTCCGGCCGCGCGCCGCCTCGGCATCACGTACGACGTCGTCACGGATCTCGACACGCGCGTGATCACGCAGCTCAACCCGCGCCGCAGCGCGCCGTTCAGCATCTGGGTCACGCGCGAGGGCCGCATCACGTGGGAGATGGAGGGCTTCTCGCCTGCGCAGCACGAGCGCGTGGAGAACGGCATCCGCGATCTCGTCACGGGCGCCGCGCCGCCGCCTGCGCCGCCATCGGCTTCTTCGGGCCCGCCACCGAGCGCAGCGCCGCCTCCTTCGGCAGCGGGCGGCAGCTGAGATCGACGCTTCTCCTCCTGTTCGCGTGCGCGCTCACCGGTTGCGGTGATCGCTGTGCGCGCGGTCCGACCACCACGTGCTGGTGTCCCGGTGACGTCGTCGGACAGAGCACGTGCGGCGACGACGGCCTCTACGGCGCGTGCGGGTGTCCCGGAGCGGCGCCACCTCCAGCTACGGTGATGACGCCGCCCCCTCCGCCTCCGACGCAGCGACCGGTGCTGATGCCGATCCCGAGCGGCGTCGATGCGCCCCAGTCGGCGGCGCCAGGGGCCGATCGTGGCGCACGCATCGCCGCGTGGATCGCCGGGCCACTGCACGGCCACGACAACCGCATGGCCGCGATGCGTCGTGTGGTGATCAGCGGCACCGAAGGCGCGTACACGATCACGATCGACAACCAGTTCCACTTCCGCTGCGGCCTCGAATTCGACGCGAACGGTCAGCCGAGCACCTTGCGCGACTGTCGCTCGCCCGAGCCGGACTGGCACGCGCGGCCCGATGCGATCGCCGTGACGTGCACGGATGACGGAACGGGCATCGAGTGTCAGGCGCCCTATCAGCTCGGCGGCGGGAGCGGCTTCACGAGCCGCGAGATCATCCTCTTCCGTCTTCGGACGACGTGATCACGCCCGGCGGCGATCGCCCATCGAGCCGGCACGCAGCACGTAGTACGCGAGCGTGGAGATCGCCGAGAGCGCCGCACCGACGTAGGTCATCGCAGCGGCGGTCAGCACCTGCGAGACGCCTGCGCGCTCTTCCGGTGCGACCATCCCGAGGCGGAACAGCTCTGCCTTGCCGCGGCTCGACGCATCGAGCTCGACCGGAAGCGTGATCACCTGGAAGGCAACCACCGCGCTGAAGAGCCCGATGCCGGCCCACACGACGGGGGTGAGCGAGAGCAGAAAGCCCGCGAAGATGATGAGCATCCCGAGGTTCGATCCGATGCTCGCGAGCGGCACCGCCATGTTGCGCAAGATCATCGGTGCGTAGCCACGCGCGTGCTGGATCGCGTGCCCGGTCTCGTGCGCGGCGACCGCCATCGCGCTGATGGAGCGTCCGTAGAACACCGGCTCCGAGAGCCGCACCACGTGCTCGCGCGGATCGTAGTGATCGCTGAGCGCGCCTCGCACGGGAACCACGGCCACGTTCGAGAGCCCGTTCTGCTCGAGCAGGAAGCGCGCGACGGACTCGCCTGTCGCGCCGCTGCGCGTCGGCACGTGCGACCACTTCTCGAAGCGCGAGCGCGTCGCCCACGACGCCCATGCCGAGAGCAGGAACGCGGGGAGAATGAACACGAAGTACATCGGATCGAAGTACATGAGCCCTCGGAGCCCAACGTAAGCACCCTCGCCCCCGTTCCAAGAGGCTGGCCGGTCGGCGAGGGCGCTCGGTCGATGTCCGATCCGTTCCAGGCGATGCCCGACGCGAGCTTCAGAGTGGCTGCGGAGGTTCCCCCATGAAGGACACGTCTCTCTCGCTTCGTCTCGTCGGTCTCGTTCGCTACACGTCGCGTCCCGACGAGGTCGCCTCGTTCTATCGCGACGTGCTCGGCGCACCGTTCTCGCCCACCCGCCACGGGACCGTCGGCGAGCATCCCGAGGCGCTCTGGAACGGAACGCATCATGCCGTCTGGCGCTCGATGGGCCCATGGAAGGACGTGCTGGTGCCGACGTACCGCGTCGCTTCGATCGATGCCGCGACGACGGCGCTCGCTGGGCTCTCGCCGCAGCACGCGCCGCTCGCGATCGGCGAAGGCAAGCGCGTCATCACGTACGCCGACCCGGATGGGCATCCGTTTCGCCTGATCGAGATCACGGAATAGGATCGTCGCGTGGGCATCGAGCGCAACATCGGGGAGCCGCTCGTGTTCGGGCCGGGCGAGCGTGCGTCTCTCACGCTCGTCGGCCGCGCGACCGAGCAGCGCGCGACCGGTGCGTTCGTCTCGATCGGCCAGCATGCGCGGAGCAGCGAGGTCGTCTCGGCGCCAGACGTCGCGAGCGAGCTGAAGATCGGCGTCGGCGCCGGCTGGTCGCGAGTCTGGCTGTCTCCCGCGAGCGAGACGCGCGAGAC
>CAYSCF010000552.1:0-3712 GCA_964429305.1 uncultured Sandaracinaceae bacterium | reverse complement strand
TCCTGACCAATGTGTCGCTGGGCAGGAATGTCACAACGATCGGCGACGGGGACGTGAGCGCAGTGATCGACGCAGGCGGCCGTGCCGCTGCTCGCATCACAGACGTTGCCGGTCGTCGCCGTGCAGTCGGACGTCGTCTGGCGCAGGCAACCATCCGTCGCCGCTGCGCACGTCACGAGCATGTTGACAGAGCAGCTCGTGCCCGCGGTCGTGCACACGTCCGTGCCGGTGCACCCGGTATCGGGGCCGCCGTCGTGAATCGCCGGACCGGTGTCGTGGCCGCCGTCGTGACCTCCGCCGCCGTCGGTCGTGATGCCGGTGTCACCGGCGTCCGGTGTCGTCGTCGTCGTGGCGTTGTCACAGCCGACGACTCCCACGGCGCCTACACACAAAAGTACTAGCCCCAATTTTCGCATCACGACCTCCGAGTCGATGAGAGTGGACCGCGCTCCTCGCGGAGCAAAGTGCGGAAGTGAGAAACCGTGTTTCGTCACGCGCTGCCGCGTGTGGAATTTTGCGACGCTTGCGTGCGACTTCGAGAGGTGCGTGATCCGCTGCCCCAGTTGCTGATAGCGTCCCGGGCATGACCGACACCTTTCCGATCGACCTCGGTGCCCTCAAGCCGCTCTCGCTCGACCCGAACGCGACCTCGCTGACCGACGAGCAGAAGGCGACGCTCGCGTTCAACATCCAGCTCTGTCGCGATACGATCGTGTTCTTCACGGCGCTCGCGGGCGCGCGCGGTCTGTCCGGTCACACCGGCGGCGCGTACGACACGGTGCCGGAGATGATCATCACGCGCGCGTTCATCGCGGGCGGCGCGCCGATCGTTCCGATCTTCTTCGACGAGGCCGGTCACCGCGTCGCGACGCAATATCTCCTGAGCGTTCTCGACGGGCACATGCCCGCCGAGAAGCTGCTCCACTACCGCGAGTTCGACAGCGGCTTGCCCGGCCATCCCGAGAAGTTGCTCACGCCCGGCATCCAGTTCAGCTCGGGCCGCCTCGGTCACATGTGGGCCTTCGTGAACGGCGTCGCGCTCGCGAACCCCGGCAAGGCCGTGATCATGCTCGGCTCCGACGGCAGTCAGATGGAAGGCGACAACGCCGAGGCCGCGCGTCTCTGCGTCGGCCAGAAGCTCAACGTGAAGGTCGTGCTCGACGACAACAACGTGACCATCGCCGGCCATCCGCAGGAGTACATGCCGGGCTACGACCTCACGCGGACGATGACGGGCCACGGCCTGACGACCGACACCGTCATGGGCGAGGACATCGACGAGCTCTTCGTCGTGCTCGCGCGCGCGTTCCGCGATCAGCTGCCGCACGCGATCGTCGTCAAGCGCCCGATGGCGCCGAAGATCGCGCACGCCGAAGGCAGCCCCCACGCGCACGAAGTGCTCAAGGCCGAGGTCGCGATCGCGTACCTCGAGCAGCACGGCCGCACCGAAGCGGCAGCGATGATCAAGGCGGCCAAGACCGACAAGAGCCCGCTCACGTTCGAGGGATCGAGCGGCGCGGGCAAGAACCGCGACGACTTCGGCAAGATCGTCAACGAGCTGCTGGAGAAGCGCACGCCCGAGCAGCGCCTGTCGAGCGTGCGCGTGTTCGACAACGATCTCGAAGGCAGCTGCGGCCTTCATCACATCCGCAAGAAGTTCCCGGAGATCTTCGTGCGCGGCGGCATCATGGAGCGCGGCAACTTCTCCGCTGCGGCCGGCTTCGGATCGAGCGCGGGCAAGCAGGGCATCTTCGCGACGTTCAGCGCGTTCCTCGAGATGTGCATCAGCGAGATCACGATGGCGCGTCTGAACTACAGCAACGTGCTCGCGCACTTCAGCCACTCGGGCGTCGACGACATGGCCGACAACACGTGCCACTTCGGCATCAACTCGATGTTCGCCGACGGAGGCCTCACGCCGCATCACGGTGAAGACTCGACGCGCCTCTACTTCCCCGTCGATCAGCACCAGTTCGCGGCGTGCGTGAAGGCAATCTTCGACGACGCAGGCTTGCGCTTCTTGTTCAGCACGCGCGCGCCAGTGCCGGACATCCTCGGCGAGGACGGCAAGCCGCTGTTCGCCGGCAAGCCGTACGTGAAGGGCAAGGACGACGTCGTGCGCGACGCCAAGGGCGGCGGCTACGTGGTCGCGTTCGGCGAGACGACGTATCGCGCGCTCGACGCGGTCATCCGCATGAACAAGGCGGGCGTGAAGGTCGGCTTGATCAACAAGTCGTGCCTCAACACGTACGACGAGGACACGATGAAGACGCTCGCCGCGGCGCCCTTCGTGCTCGTCGCCGAGGGCTTCAACGTGCACACCGGATTGGGCAGCCGCTTCGGATCGGCGTTGCTCAAGCGCGGCTTCCGCGGCCGCTACGATCACATCGGCGTGAACAAGGAAGGCTCCGGCGGCCTCTGGCAGCAGATGGGCCACCAGGGCCTGGACTCGGCGGGCATCGAAGCGAGCGTCCGCAAGCTCGCGGGCTGATCGTCCCTGAGCTCGCGCGATGCGATTCAAGCATCACATCAGCATGCGTTTCGACGCATCGATGCGTGATGCACTCGCGGCGTTGGACGTCGATGTCGTCGTAGCGCCGCTGCCTCCGGGCGGGGGCGCCATCATGGCGTTCGATGTGATCGAACCGAGCAATGAGTGGCGCGCAGTTCGGCGATCGCTCGAGCACGTCGACCACTTGGACATGCTGAGCACGATGTTCGAGCCGGAGGAGATCGAGGGCGCCGAGTGGCTCGTGCTGCACGGCGACTGGCACAACGGCTATCCGGTCGAGCCGAAGCGCGGTGACTGGTTCGACAGCGTCTACGACACACGCGCGCGTTGCCCTGCGTGTGGCGCGGGCTGGTTCCAGCTCGCACCGTTCCGAATCCGGGGAGAGCCCAAGTGGGGCCGTCGCAGGATGTTCCAGCTCAACTGGGTCTTCGACGAGATCTTCGTCGAGCCGGCTCTGTGGAGGGAGGTCTTCGAGCCGGCGGGGCTCACGTGCCGTCCAGTGCTCTCTGCACGAGGTGTGCAGCTCCAGAACGTCGTTCAGCTGGCGGTGGACGAGCGCGTCGACACCCGTGAGCCGAGCTCCAGGTCAGAGACCTGCACGGATTGCGGGACGATCAAGTACGAGCCGGTGACGCGCGGCATGTATCCCGGCATCGTCGGCGTGCCGAAGGGGCCGATCGTCAAGACGCGCACGCTGTTCGGTAGTGGAGCGGAAGCTCGCAACCCGATCTACGTGCGCAAGGATCTCGCGGACGAGCTCCGGGCACGGCGGATCCGTGGTGCCGTGCTCGAGCCGACGGAGCCACCTCGACTGCCAGCACGGTCCGAGCGGCACTGAGGCGCGGGCGCTGTTCGTGATATCGGCACTCCCGAGCCGAGGCGTGGCGTCTACGCGGCGCCGGCCGCGAGGATCGCATCGGTCTGCGCGGCGCCGACCGCGAGGCGGAGCTTGTCGTAGAACTTCGGGCGCGCGCCGCTCGCGACGAAGCCGCCGACGGCGCGACCGTCCGACGTGCCGTAGCGCTCGAGCTTGAACTCGAAGATCGGGTTCAGCGCGACTTGATCGTCGTGGACGCCGATGACCTCCGCGATGCTCGTGATGCGCCGCACGCCGTCTTTCAAGATCGTGTGCTGGATGATGATGTCGACGCTCGTCGCGATCTGCTTCTGGATCGCCCAGAGCGGCAGCGGCAGACCGCG
>CAYSCF010000551.1:0-3713 GCA_964429305.1 uncultured Sandaracinaceae bacterium | reverse complement strand
CGTGTGGATCGCGTTGCTCGCGCTCGCTTGCGACGCGGATCATGGTCCGGCGCGCGCAGTCTCGGACGCCGGCCTCGACGCGGACGAAGACGCGGGACCAGCCTACGGCGACGTGACGTCGTCGTTCTGCGCCCCGCTCGCGCAGCTGCTCTGCATGCGGGCGGCGAGCTGTGGCTGCGGGGACATCGACGTCGATCTCTGCGTGACGCTCGAGACGCAGGCGTGCACGCGCGAGAACGCGCCCGGGATCGCGATGGGCGAGCAGATCGCGCTCGCGAGCATGCGGACGTGTCTCGCGCGGTGGGCGCAGCTCGACCCCTGCGACGCCCTCGACCTCGAGGTGTGCGACACGATCGTCGGCTTCCCCGATGGGACTCCGAGCGGGTGCCCGGACTTCTTCCCCTGTGACGACGGGAACGGCGTCTGCTCGGGCGGCGCTTGTGTGCCGTACCAGGCAGCAGGCGGCTCGTGCGCCATCGCGCCGTGCGGCAGCGGGCTCACGTGCCGTTACCCCGCGCAGACGTGCGAGGTCCTGCTCGCGCCGGGCGGGGCGTGCAGCGAGTCGAGCGACTGCGCTTCGCCGGGCCGATGCGTCGGTGGGCACTGCCTCACGTCGGTCGCGCCCGGCCGGGCATGCGACACGACCGAGGCGTGCCAAGCGGGGATGGTCTGCGCCGCCGGAACGTGCGTCGCGCAAGCCGCCGCGTGCGACGGAACGTGCGGACGCGCGTCCCGCTGCGAGCGAGCGACGACGTGTCAGCCGCCGCTCGACACGGACGCGCCCTGCTCGGCGGCTGGCGATTGCGCCTCGGGCGCGTGCCCGGTCGGCGCTTGTCTGCCCGGCCTCGCGATCGGCGAGGCGTGCACGAGCGGCTTCGAAACGAACTGCACCACCGGTGCGTTCTGCGATGCGCCCCTCGGGACGCCGGGCGGCGTGTGCCGTGCGCGAGCGCTCGCGAGCGCGGCTTGCCGCATCGACGTCGCGCAGGGCTGTGTCGATGGCCTCGCGTGCATCGGGAGCGTGTGCACGGCCGGTGTGCCCGCGATCGGCGAGGCTTGCGGCGACGGCGCGCCTTGCGGGCCGGCGGCGTACTGCGACCCGAGCGGATCGTGCGTCGCGCTCGCCGGGCCGGGCGATTCGTGCGCGAGCACGCCCTGCGCGCCGTCTCTGTTGTGTGGCTCCTCGTCGAGCTGCGAGCCCGGCCCGGCGATCGGAGAGGCGTGCGCCGACGGAGAGTGCGACTGCTTGCCGAGCCGCGGCGGCGTTCCGGTCTGCATGCCGCCGCCGGGCGAAGGCGACCCGTGCGGCACGAGCGCCGCGTGCCCGGTGGGGCTCGTCTGCCGCGAGTCGGGGACCGGCGCGTGTCGGGCGCCGATCTGCGATCAGCTCTTCGCCGCCTTCTAGCCGTCTTGCCGCCGCGCGAGCGCGCGTGCTAACCCGCCCGCCTCCATGTTCGAGACACTCACGAAGGGCTTCCGCGCGGCGCGCAACCGCCTCAACGGCGTCACGGAGCTCACCGACGAGAACCTCGAGCCTGCGCTGCGCGACGTGCGCCTCTCGCTGCTGGAGGCCGACGTCGAGCTCGGCGTGGTGAAGCGCTTCCTCGCGCGCGTGAAGGAGAAGGTCCTCGGCGAGACCCTCCAGAACGAGGTCGAGGCCAAAGGAAAGAAGATCCGCGTCGGCCCGGCCGAGCGTTTCATCAAGGCGTGTCAGGACGAGCTCGTCGCGATGATGGCGAGCGAGGGCGGCGCCATCACGCTCGCGCAGAAGCCGAACATCACCGGCGTGATGATGGTCGGTCTGCAGGGCTCGGGTAAGACGACCACGAGCGGCAAGCTCGCGCGCCTGCTCGATTCGCAAGGGCGCAAGCCGCTCTTGGTCGCGGCCGACGTGCAGCGCCCGGGCGCCATCGAGCAGCTGCAGGTGCTCGGCGAGCGCTTGAACATCCCGGTCTTCAACATCCCGGGCGCCAAGCCGATCGACATCTGTGTCGGGGCGCTCGAGCAGGCCAAGAAGCTCAAGCGCGACACGATCATCTACGACACCGCCGGCCGTCTCGCGATCGACGAGCCGCTCATGGCGGAGCTCGAGGAGATCAAGGCCAAGACGAAGGCCGAGAACGTCTTCATGGTGGTCGACGCCATGATCGGTCAGGACGCCGTCAAGACGGCGGCCGCGTTCCATCAGCGGCTCACGCTGACGGGCATCGTGATGACGAAGCTCGACGGCGATGCACGCGGTGGCGCGGCGTTGTCGGTCCGCGAGGTCACCGGGGCGCCGATCAAGTTCATCGGCACCGGCGAGGCGATGGACAAGCTCGAGGAGTTCCGTGCCGACGGCATGGCGAGCCGCATCCTCGGCTTCGGCGACATCGTCGGCCTGATGAAGGACTTCGAGGGCGTCGTCGACGAGAAGAAGGCGGAAGCCGACGCGACGCGCATGCTGCAGGGCAAGTTCACCCTGCACGACTTCCTCGAGCAGATTCGGATGCTCCAGTCGATGGGGCCGCTGCAGCAGATCTTCGAGAAGCTCCCGTTCTTCCAGGACTCGGTGCCGGAAGGCTTCCAGGTCGACGAGAAGGAGCTCAAGCGGGCCGAGGCGATCGTCAGCTCCATGACGAAGCGCGAGCGGCTCGAGCCGGAGCTCTTCGCCAAGCAGGCCTCGCGCATCAACCGCGTCGCGAAGGGGTCGGGGCGCACCGACAAGGAGATCGTGGATCTCCTTCAGCGCTTCGCGTTCATGAAGCAGATGATGGGCGACATCGGCCAGCAGGCGGGTCTGCTCTCGAAGATCCCCGGCATGAAGCAGCTCGCGAACATGCGGAAGCTGAGCGATGCCGTGCGCACCACGGGCCTCGAGCAGAACCCGATGATGAGCTCGCTCGCCGATCAGCTGCTGGAAGCGGCGGTCGCGGACGGCAGCAAGGGAAAGCGGCCGAGCATGCCGGGCATGGGCGGGATGCAGGGCGGCGGCATGCCGGCGGGAATGCCGGGCCTGCCGCCGGGCTTCCAGCTTCCGCCGGGTTTCCAGCTCCCGCCCGGGTTCCAGCTTCCTCCGGGCATGCAGCTGCCGCCCGGCATGATGCGCCCGTCGCAGCTTCCGGCCGGCCGCGGCAAGGAAGACAAGGACAAGAAGAAGCACATGCGCAAGCTCCAGAAGAACGCGCGCAAGAAGTCGCGAAAGTAAGGACCGATGAAGAACTTCGTAAGAGCCCTCGTTCCGATCGTGCTGCTCGTCGCCGGCTTCGGCTGCGTCGAAGAGTCACCCGACCTCACGCCCGCCGAGCGCGAGGCGCTGCGCGAGTACATCCTCACGGCGCAGCCGCATCCGCAGCACGAGCTCGACATCCGCTTCGAGAGCCGCGTGCGTCTCATCGGCTACGACATGTCGGTCGACGAGATCGTCCCCGGTGAGCCGTTCGACGTGACCTGGTACTGGCAGGTGGATCGACGCCTCACGAGCGGATGGATGCTGTTCACGCATCTGGCCGACGCGTCGGGCGCCAACCGTCAGAACGCCGACAGCGATGGGCCCGTGCGCGAGCGCTACCAGCCGTCGCGCTGGCACGAGGGCGAGTGGGTGCGCGACACGCAGCGCATCACGATCCCCACGGACTGGCACTCGGACCGCGTCATCTGCTATCTCGGCTTCTGGCACGAGGATCTTCGCCTCACGATCACGAGCGGGCCGAACGACGGCGAGAACCGCGCGC
>CAYSCF010000550.1:0-3738 GCA_964429305.1 uncultured Sandaracinaceae bacterium | reverse complement strand
GATCCGTCTCGCCGCGATCGGCGACGGCGCGACGATCGCGGCGGGTGGCTTCGGTCTCTGCGGCATCCCCGAGCTCGCGATCGCAGCGCTGCGAGAGGCGGGACCGAAGAACCTGACGTTCGTCTCGAACAACTGCGGCGTCGACGACTTCGGTCTCGGGATCCTGCTGCGGGCCAAGCAGATCAAGAAGATGATCTCGAGCTACGTCGGCGAGAACAAGGAGTTCGAGCGGCAGTTCTTGAACGAGGAGCTCGAGGTCGAGCTCACGCCACAGGGCACGCTCGCCGAGCGATTGCGTGCGGGCGGAGCCGGCATCGCGGGCTTCTACACGCAGACCGGCTACGGCACGCTCGTCGCCGAAGGCAAAGAGACGCGCGAGATCGACGGCAAGCACTACGTGCTCGAGCGCGGCATCGTCACCGACTTCGCGATCGTCAAAGCGTGGCGCGGCGATCGCTACGGCAACCTGCAGTACCGGCTCGCGGCGAAGAACTTCAACCCGCTCTGCGCGATGGCCGGCAAGGTCACGATCGCGGAGGTCGAAGAGATCGTTCCGGTGGGCGCGATCGCGCCGCACGAGATCGACACGCCCGGCATCTACGTGCACCACATCGTCGTCGGCCCGCACGAGAAGCGCATCGAGCGGCGCACGACGCGGAAGAATTGATCGGGCTCGAGCTCAAGCGGCGTAGGCGCGCTCGAGATCGAGGATGTCGAGCTTCTTCATGTCGAGCATCGCGCGCGTGACGCGGCCGGCGCGCACGGGATCCTGATCGGCCATCATCACGGGCAGGATCTCGGGGACGATCTGCCACGAGAGGCCGAAGCGATCCTTGAGCCACCCGCACTGCTGCGCCTTCTCGTCGCCGCCCGCGCTCAGCTTGCCCCAGAGATCGTCGATCTCCTTCTGTGTCGAGCAGTAGATCTGGAGCGAGACGGCTTCGTTGAACTTGAATTGCGGGCCGCCGTTGAGCGCGGTGAACGGAAGGCCGAGCAGCTCGAGCTCGACGGTCATCACCGCGCCCGGCTTGCCGCCGTGGATCTCGGTGCCGACGTTCCCGTAGCGCGAGATGCGGATCAGCCGCGAGCGCTCGAAGACGCCGACGTAGAAGCGCGCAGCCTCTTCGGCTTGGCCGTCGAACCAGAGACAGGGTGCGATGCGAGGGAAGGTCGCCATGGCGCGCACCGCACAAGCAGCCCGCGTGCCGCGCCGAGACGTGCCGCCGCGCCATCTCGACGTGACGCCGGCGCCGCAGCTGCGGCGCGCGCGTCCATCTCGCTCTCGACGAGCGCCGATCGTGGTACCTCCTGCGCATGACCATCGTCCTGCATCATCATCCGCAGACTCGCGCCGCCAACGTCGTCTGGATGCTCGAAGAAGTCGGCGTTCCGTACGAGCTGCGCTTCGTCGACATCCGCAAGGGCGAGCAGAAGAGGCCCGAGATCCTCGCGCTCAATCCGATGGGCAAGCTGCCGATCCTCGACGACGGCGGCGTCGTCGTCACCGAGTCGGCGGCGATCGCGCTCTACCTCGGGGATCGCTACGGCTACGGCACGCTCGCGCCGCGCGTCGACGAGCCCGCGCGCGGCGCGTACCTGCGCTGGTCGATGTTCGCGCCGTCGGTGATCGAGCCCGGCTCGATCGCGAACTCCTCCAAGTGGGAGTACCGCGCGGTCCAAGCGGGCTGGGGAACGCCCGAGGCGATGCTCGCCACGATCGAGCACGCGATCGGCGCGGGTCCGTTCGTGCTCGGCGAGCGATTCTCGATGGCCGACGTCGTCTTCGGCGGCACGGTCCGCTGGATGGTGGGGTTCGGGATGCTGGAGAAGCGTCCCGTGTTCACGCAGTACGTCGAGCGCATCGACGCGCGTCCGGCGTACCAGCGCGCGGTCGCGAAGAACGCGGCGGTGCGCGCGGAGCACGGGATCACGTGACGCTGCCGCGCCGACGCTTCGTCCCGCTCGACCACGAGTACGCACGCGCGGTGCTCGACTCGCGCGAGACGCCGCAGCGCTTCGACGATGCGCTCCGCCGGATCGATGCGGGCCACGTCGCGCTCGACGGTTTCTACGAGGCCGAGCGCGGAAGGGGAACGCCGCTCGCGCTCGCCGTGCAGCAGAACGAGCTCGCGATCGTCGACGAGCTGTTGAGGCGCGGCGGCGATCCGAACGCGCGCTGCGTGGACGAGGCGACCGAGATCGCGACGCCGCCCATCGTGCACATGGCGCGATCGGTGGAGGTGTTGGAACGTCTGGTCGCCGCGGGCGCGCGGCTCGACGCGGCGTCCATCGGCGGCGAGGCGTTTCTGCGTCACTGCATCCGCATGACGCGCGTCACGTCGCATCCTTCGTGGACGACGATGGCAACGCGCGCCGTCGCGCTCGGCGCCGATCCGAAGCAGCGCGACGATCTCGGACAGGATGCGGCTGCGTTCGCCGCGAGCATGGGAGCGCGTGTCGCCAAGGCTTACGCGAGCATCGTCGGGGTCGCCGCAGCACCCGCGAAGGCCGCGAAGACGGAGAACACCGCGACGAAGCGCGTACGCCGCAAGCCCACGTGACGAGTGTGGGGGATTGCCCCGCTAGACGAGCCTGGATTTCGCGCAGACACTTCTCGTCGAAGGGAGGTGCTGATGTCCTCCGTACCGAAGCAGTCCGACATCCGAGTGAAGTCGATCGACGTGGTCGTCGTCGAGGACGATCCCGACTCGCGAGCGCTGCTGGAGACGGTGCTCACGGTCGCCGACTTCCTCGTGCGCGGCTTCGACAGCGCCGACACCGCGTACGACGCGATCCACGCGCGCGTTCCCGACGTGGTCGTGACCGATCTCCGCCTCGACGGCGGCTCGGCGGGATGGACGCTGGCGGAAGCGCTGCGCGGCGATCCGAGCACGAGTGACGTCGCGCTGATCGCGGTCACCGGCAACGTCGCGCCGGCACGCGCGGTCGTGGCGCCGTTCGACGCCTACCTCACCAAGCCCGTCGACATGAAGGTGCTGCGCGATCTGGTGACACACCTGGCCACTGCACGTCGCGCCGCGAGAAGCCGCACGCGCGCCGGCGGCTGAGCGGCTCTTCAAAGCCAGCTGTGAGTTCCGAACACCGTCGCCATCGCGAGCGCGACGAAACCGAGGAGGGCGAAGATGGCCAGCACGGCCAAGCCCAGCCGAAGGTTGTCGCGCCGCGTCTGCATCATCGCGCGGACCTCGGGATCTTCGTCGTCGCTCATCAGGCACGCTAACACGGATGACGAGGACGAATCGTCAGCGCGTCGTGCCTGGCGCGGCCGACGTCTGATCCGACGAGCGCAACCCGCTGCGCGGGCTCACGCCGCTCGTGGTCTGGACCTCGCTCGGGCTGCCCGGCGCGCCGTTCACGCTCTCCGGCTGTCCGGCCGGCCCGGTCGGATACTGGCCGACGTGATCGAGCGCGTGACCGCGTCGATCGATCGCGGTGATGGGGTCGTAGCCACAGCCAGGCGTCGCCGCCACGGACGAGGCGACAGCGACGAGAGCGATTGCTCGGTGAATGTTCATGACGATGTCCTCACGAGCCGGAGGAGCATCCGCCGTGCCGCGACGAACCATTGTCCCGCGCGCGACTGCGATGTTATGCCCCGCGGATGCTGAATCGTGACCAGCTGGCGATGCGGGCGGCCCAGGAGCTGCGGGACGGCTTCTACGTGAACCTCGGGATCGGCATCCCGACGCTCGTCGCCAACTACATCCCGCCCGGCGT
>CAYSCF010000549.1:0-3742 GCA_964429305.1 uncultured Sandaracinaceae bacterium | reverse complement strand
GAGATCGACGTGCCGTCCGGACGGGTGAGAAGCACGTCGACCGAACCGGAGCACGCGCTGACGCGAAGCGGTCGACGCCGTGGCAGCTGCGCATACGCGACCGTCGCGACCAGCAGGATCGGGAGCCACAGCGCGCGGCCGACGCGTCGCGCGCTCACGTCGAGCCAGGCAGGCCCGATGGCGGCTCGGCGTAGGGCTCGGTCAGCTTTCCGGACGCGTCGAGGATCCCCGCATCGACGAACGTCTGGCGCAGCTCGGCCTTCGACATCTTCCGCAGCTCCGCCGCCACCTTCCGCGTCGCGGCAGCGTGAGGGGCGATCGAGCTCGAGCCATTCCGCATCGATACATCGTCGCGAAGCACGCGAGACCACGCAAGCCCGCTCATCAACGACGCTTCTTGCCGCCCTGCTGGGGCCGGAGCTTCGTCAGCGCGTCGCGCAGGCCGAGCGCGGCGAACGCGTTGCCGTCCGGCGCGGTGACGTCGCCCGCCTCGACCAAGCGCTCCGTCCAGCGGTCGAGGATGGCGTGCACGGCGTCCGGCGCGGCGGCGTGGAAACGAGCGTGCGCACGGTCCTCGCTCGCGTCCGCGCCGGTCGGCCGAGGCACGCGCTGCATCGCGGCAGCGAGATCGCTGAGCGCCCTCCCCGCGCCGATCATCGCGAGCTCGTCGTCGTCTTCGCGCAGCGCGCGTAGCGCGCGCGTGAGCACCGCCCCGACGTCGGGAACGGCGTCGACATCCGTCTCGCCGTCGGCGGCACGGACGCGACCCCAGACGATCGCGAGCCGCTCGATCATCGCATCGACCCGTGTGACCGCCGTGCGCAAGAGAGCGCGCGCGTCAGGCGTCGACGGCATGCGCTGCGCGAACAGCGCGTGGCGCGTCATCAGCGCGAGCCCGATCGAGCGCCCGACCGTCCGCGACATCCGACGCTCGTCGATCGTACCGAGCACACGCACCCACGCGAGCGTGTCGAGGAAGCGCTCGTCGAGCATCGAGTGACCTTCCGGCGCAGCGCCCGATCCCGGCTCCAGCAGCGCGAGACGATCCGCGGCCGCCTCCGGAACACGAAACTGCTCGGTCATCGCCGCGCGCAGGTGATCGGCGCGCGCGCGCGACACGAAGACCGCATCCATCACGCGCGTCACGTCGCCGAAGCCGAGCCGGATGGCTTCGACGAGCTCCCGCTTGCCGGCGTCGCGGACGTCGGACGACGGTGGCAGTTGCTCCAGCGTGTCGTCGATCTCGCCGCGCAGCGAGACGTAGAACGAGAGCATCTCGGTGAGGTCGACCGAGGCGAGGGCCTTCGCCATCGCTGGCGCTTCGCCCACGAGCGCTCGTGCTCGTGCAGCGTCCGCCGCGTAATCGGGAGCTCGCTCGCGCTTGTCGCGCCGACCTCGGAGCGCGCGGGCCATCGACGACACGAGCTGACGCGTCGCGCGCTTCTCTTCGTCGATCGCGCGCTCGAGCCCGATGCGCTTGCTCCACTGCCCGAGCACGTCGGCACGCGCGACCTCGGTGCGCTGCTGGACCTCCTTCGGCCCGCCGTCCCCGAGCACGACGAGCCAGACGAGCAAGACGCCGACGTACTGCGCGAGCGCGTCGGTGGGCATCTGCGTGTCGAGGACGACGGCGATGATGGCCTCGACGTTCGCATCCAGAACGGACCATTTCGGCCGCGGCGGGCTTGCCATGCGGCGAGAATCTCAAGGATTTGCGCGAGTGACCATACCGGCTTCCAGGCTGCGCAGCCCGACCGTCGGCCGTCGCCGACCGCCGTCCGAGCGGGCGCGCCCGACGGCGCGCGCTGCGAGGTGCGCTGCGAGCGGGCCGCACCCCGCATCGACGAGCGTCAGGCGCCGAGTGGACCTCATCGCCCCGAGGTCAGCGTGCCCCGCGCACGCGGCGAGCCCCCTGGCTCAACAGTTGCCGCCACCCGCGCTACGCTCAGCGTGAATGCTCCTCCAGTTCACCGTGTCCAACTTCCGCTCCTTCAAGGAGCCGACGACGATCTCGTTCGTGAAGCCGGATCGGCCCGCCGCGAACGAGATCTACGCGCGGCCGGAGGACGTGCTGCGCACGGTGGCGATCTACGGCGCGAACGCGTCGGGCAAGTCGAACTTGGTCACCGCGCTCGAAGCATTCCGAGACCTGGTGACGCACGGCGTAGCGACGGACGCGAGAATACCGCGGCGCCCGTTCGCGTTCGTCGCGAACGACGGGCGCTCGGTCTTCGAGCTCGAGGCGCGCGTCGCCGACGTACAGCTCGGATACCGAATCGAGCTCGACGAGACGCGCGTGCTCGCCGAGTCGCTCGTGGAAGTGTTGCCCTCGGGAATGGAGTCCGTTTGGCTCGATCGCGTCGAGGACGCCGTCACGACCGGCGGACGTCTGAAGGAACGTGAGGGCGCTAGACTCGAGTTCATCGTCGGCCACCTGCGCGCGAACCAGCCTGCGCTCACGGAGCTCCGCGATCGCGAGGTCGAGACGACGCGATCATTCACCGACTTCATCGCGGGACTCCTGGTCCAGAAGCATGGGCACGGCGACGGGAGACTCGCCGCGCGCTACGCAGCGGACGCGACGCTCGGCAGCCAGGCGGTCCGCATGCTCGCGCCGTTCGACCCAGGCGTCGCGTCGATGCTCATCGCGGACACCCCGAACGGCCCGGCCTGGGCCGGAGTCGACCCAACGCGACATGCCGAGCTCGACCGCATGGGCATGAGCGTCGACGCTACGCGCGACCACATCGTGATCATGGCCGTCCTACGGCGCGGGTGGAAGAGCGGCGATAGGTTGCAGGTCTCGCTCCGTGACGAGTCCGACGGGACCCGACGCCTGCTCGAGCTCGTCGTTCCATTCGCCGATCTCCGAACGCGGGGTGGCGCGCTCGTGATCGACGAGATCGAGCGAAGCCTTCATCCACTCATGACGCGCGATCTCGTGCGCTCGTGGTGTGAGACTCCGAACGAGAATGGCCAGCTCATCTTCACAACGCACGACACGCGGCTGCTCGACGTGCTCGCATCGCAGCCCGACTTCCATCCCGCCTCGATCGTCTTCACCGAGAAGGGCCCCGACCTCGCGACGCACTTCCATACACTCGCCGAGTACAAGCCCGAGCAGATCGGTCAGCTGAAGGACGCGCTCGAGACCGGCTACCTCGCGGGTCGCTTCGGCGCGATCCCGGTCTTCACGCGCTCCGCTCCCAAGCCGGACCGCGCGGCCGAATGATCCAGCGCACGCGCCTCGTTCGTCAGGCCGCCCTTCGCGATGCACGCCTCTTCCTGGTGGGCGTCGAGGGCGAAGTGACGGAGCCGCTGTACTTCGACGGCCTGCAGCGGCACGGGGTGTTTCGCTCGGGCGTGCATGTGCAGGTCCTCCCGACGGAGCGAGGGGAGTCCGCGCCGAGCGCCGTGGTCGATCGCGTCGATGCAGCACGCAGCGCGATCGACGGCTGGCGCGACATGGACGCGTGTTGGGTCGTCATCGATCGCGATCGATGGAAGGACAAGATGCTGGCCGAGGTGGCGACGCTCTGCGCGCAGAAGGACTACGGGCTCGCGCTCTCGAACCCGTGCTTCGAGCTCTGGCTCGCGCTGCACCACGCCGATGTCGAAGCACGCACGACCAAGGACGAGCTCGTCAGCCTCTTGAAGACCCACACGACCTACGCCAACGACAAGCGGATCGACCCCACCGCCTTCACGCACAACCGGCCGCGGCTGGAGGAGTTCGGGATCA
>CAYSCF010000548.1:0-3759 GCA_964429305.1 uncultured Sandaracinaceae bacterium | reverse complement strand
CGAACACGTCCGCGCGGGCGTCTCGCAAGGACTGAGCGAGGTCGTCGCGACCTTCGGGCTCATCCTCGTGATCTTGCTCGTCGGCCGGCGCAAGGACGCGACCCCTCCATATGCCGTCGGCGCGTACATCACCGCGGCCTACTGGTTCACGGCGTCGACGTCGTTCGCGAACCCCGCCGTCACGCTCGCTCGCGCGCTCACGCCGACCTTCGCGGGCATTCGCCCGCTCGACGTTCCGCTCTACATCGCGGCGCAGCTCGTCGGAGCGGCGCTGGCTGCCGCGCTCGTGAAGTGGGTCGAAGGCGGAGCTGCATCGAAGGAGACCTCGACATGAAGACGTACCTCTTCGCCTGCATCCACAACGCTGGGCGCTCGCAAATGGCCGCGGCGTGGCTGGAGAAGCTCGCCGACCCGAAGAAGGCGCGCGCGATCTCCGCCGGGACGCAGCCGGGGCCGCGAGTTCATCCCGAGGTCGTGACCGCGATGCGCGAGGTCGGCATCGAGGTCGAAGGCCGCCAGCCGCAGCGCCTCACGGACGAGCTGGCCCAGGGCGCGACGATGCTGATCACGATGGGCTGCGGCGACGCATGCCCGGTGGTGCCGGGCCTGCGGCGCGACGACTGGCCACTGGAAGATCCCAAAGGCCGATCCGTCGAAGAGGTCCGCCGTATTCGCGACGACGTGCGCGCGCGCGTCGCTGCGCTCGTGGAGCGCGAGCGCATTGCACACTGAGCGAATCGGCGCGGTGACCGTATGAGAGGATCCGAGCTTCCCGATCACGACGTGCTGCCCGCGCTCGACGAGCGCTGGTTCGTTCCCTCCGACGTAGCGAGCCTCGTTCCGCCCGGCGGGGCAACGCACCGGCCGCGCATCCTCTTGCTCCACGGCTCGTTGCGAGACCTTTCGTACAGTCGGCTCCTCGCGTGGGAAGCGGCGCGCCTTCTGGAGCGACTCGGCTGCGACACGCAGCTCTACGATCCGCGTGGGCTGCCTCTGCCCGATTCCGCGCCGGCGAGCGATCCGAAGGTGCAGGAGCTCCGCGATCTCTCGCAATGGTCCGAGGGCCACGTGTGGGTCAGCCCCGAGCGCCACGGCGCGATGACGGGGATCATGAAGTGCCAGATCGACTGGATCCCGCTCGCGGTGGGCGCTGTGCGGCCGACGCAAGGTCGGACGCTCGCGGTGATGCAGGTGAGCGGAGGCTCGCAGTCGTTCAACGCGGTGAACCAGCTGCGGGTGCTCGGCCGCTGGATGCGGCTGATCACCATCCCGAACCAGTCTTCCGTGCCGAAGGCCTTCGAGGAGTTCGACGACGCGGGGCGGATGAAGGCGTCGCCGTACTACGAGCGAGTGGTCGACGTGATGGAGGAGCTGGTGAAGTTCACGCTGCTCACGCGCGATCGGTCGACACATCTGACGAGCCGCTACAGCGAGCGTCGCGAGGACGGGCTGAAGGCGGAGAGCGCCGGAGCGAAGCTGGCCGCGAAGGCCACGAGCGGCTCTTGAGACGTTCGCCGTGCGCACGGGCCCCAACCTCGGGCTAGACGCGCTCGGCGAGTCCACCAACCTCGAGCGCGAGGTCCTCGATCGCTCCGGCGCGCGCCGCGACCCAGTCGACGTACTCGCCGAGCGCCATCGCGGGCGCACCGATCGAGCTTCTATCGCCTGCTGCGGCGCTACGCGGTGAGCCCGGACGACTCTCGTGGCGAGTGACCTGCTTCGCGCGTAATGCGAAGCGGTGCTCGGCGTCTACGTCGGCAGGAGAGTTCCATGAACGACGAGCCTACCGCCACGCCCGCGACCGACCCCGTCTGCGGAATGAAGGTCGATCCGGCGACCGCCAAGCATCGCTATACGCACGACGGTCACGAGCACCTGTTCTGTAGCGCGGGGTGTCGCGCAAAGTTCGTCGCCGACCCGGCGCGCTACGAGCCCGTGGTCGCCGCACCGGCCGAGCACGTACGCGCCACGGATCATCACGATCACGCGGGCCACGAACACCACGCGCACGCCGCGAAGGCGGCGGAGCCCGCGAAGAGCGACACCCACATCGCAGTGAAGAAGCCGAGCTCGGCAACCCAACAGTGGACGTGCCCGATGCACCCGCAGGTCGTGCGCGATGGCCCCGGATCGTGCCCGATCTGCGGCATGGCGCTCGAGCCACGCATCGTCACCGCGGACACGAGCGAGAGCCCCGAGCTGCGTCATATGACTCGGCGGCTCGTCGTCTGCTCCGCGCTCTCGGTTCCGCTTCTCGCCATCGCGATGTCGGACCTCATCCCGGGTGCGCCGCTCCAGCATGCCGTGCCGCCGTTCGCGCTCGCCATCGCGCAGGTCGCGCTCGCGACGCCCGTCGTGCTCTGGGGCGCAGCGCCGTTCTTCGAGCGCGGCTGGGCCTCGCTCGTGAACCGCCGCCTCAACATGTTCACGCTGATCGCGCTCGGCATCGGCGTCGCGTTCGTCTACAGCGCCGTCGCGCTGGTGCTCGCGGTCGCTGCGCCCGACGTATTTCCCGTCGCGTACCGAGGCCATGGCGGTCTTCCGCCTCTCTACTTCGAGGCGGCGGCGGTCATCACCACGCTCGTGCTCGTCGGGCAGGTGCTCGAGCTGCGCGCGCGAAGTCAGACGAGCGGTGCGATCCGTGCGCTGCTCGACCTCGCGCCGAAAACGGCGCGCAAGATCGCGGCCGACGGAAGCGAGCATGATGTTCCCGCCGACTCGATCGTTCTCGGCGATCGACTCCGCGTGCGTCCCGGTGAGCGTATCCCTTGCGATGCGCGCGTGGTGGAAGGCGAGTCCGCCGTCGACGAGTCGATGCTGACGGGCGAGCCGATGCCGGTCGCCAAGACGGCAGGCGCGAGCGTCACCGGCGGGACGATCAACGGCACGGGCGCGCTCGTGATCGAGGCGACGCGTGTGGGCTCGGACACCACGCTGGCGCAGATCGTTCGCATGGTGGGCGAGGCGCAGCGGACGCGCGCGCCGATCGATCGCCTCGCCGACCGCGTCTCGAGCTGGTTCGTCCCGATCGTGATCTTGGTGGCTCTGCTGACGTTCGCGATCTGGATGTTCGTCGGTCCCGAGCCGCGCTTCACGTATGCACTCGTGAACGCGGTGGCTGTGCTCATCATCGCGTGTCCGTGCGCGCTCGGGCTCGCGACGCCGATGTCGATCATGGTCGGCACCGGACGCGGCGCGACGCTCGGCGTGCTCATCCGCAACGCGGAAGCGCTCGAGGTCCTCTCGAAGGTCGACGTTCTGCTCGTGGACAAGACCGGAACGCTCACCGAGGGCAAGCCCGAGCTCGTCGCCGTCGAGCCGACGCCTGGGCACGACGAGAACGCGCTCGTCTCTGCCGCGGCTTCCGTCGAGGCGAACAGCGAGCACCCGCTCGCGGCCGCCATCGTACGAGGCGCGCACACACGCCGGATCGAGATCCCCACGTCTGGCTCGTTCAAGTCGGTGCCAGGTAAGGGCGCGAGCGCCAGCGTCGATGCTCGCACTGTCGCGGTCGGCAACGCCGCGAAAGAGATGCTCGGCCGCACTCCTGACACCATTATCGCGTATCGTCCCATGCGCGATGGCGTCATCGCAGACTATCGCGTGACCGAAGCCATGCTCCGCTACTTCATCGACAAGGCGCTCGGCCGCTGGAGCATCTTCAAGCCTGACGTCATGGTCTCTGTGCCGGCATCCGTCACTTCTACCGAGCGCCGCGCTGTCGTCGAGGCTACCATCAGGGCTGGCGCAAAAAATGCA
>CAYSCF010000547.1:0-3808 GCA_964429305.1 uncultured Sandaracinaceae bacterium | reverse complement strand
GCGCGGAGCCATCTCGGATAGAAACGTGAGAGAACGTCGATCCGGAGGGCGCCCCTTGAGCGAAACGACCAACTACCAAGACCGCGCGAGCAACCGGACGTACCGGGACGCGACGGAGATGGTCAACGACTACATCCGCCGCTTCGGCAGCTCCGTCGGCGTCGAGCTCGATCCGCTCGACGAAGATGGATACACCGATGTTCGGCGAGGGTCGGCGACGGTCGGTATCAACGTGCTCGGGGAGCACGGCATTCTCCTTTTCCTGTCGCGGATCATGCCGGTCCCCCGCGAAGGTAGGGAAGCCTTCTACCGAAGGCTGCTGGAGCTCAACTTTCTGGTGACGAGCGATGCGAGCTTCGCGATCGACAAGGACAAGGACGCCGTTTATTTGCGCGCGCTCCGGCGTCTGAGCGGTCTGGACTACGAGGAGTTCGAGGACCTGCTCCACACGATGGCGAGCGTCGCCGACGAGTGGGACGACCGGCTCGCGCAGCTCTTCGGCGGCGACAAGACCTGAGCCGCCTCGATCGTCCCAAGCTCGCGGATGCTCCCGTGGTAGAGTGCAACAGAGCCTTACGATGACGAGCCCTTCCGACCCGGGTAGCTCTGCGGACGATGACGGCGCGTGGGGCGCCGAGACGGACTTCGACAACCTCGAGAAAGAGGCATCGAAGATCTTCGCGCTCTGGGAGCTGACGGGACCGGACGGGCAGCCGCTCGTGCCGCCTCCCGCGTCTGCCGCAGCGCCCGTCCCGCCGGTCGAAGAAGAGAAGTGGACCGCGGCAACTGCACCGGTGCCCGTCCCCGCCCCCGTTGCTGCGGTGACCGAGCCGATGATTGCGGCGCCGATCGCTGCGCCCGTGATTGCGGCGCCGATCGCTGCGCCCGTCGTCGCGGCGCCGATGGCTGCAACGGTCGTCGAGGCCTCGATCGTGGTGGCCCCCGAGCCGCCCGCCGTGATCGCACCCGCCGCGGTCGCGCCCGCCGCGGTCGCGCCCGCCGCGGTCGCGCCCGCCGTCATCGCACACACCGCCCCGCCGGCAGTGCTCCCCGATCTGCCGGCGGCTGCGCCGGTGCGTCCTTCGTCGCGACCACCGGCGATGGCGACACCGGTCGCCGTCGCGCCAGTCGCCGTCGCGAAGGCGACCCCGGCCCCGCCCAAGCGTGCCGAGCCGCGCCCTGCCATCGACGACATGCCCGTCGTGCTTCCGTCGGCCCCTCCGTACGGAATGATCGCCGGCGCCGCGATCACCGTCGCCATCTTCCTCGGCCTCGGTGGTTGGTACATGACCCGTGGCTCGACGCCGCCTCCGACTCATGTCGCTGTCGCTTCGACGCCCGCGCCCGTGGCGCCGCCGACGCTTGCGAGCGCTCCCCCTGTGGCTCCGGCAGCCGCGGTCGCGGCCGTGGCCCCAGTGCCGGCGCCCACGACCATCGCCGCGGTCGCGGCGGTCGAGCCCGTGGCAGTCGCGCCAGCCGTCGAAGCCGTCCCGGCACCGGCTCCGGTCGCGCCGCCGCCCGCTCCACCGACGCCCCAGCATCGTCTGCGCGTCACCGTCACTCCCTCGGACGCGATGCTCACACTCGATGGGGCGCCGGTCGTGAACCCGTTCGATCGTCAGATCGACGATGGCGTACACACGCTCGTCGCCTCGCGCGCCGGCTACGAGCCCGACACCGAGCAGGTCGACACGTCGCACGACCGCACCGTGCAGATTCGCTTGCACGCGGTCGCACCGCCGACGCCACCACCCGCACCGCCGCCGGTCGCGCGCGAAGACCACTCGCATGGTCGCGGCTCTTCTTCGTCTTCGTCGTCGCGTCTTGCCTCGCGCGTGCACCCGCCCTCGCACGGCTCGTCGCACTCCGGCGCTCACCTCTCCACGCATGCTCCGACGCCGCCCGCCGGTGGACGTCGCACGGGCGGCGGCAGCACGCTGGTGACGGAGTCGCCCTACTGAATCTCGCTCCGTCCTGCCGAGCGACTCCGAGAGGAATGGCTCGACGGATCGCGCCGATCCAGGGCATCGTTCGCTGGTGATCCCGCTGACCGTGCTCGTGATCGTGCCCGAGGCGGCGCGTGCCGACCGCATCGCGCGCGCGGTGGTCGCCGCGGGACACGCGCCGGTGGTGCTCGCGGACGGCGAGCGCGCGATCGATCGCTTCGTCCAGGAGCCGGCCGACATCGTCATCGCGGAGTACTTCCTCCCCGGCCGCGACGGCGCGACGACCGTCGAGTCGATTCGCTGGGCCCCGGGTGGTCGTCAGGTGCACGCGATCTTGCTCGCCGAAGAAGAGCCCGAGACGGCCGCGCTCGCGACCATCGGCGCGCGCATCGATGCCGTCGCGACGTTCGTCGGCGATCCACCGATCGACAAGCTCACCGACATCTTGCGCTCGCTCGACCGCAAGCCGCCCAACGACCCACGCGCGTCGCGACCCGGCGAGCTGCCGCCCGCGCCGATGTCGTTCCTCGATCGCACGACGTCGATCCTCAAGGGCAACCCGCACGAGCTCTTCGGCGCGCCCGAAGAAGAGAGCACGGTCCGCGGCTCGGCGGGCCTCGCGCGCAAGATCATGGAGGCGCACCGCATCCAGACGGCCGAGTCGGTCGTGCGCACGTCTCAAGCGCCGCAGCGCTCGCTCGCATCCGACGAAGCCACGCGGCTCTCGAAACGCAAGAGCGACGAGCGGCCGCTGGCGCCCGTCGCCGATCCCGCCGCCGTGGCCGATGGCCTGCAGGTGCGCGAGGCTGCCCGCGAGAGCTCGCGCGAAGCGTCGCGCGAGGGCGCCGCGATCGAAGGCATCGAGGGCCGCTTCGAGAGCACCGCGTTCCCGGCGCTGCTCGTGCGCCTCGCCGAGATGCGCGTCACGGGCGCCCTCGTCTGCACCGCGGAAGACGAGCCACGCGGCACCGTCACGGGCGATGCCCCGATCAAGATCGTCTACTTCCGCAGCGGCGTGCCGATGCACGTTCGCTCGAACCTCATCGACGAGTGCCTCGGACAGCTGCTGCTGCGCAAGAAGCGCATCGGCGCCGCGACGCTCGACGAGTCCGTGCGCCGCATGAAGCTCGGCCACGGCTTGCAGGGCGAGATCCTCATCGACATGGGAGCGCTCTCGCCGCTCGAGGTTTCCGAGACGCTCGCCGAGCAAGCGCGCGAGAAGCTCTTCGATCTCTTCGGATGGCGCCGCGGCGCGTACCGCATGACGACCGGCGAAGCGCCGAAGGACGTCACGCCGCTCGAGCTCGCGCTGCCCGAGATGGTCTACGAGGGCGTGTGCGCGGCGATGCCCACGACACGCCTCTCGGATCTGCTCACGCCGGTGATGGATCGCTACGTCGTGCCCGACGCGCAGCGCCTGTCGCGATTCGCGCGCGTGCGACTGCCCGTGGAGCTCAAGGCGATCCTCGCGCGTGTCGATGGCACGACGACGATGCGCCTCTTGCTCGCGATGGGCACCAAGCCCGGCGCGGTCGCGCAGCTGATCTACTCCATGCATTGTCTCGGCGCGGTGCGCTTCGAGGAGAGCGCACGCAAGCGCTTGTCGGATCCGCCGCCCGATCCCGCCCTCTCGCGCAGCTCGGTGCCGCTGCGATCGTCGAGCGCACAGCTGCCCCCGGCCTCGTCCGGCACGCAGGCGCTCTCGAAGAGCTCGCCGGCGCTGCCGGCCGCACCGCCGGTCGCCGTGGAGAAGCCGCTCGTCCAGAGCTGGGACGACGACTCGACGACGCCGCAGCTCGACGAGGACGATCTCAAGATCGCCTCGACGCAGATGAAGCTCGCGGCTGCGGCGGCGCGCCAGC
>CAYSCF010000546.1:0-3855 GCA_964429305.1 uncultured Sandaracinaceae bacterium | reverse complement strand
GTGGTCGGTGGCGGGCTGCCGCCCACGCGCTCGTACGTCTGCGTCGTCGTCAGCCGTGCGGTGCAGTGCGACGCGTTCAGCGTCCAGTCGTACTGCGTGACCTCGCGATACTCGATCGTATCGACGGTCGTCGCATGCAGCGTGTACGTGCCCGTCTCGGAGCGTGCATCGTCGGGCGGCGTGCGACACACGACGCGCCACGTGCCGCCCGAGTACGTGCGCGAGACGCGCTGCACCGCCGGGTTCTCGCTCCAGCACGTGCTCGTGCCGTGGCCCCCCGGAAACGAGAGATCGTCGCCCGACTGCGTGATGTGAATGGGCGCGCCGCCCGGCGTCGTGCTCGAGGTCGGCCGCGCGGGGCAGTCGCTGCCCCAGCTGTCGATCGACACGTCGACGTGCTGCGGGCCGGGACGCCACTGGCCGTCGTAGGTCCCCTGCGCGAGCGCGAGCGAAGGCGTCGCGACGACCAAGAGAGCGAGCGCGAAGAGCGAGCGCATCGGCGGGGGACCATACCAAAAACCGCCGTCCGTCGCCGTCTTCCCGACGGAGCCTGCGCGGGGTCAGTCGACGCGGCGATCGACGAGCGCGCGCAGCACCGTCGGCGGGACCGCGCCGAGCTGCCGCGCGATCTCCTTGCCGTCCTCGAACACGATGAACGTCGGCGCGCCGCGCACGCCGAGCGATGCGGCGGTCGTGGGCGCCTCGTCCATGTCGAGGATCGCGACGCGCAAGCGACCGGCCCGCTCGTCGGCGAGGCGCTCGAGGATCGGCTTCATCTGCCGGCATGGGCCACACCACGCGCCGCTGACCTCGATCAGCGTACGGCCGGGCTGTTTCACGACCGCATCGAAGCTCGCATCGTCGACCGCCAACAGGTTCTTCATCGCTGGGGACCTCCGGAACAAGAGGTCGTGAGGGCCCCGATTCTTACGCCGTAAGATTCGTCGTCCCGGACACCTCACCGGGCTGGAGGTCGTTCTGTCCGACGCGCTCGAACGGTTGGTGCACGTGGTCCGCGAGCAACGCGCCGCGCTCGTCTCGGCCGCGCGCAGCGAGGGGCTCGGGCCGGAGGAGTCTGTCGAAGCGGTGCAGGACGCGCTCTGCACGTTCCTCTCGAGCGCGATGGAGCGCGAGACGACGGACGAGACGCGCGCGACGTTGATCGTCATGGTCCGCAACGCGGCGAGGAACTCGCGCCGTCGTCATCACCGATCGCTGCCACACGTGTCGGACGACACGCTCGCCTCGGAAGAGCTCGACGCCGAGCAGCTCGTCGCGCACGCCGAAGACGTGGTGCGCCTGCAGGCGTGCGTCGCGAGCCTGTGCAGCATCCAGCGCGGCGTCGTGATGCTTCGCTTGCTCGAGGAGCGGAGCGGCGAAGATGTCGCCGCGCTGCTCGGCCTGACGCGCGGGCACGTGGACGTGCTCGTGCACCGCGCGAAGGCGTCGCTGCGGACGTGCATGCGCCACGGCGGCTGAGCGCTACTCGCAGTGAACGGTGCTCGGGTCGTCCTGCCCGCTCTCGCACGTGAGCGTGGGCGCTACGCCGGGTGGCGCACAGGTCACGAGGCATCCGACGCAGACGTGAAGCGGATACACGAGCGTCGTGCTCGTCCGCATCGCCCCGCTGGGACTGATAGCCATCGCTTGGATCCGGAGCTCGAGGTCGCCACCATCCGCCATGGTCGAATCGATCGCCGGCATGTACGCGGCCGGCAATACGGTCCCGGCTCCCACCCCACGTGCTGGCTCCTCGGCGTTCGTCGCGAACCCGACGCTTCCCTGGAGAGGCACGAGGAAGGGGTTCGGCAGCGCTCCTGTGTCGAGCGTTGCGCCATCGCGCCGGATCTCGACCAGGAGATTGTCGAGGTCCATCTCGTACGGGATCGCGATCTGCGCTGACCTCCGATCGGGAGCTCGCTCGTAGTTGAGGAAGCGAAAGGCAGCCTGGTAGGTGATGCCGTCGGGCCGCGAGGTCGCAAGCGCGCTGGTGTCGAGCACGCCATCGGCTCGAAGCGGCTCCGTGCCATCCACGACGCAGCTCTCGTCGCGCGTGAGGACGCCCTCGAGCACGAGCCCGTCCGCCGGGGTCGGCGCGCATGCGGCGAGGAACATGCCAGCGAGCAGCGACCGTAGGTGCATCTAGGAATCGTAGGCGCGTTCGTGTCTGCGCTCAAAATCGCGATCCGTCGCTCGAACGAAACAATGGCTGCGCGCTCCTGTATCGTCATCGTCATGCGACGAGCTGAGGGGGAGCGATGAGTCGACCGTATTGCCGCGATCATCGAAGCGGCGGGAGGCCGGGCGAAGATCCGCGAGATTCGCGACCGGCTTCGCAAGAACGCTGAGGACACAGAGGTCGGCACCGTCGGGATCGTCACCGCCATCCGTAACGAGAACGAGCGGGTGGCCGAGAGTGGTGGCCGTGCTCCGCTCCGCACCTCGCGGGAGGACGAGGCACGCGGATGGGTCAGTCTCGCGAACGCGAAGGATCGTCCTCACACGCCGCAGGACGATCTCAGCGTTCTCATCGAGAAGCAGAACAAGGCCATCGACGCGAAGATCCGCGAGCGACTCCAGGCCTCGATGCTGCGCCGGCTCGCGCGACGCGGGCAACACCAAACGAAAACGGGCGCGACCTCTCGGTCACGCCCGCTTCGTTTCGATCCGTCGTGCGTCGCTCAGCTCGACTTGGCAGCCTTCACGGCCTCGGTCATCTCGGGGACGGCCTTGAACAGGTCGGCCACCAAGAAGTAGTCGGCGACCTGCGCGATCGGTGCTTCCTTGTCCGTGTTGATCGCGACGATGGTCTTGCTGCCCTTCATGCCAGCCAGGTGCTGAATCGCTCCCGAGATCCCCACGGCGACGTAGAGCTTCGGGGCGACGACCTTGCCGGTCTGACCGACCTGCAGATCGTTCGGCACGTAGCCCGCGTCGGCCGCCGCGCGCGAGGCGCCCATCGCTGCGCCGAACGCGTCGACGAGCGGCTCGAGCACCGTGTGGAAGTTGTCGCTGCTCTTGAGCGCGCGGCCACCGCTGACCACGATCGCGGCCTCGGTGAGCTCGGGGCGCTCGCTCTTGACGGCTTCCAGCGAGACGAACTCGATGCGCCCGCTGCCGCTCTCGGCAAGGGCGCTGACGCTCTCGGTCGGCGAAGAGCCGCCCTCGGACGCCGCCTCGAACTCCGTCTGACGCACGCTCACGACCTGCTGTGCGCTGCTGATCGTGCACCAGCCGAACACGTTGCCCGCGTACATCGGGCGCTTGTACGTGATCGTGCCGCCGTCGATCTTCACGCCGCTGATGTCGCTCGCAACGCCGGCATCGAGACGCGCCGCGACGCGCGGCATCAGGTCCTTGCCGTACGTGCTCGCGGTGGCCGCGACGACGCCGTACGACTTGCCGACCTCGGCGATGGTCGGCGCGTACTTCTCGGCGAGGTAGCCGCCGCCGATCTCGGCGACCAGGACCTTGCGCGCTCCGTAGCTCGCCGCCTGATCGGCCGCAGCCTGCGCGCCCTCGCCGATCGCGAGGATGTCGAACGCGCCGCCCGTGCCTTCGGCGACCTGCTTGGCGAACGTGACGGCCGAGAGCGTGGTCTTGCGAAGACCGCCATCCAGAAGCTCTGCAACTACGAGTACGTCAGTCATCTCATCGTCTCCTATGAAATCTCGGGGTGCCCGGTCGTGTGAAGGCGGGTCGTACGGGGGCTCGGGGTGCCCGAAGGGCCCCCGCGCGGCGCGTACGCGCCGCCGAAATAACAGTACCATAGCTTCCGTCGTGAGCGTGTTCACCAGTTACGCGACATCGGCCACCGACTTCACCAGGCCCGAGCGCTTAGGCGGCAGCTCGAAA
>CAYSCF010000545.1:0-3856 GCA_964429305.1 uncultured Sandaracinaceae bacterium | reverse complement strand
GCTTCACGAAGAAGCTGTCCTGCATGTCGGTCGCCGGATGATCCGCCGGGAAGCCGAGGCGCGCGAAGTTGAAGTCCGTCAGCTCGATCTCGCGCGACTCGGCGATCTCGAAGCCGAGCGAAGCGAACCCGTCGAGCAGCTCCTCGATCGTCGCGGTGATCGGATGCGGCCGACCGGGCCGCGTCGCACGTCCGGGGAGCGATACGTCGATCGGCGGCCCCTCGAGATCGGCCTGGCGCGCGGCGCGCGCGATCCCCGAGAGCCGATCGTCGAACGCCTTGCCGATCAGCGTCTTGACCTGGTTGGCCTTCTGCCCGAGCTCTTTACGGCGATCGCCGGGCAGAGAAGGCATGAGCTTCATCAGCGCCGTCAGCTCGCCGCTCGGTCCCGAGAAGCGCGCGTTCGCGGCCCGAAGCGACGTCTCGTCGGTCGCGGACGCGAACGCGTGCTCGTGCTCCAGCGCGATCTTCTGCAGGCCCTCTTCGAACGCGCGAACGGAGTCGGTCATCGAAGCCTCGAAACGCAAGAAGGCAGGAACGCAGGCAGTCCTGCTTTCCTGCCTCCTCGGGAGAAATGAAACGCTTCAGCGAGCGGCGTCGACGACGGCCTTGAAGCCGCCCGGATCGCTCAGCGCGAGCTCGGCGAGGATCTTACGATCGAGGCCGATCTGGGCGCCCTTGAGCTTCGCGACGAGCTTGCTGTAGCTGACGCCGAGCTGACGCGCGCCGGCGTTGATGCGCGCGATCCAGAGGCGACGGAAGTCGCGCTTCTTCTCGCGGCGATTGCGGAAGGCATCGATCCAACCGCTGCGGACCTGCTCCTGCGCATCCGTGAAGATGCGGCCGCGCGCGCCGTAGTAGCCCTTGGCGAGCTTCAGGATCTTGTTGCGGCGACGACGCGCCTTGAAACCACGTTTTGCTCTCGGCATCTCAGGCTCCGATCATCCGTACGGGAGAAGGCGGCGAATCAGGTGGGCGTGCGACTCGTGCAGAATCGCGTTCTTGCGGAGACGACGGAGGCGGTTGCTGCTCTTGCCACGCATGAAGTGGCTGAGGCCCGCGCTGCCCATCCGCACCTTACCGCTCGCAGTCAGCCACATGCGCTTCTTGGTGCCGCTGTGGGTCTTCATCTTCGGCATGATCGATTCACTCCACTTCTACTCACGGGCTCCAGCGCTCACGCGGACCCGCGGGGGAGGCGGGTTGTACCAGCGACGGGAAAACCGTCAAGCGCGAGGGTCCTCAGTCGAAGATTTTCCCGGGGTTGAGGAGGTTCTTCGGGTCCAGCGCCGTCTTCAGGGCTCGAAGCAGGGCCATCTCGGCGGGAGCGCGCGTGTAAGAGAGGTATGGCTTCTTGAGCAGCCCGATCCCGTGCTCGGCCGAGATGCTGCCGTGGTGAGCCCGGACCAGCTCGAACATCGCCCGGTCGCCTGCCTTGGCGTGATCGAGGAACTCCGGGACGGTCATGGCGTCGGGCTTCATCACGTTGACGTGCAGGTTGCCGTCGCCGACGTGCCCGAACACGCAGACCTCGAAGCCGGGCCATTCCCTCGCGAAGAGCGCATCGAGCGCCGCGCAGAACCCGGGGAGCTCCGCGATCGGCAGCGCGATGTCGTTCTTGTGGGGGAGCCCCGTCGCGGAGAGCGACTCACTGATCCCTTCGCGTAGCTCCCAGAGCGCGCGCGCCTGCTGCGCGTTCTCGGCGAGCGTCCCGTCGAGCACGAGCGATCGATCGAGCAGCGAGGCGAGCCAGCTCTCGATCGCATCGCGCCCGCCCTCGACCTCCACGAGCACGTAGTGCGTCGCGCTCGCGATCGGCATCACGACCTTCCGATGACGCGCGAGCCGCGCGAAGCATCGATCGGTGAACATCTCGAACGCGCTGAGCACGAACGGGCCGCTGCGCGCTGCATCGAAGAGCGCGAGCACGCCCGCGAGATCCGCGACGGAGAAGAGCATCACGTCCAGATGCCCGGGCACGCGCGAGAGCTTGAGCGTCGCCTCGGTGACGATCCCGAGCGTGCCTTCGCTGCCGATGAAGAGCTGCCGAAGGTCCGCGCCCGTGTTGTTCTTCTCGAGGGCGCCGTTGAGACGGAGGATCTCCCCGCCCGCGGTGACGACGACGAGCCCGAGCACCCACTGGCGTGTGAGGCCGTAGCGGATGACCTTCACGCCGCCCGCGTTCGTCGCGATGTTGCCACCGACGGTGCTCGAGCCCTTCGACGCGAAGTCGACCGGCCACGTCAGGCCGTGCGGCTCGCAGTGCTGGTGCACGGCCTCGGTGATCGCGCCCGCTTCGACGTGCAGCGTGAGCGCGCGCGTATCGACCGGGCCCATCGCGCGCATCCGCGACAGCGAGAGGACGACCTCGCCGTTCGACGCGACGGCACCGGCAGCCAGCCCCGTGCGACCGCCGGACGGAACGACGGGAACGCCCGCCTCGGCGCAGAGCCGCACGACGCGCTGCACCTCTTCGGTCGAGCGCGGGAACACGATCATCGACGGCCTCGGCGCGACGACCTTCGTCCAGTCGCGCCCGTAGACTGCGAGATCGTCGGGCTCGCGTGTGACCGCGTTCTGACCCAGCGCATCGGTCAATCGCGAGAAGAGCCCGTCCACGTCCATGGCGGGCACGGCATACCACTGTTGACCGGAGGATGCGCTCGGCGGTACGCGGGCGCTGGAGGCTCCCCATGTCGCTCTACGACGAGATCATCCCGCCCATGCAGAAGTACCTGAACAACCTCGACGCGTGGCTCGACGCGTGGCTCGACGCCGGCGTGGCGCACGCGGAGGCCAAGAAGTTCGACTTCGCCGTGCTGCTCCACACGCGCATGACGCCCGATCAATACCCGTTGATCCGGCAGATCTCGGCGGCGTGCGATCAAGCGAAGGCCGCGGGCGCACGCATCGCCGGTCAGGAGCCGCCGAAGCATCCCGACACCGAGACGACGCTGCCCGAGATCCGCGCGCGCATCCAGAAGACGCGCGACTACCTCGCGACGCTGAAGAAAGAGGACTTCGAGGGAGCCGAGACGCGCCTGATCCCGCTCGCGTTCGCGCCGGGCACGTTCGTGCTGGGCACGGAGTTCGTGCGCGGGCTCGCGCTACCGAACTTCTACTTCCACGCGACGCTCGCGTATCAGATCTTGCGCGCCAACGGCGTCAACCTCGGCAAGGCCAACTTCATCGGCCACCTCGACGTCCGAAAGGGCTGATCACCCCGGCATCGGGCCGACGTAGCGCGACGCGGGACGGATGAGCCGCCCGCTCGCGCGCTGCTCCTCGACGTGCGCGCACCAGCCGGCGACGCGACCGACCGCGAACGTAGGCGTGAACGCGGCGCGATCGATGCCCACCGCATCGAGGATCACCGCCGTGTAGAACTCGACGTTCGCGCGCAGCGATCGATCGGCGTGGCGCGCCGCGAGCAACGTCTCGGCCTCGCGCTCGACCGCGCGTGCGAGCGCGAGCTTGCCCTTCGCGATGCCGGCCTTCTCGAGCTTCTCGATGCCCGATTCGAGGACCGCAGCGCGCGGATCGCGCACGCGATAGATGCGGTGGCCCATGCCCATGATGCGGCGTCCGGCATCGAGCTCGCCCATGATCCAGGCCTTCGCGCGATCGGGCGCGCCGACGGCATCGAGCATGTCGAGCACCGGCCCGGGCGCGCCGCCGTGCAGCGGGCCTTTGAGCGCGCCGATCGCGCCAGTGATCGCGGAGACTTCGTCGGAGCCAGTGGACGCGATCACGCGCGCCGTGAACGTCGACGCGTTCATGCCGTGATCGCTGACGGTCACGAGATAGCGATCGAGCGCGGCTGCGGCCTCGGGCGTCGGCAGCGCGCCCGTCGACAT
>CAYSCF010000544.1:0-3879 GCA_964429305.1 uncultured Sandaracinaceae bacterium | reverse complement strand
CCACGTGAGCCCGACGTGCGCGCCGTCCTACCGGAAGGGGCCTCTCTGATCGCGCTGGCACGGCCGCGCGAGCTCTTCGACGCGAGCCCGAGCGCGCGCGTGATCCGCGGCGTGGTGCCCGACGCGCAGCTGGAGTCGATCCGGATCCATCACGGCATCGACCTGCGGACGCTCGAGCACGCAGCGTACGCGTCGTACGAGGCGGGCGAGTCCGCGGGCGACGTGATCGTCCTGCAGGGCCCGTTTCGATCCGAGGTCGCGGTCGCCGAGATCGCGCACCGGATGGTGCCGCGCGAGTCGAGCGTCCAAGAGCCTCATCCACGTGCTGGCGGCGTGATGCGTGGGACGCGTATCGACGCGGTCGCGATCGGCGCACACACGCTCGTGATCGTGATCGGCCCACCCGCGCTCACGGCACGCGTGCTCCGGACGCTCGAAGGAACCTCGCCTCCGGCGATCGCTGGGCCCATCGCGCAGGCGCTCGATGCGCACACCGAGCCATTGACCGTGATGAGACCGATTCCGCTCGCCCTTCCCATCGACACGCCGGTCGGGATGCTGCTCGCCGAAGAAGAGTCCCTCTTGCTCTCCGCCTCGCCCACGCTTGCCGGCACCGTGCGCGTCCGGATCGATCTCGGCGGGCATTTCCCAGAAGGGTCCGAGGCGAACTTTCGCCGGCTCGTCGCCTCGATCGCCCAGTCGACGATGGGAATGGCACTTGGCCTGCGCAGCGCCGTTCCCTCGCTCCAGGTCTCGGCCACGGATACTTCGATCGCTCTGAGCGCCGATCTCGACGCCGACGAAGTCGCCCGCGGGCTCGGCCTCCTTTTCCGAGCGGAGATCACCGATGCGCTCGGCGATCCGAGCGCCTCCGACACGACCAACTAGCCGTAATTCCAGCCGAAAACCGCTGGTAGCATCGTTGACCGGACGGCCGTTTTCTGCTAACAATACGGCCCTCCGTCGGCCCCGTACCCTGTGCCCTCACGGCCTCGCTCGCGCGCGGAGTCGTGGCTGAAACCGACGGAACCTGCGGCGCGTCACAGGGTCCAAGGAGGTTCGCGCATGGATTTCAAGGTCGGCGAGAAGGCAGTTCACCCGCATCACGGTGTCGGTGAAGTCACGTCGATCGAGTCCAAGGAGATCGCGGGCAACAAGAAGAACTTCTACATCCTGCGCATCATCGACAGCGGGATGAAGGTGATGGTCCCGACCGACGCGGCCGATCGCGTGGGGCTCCGAACCGTGATCTCGAAGAAGGACGCCGACAAGGTCCTGCTCGTGCTGCGCGAGACCAAGGTCGCCGTCACGTCGCAGCCCTGGAACCGTCGTCATCGCGAGTACATCGAGATGTTGCACTCCGGCTCGCCGTTCGAGGTCGCCAAGGTGCTGCGCGATCTGACGCGCCTCAAGACCGACAAGGACCTCTCGTTCGGTGAGCGGCGCCTGCTCGATCAAGCGCGCTCACTGCTCGTCACCGAGCTGGCGCTCGCGCGGAAGATCAAAGAGGACCGCATCGAGGCCGAGATCCAGGGGATCCTCGGCCCCGTGGTCTGAGCTGCGAGCCAGCTTCTTCAGAAGTAGAAGGTGACGCCGATCGCGACGTACGGGTTGCCGACCCGGAGCGTCAGGCCGATCACCTCGTTGAAGTGCAGCGTGCCGCCGGCCATCGCGATGACCCAGCCGCCGGCATCGACGAAGTAGTTCGAGTGGCCGCTGTTCCCGTCGACGAACGCCGGCGGGAAGTAGACCTGGAAGCCCAGCTCCGCGAACACCGACCACGTGTCGTTGAAGTAGAACTCCCAGTGGAGCGTGATCGGGATGCCGAAGCCCACGAAGTAGTGGTGGTCGGCCGGATCCCAGCCTTCGTCGGCGTAGTAGAGCTCGAAGCCGAAGTTCAGATAGAGGGCGTTGTCGATGCTGTCGATGAACCCGTTGTGCAGCAGCGGGATCCCGAAGCGAGCGCCTGTATTGAGGCCCCAACCGTTCCACGAGAGGCCCCCGTGGATGTCGAGCTGGTACGGGCGGGTGCCGGTGAACGGCGTGCGGATCTCGTGCTCGGCCAGCGCGACGCTGGGGACCGCGAGGACCCCGAGGACCGACACCAGAGCGAGGCGTGAGAGCAACGTGCGCATGCGCCACGCGTCGCACGAATCATCGACGCCGTCGAGTCCTTGCGCGGACGCGCCGCATCATCGAAAACGTGCGCCATGGTCGATCTCTCGGGCTTGAAGAAGGACGCGGCGGGCTTGGTGACCGTCGTCGCGCAGGATCGGCTGACGGGCGAGGTCCGGATGGTCGCGCACGCGAACGCCGAGGCGATCGAGCGCACGATCGCGGACGGTGCCGCGACGTTCTTCAGCCGCTCGCGCAACGCGCTCTGGAAGAAGGGCGAGACGAGCGGCAACGTGATGCGCGTGCACGAGGTCTGGCTCGACTGCGACGCCGACGCGGTGCTCTACCTCGTCGATCCGGAAGGGCCGACGTGCCACACGGGCGCGCCGAGCTGCTTCATCACGCGCGTGGACGCGCCCGCCGGCCCACGCGCCGCGCCGCTCTTCGTCCGTCTCGAAGAAGCGCTCGCGGCGCGCAAGAGCGCGAGCACCGAGAAGAGCTACACGCGATCGCTGCTCGAAGGCGGCGCGGAGAAGATCGGCGGCAAGATCCGCGAAGAGGCCGACGAGCTCGCGCGCGCGATCGCGAGCGAATCGAACGATCGCGTCGCGAGCGAAGCGGCCGACGTCGTCTATCACGCGATGGTCGGCCTGCTCTCGCGCGGCGTCGCGTGGCGCGAAGTGGAAGCGGTGCTCGCGAAGCGCTTCGGCGTGTCGGGCCACGACGAGAAAGCTGCGCGGACGAAGTAGCGCTCAGCGCGAGTACCAGCGCGCGTCGCGGCAGACGAAGCGTGTGGTTCCTTCGATCACGGCGTGCTTCTCCGGATGCTCCTCGTCGCCGGGCAGCGCGAGGATCCACTGCCCCGAGAGATCGCGGAACACCGGGCGCACGAGGGGCGGCTGCGACGCGCGCGCTGCGTCGAGCATCGCGTCGGCGCTCTCGTAGCGCGCGAGCAGCTCGAGCGTGCGCAGGGTCGGCGGCGGCAGATCGATCTCGCCGGCGAGATGGCTCGCGACCGCCTCTTCCGGCGGCGACCAGCGTGATGCGACGGTCTCGTGCGCATCGTGGCTGGCGACCTCGCCGCGATCGACCTTCGCGAGGAAGAAGCGGGCATCGAATCGCTTCTTCTCGACGGCGGGCGTGATCCAGCGCGAGAGCGGGACGAGGCGCGTCGCGTCGAACAGGATGTCGCGTGCCTGGACCACGGCGCCGAAGCTCGAGCCCGCGAGCGATGCGCGCACGTCGGCTGCATCCGTGCGTGGCGTGGCGGACAGGAGCACGCCCGCTTCTTCGAGCGTCTCGCGGATCGCGGCGACGAAGAGCGCACACGCGATGTCGCCGAGACCGTGCTCGTTCAAACGATGCTCGGCGGAGTCGACGTCGAGGGCCGCGACGCGAGAGAGCAACGCCGCGGCGCCGTCGGACGCCTCGAGACGGCCCCCTGGAAAGACGAACGCGCCGCCCATGAACGCCGTCGCGCGATGGCGCTGTACGAGCAGCACCTCGGGTCGGGTCGCACCATCACGAACGACCACGACCGTCGCGGCCGGCGCCGGGGTGACTCCATCACGCAGCGGATCGATGTCGAGCATCGATCGCCACCTTAGCGGATCCGTTGTCTGCCCGCGGGCGGCGCCAGCAGGACGGAGTCGTACGAGGGCCCGGGGTGCCCGAAGGGCCCCCGCGCGCCACGCCCTGCGGGCGCCGAAAATCAGTCGCCGACGAGCACACGCGTCGTCGGGACGCCGATCGCGGCAGCGAGCC
>CAYSCF010000543.1:0-3880 GCA_964429305.1 uncultured Sandaracinaceae bacterium | reverse complement strand
GATGGTGAACGAACACGCGCGGCGGCGCACCTCGGCTCGTGGAACGAACCTGCTCGGCATGGCGTTGATGGGAGGCGTGGGTACGCTGGCGCGAACGATGAGAGGCTGGGCGAACGTCGTGGCGGTCGTGCTGCTCGTCGCGTGCGGGCCGCCGGAGGATCACTACGTCGTCAGCGTCGGCGGTGGCGGCGAGCTGTCCGGGGCTTACACGGGCTGCACGCACGCGCCCTCGCGCGCCGTCCGCTTCGTCACCGCGGATCGCTACATGGGCGTCGCGCCCGGCATCGCACGTCTCACGTGCACCGATCGGAACGTCGTGCTCGACGTGCGCGAGCCGGCGCGCATCGTGATCGACGCCGCGCCCACCGTGCCCAACACGAACCTCGTCTTCTCGATCGATGCGTACGACGCGAGCGGCGTCGCGCTCGATCTCGGCGAGGACGCCTCCATCACGTGGTCGTTCGGCGGCACGCTCGTGTCGCGCGCATACCCGGGCTGCGGCGACATCATCCCGATCTGCCTGCCGCACAACGACGGGTTCGCCGCCGCGCTCGCCCCGGGGCCGGGCACCATCGACGCGACCTTCCACGGCCTGCACGCGCACGCGAGCACGACCGTGCTGCGCTGAGCCGACGTCCCGGCGACGGAACATGGCGTCCGGCGATCGTGCATCGCATTCCGGCCGCGGCGCACGGGCTGCCCGACGGCGGCACGGCGTTCCGGGGCTGCGGAACGGCGTTTCCTTGCTCCGAGCCCCATGTTTCGGTCGCGGAACGGCGTTCCGAGATGGGGGATGGCGTTCCGCGGCCGTGGAACGGCGTTCGGCACGCGGAGGAGGCGTGCTTGCCAGCCCGCCGAGGCTCTGAGACCGTCGCGCTCGAAGGGGGAAGATCCGATGACTCATTTCTCGAACGCCCACATCGTGGAGGGCGACACGATCCTGGAGCGCCTCGGCGCGGAGAAGCTGCCGAGCGAGCTGCGCGCGCCGACCGCGGCGTTCAAGGCGCTGTACAAGGCGCTCACGGCGGCGAACGACGTCGCGCAGGCGGCGGGCGAGCAGCGTGATGACGCGCTCTCGATCGTGACGAAGGCGGACGGCAAGCTCGATCGCTTGCTCGAGTCGCTCGCGGCGATCCTGCCGGTGCACGGGCTCGGGACGCGCAAGAACCCCTTCGCGCAGTACACGCAGTACTCGCCCTCCGATCTGCAGGGCCTGGCGTACGCGAAGGAGGCCGCGGAGGCGGGGCGCATCGCGACCGCGATCAAGAAGACGAAACCGCACAAGGACGTGGTCGAGCTCTGCGACGAGGTGATCGCCGCGAGCAAGGCGGTGACGGCGGCCATCCGCGGCGTGGCCGTCCCGCAGCGCGCGTACACGACGGCGCTCGGCAAGCGCGATGCGCTGCTCACCGAGTGGAGCGTCGCGCGCTCGCGCCTCGAGCGGAAGGCGATCGGCGCGTGGGCCGACGAGCCCGAGATGGTGCGCGCGTTCTTCGCGCCGCCGAGCCCGATGGAGCGCCCGGTGACCAAGCGCGCCAAGCCCGCGGCGCCTGCCGCGCCGAGCGACGCCAAGAGCTGAGCACGGCGATGGGTGGTGCAATGGAAGCTGCACTGCCGCATCGTTGACCCGTGGCCGACCGCTTCTCGAAGACCGCCATCGATCGCCTCGGGCGCAAGCTGGCCGAGACCACTTCTCCGGACGCGGCGGACACGGAGCTGCTGCTCGCGTACTTGAGGCAGGCCAGCAGTGCTCTCGACCACACGCTCATGGTCGTCGCGCGCGTCGTCTCGAGCCTCCCTGCGGGTGCGCACGTTCTCCACGTCACCCATCGAGTGAAGACCATCGGAACCATCATCGAGAAGCTGCGCCGCGGAACCGGGCGGCTGAGTCAGATGCAGGACGTCGTGGGCGTCCGCGTCGTGGGCTCGCTCGGCCTCGCCCCCAGGACGAGTTGTCGGCGTTCATTGCAGACAGCTTCGAGGGCGCGCACGTGGACGATCGCCGAGAACGACCCAGCCACGGATACCGTGCCGTGCACGTGATTGCGACGGTGGGCGGGCGCCCCGTCGAGATTCAAGTGCGTACGGTCCTGCAGCACGCCTGGGCCAACACGACCGAAGCGCTCGCAGATCAGTGGGGGCGCGGCATCCGCTACGGTGAGCCGCCGACCGGCGCCAACGAGGCCCAGATTGCCGAGCGGGCTGTCGCTCTCGGGCACTGGCGCGCCGCATCGGACGCCATCGCCTGGATGGAGCGGGAGCTCGAGGCAGTGTCCCCCACCGAGGCCGAGCGAATCGCCGCCCTCGTCGACGAATCCACCACACCCTCGAAGAGGCCTCTCGGACAGGCGCTCGCGGCTCTGCGGGAATCCCTCTTGGGCGCCGGCGCCGAGATCAGTCGTTCCCTCCAAGCAGAGCTGAATGAGCTAGGATCGACGCAGGTCGCACCGTCGTGAGATACGTCGTCCTCGTCTTCGATCGTTCGCGCGCGAAGATCCTCGCACGAGAGGACTTCATGGCCGATCAACGTGAGCAGGCTTGGTCTGCCCACGACCGGCTCGTTCGCCAGCACCTCGGGACGTCCGATGTCGAGGTGGTCATGCTCGGTGCGGCGAGCGAGGCCGATTTGCACGCAACGCACGGTCGCTACTTCGCGCCCCCGCTCGCCATTTGAATTCCCGCGCCGGGCACCGGGGCGTGGAAAAAATGAGCAGGGGGGCGTGCCCCGAGCGCGTGGTACGAGCCAGAGCATGCGACGACAGCTCTCGATCGCGCTCGTGCTGCTCGCGCTGACGGGGACGGCGCTCGCGCAGACGGCGGGGGCGCTCACGATGGATGCGGCACAGAGCGCGCACATCGCGGCGCAGCCGAGCGTCACGCTGACGATCGATCGGCCGCAGGAGATCATCGTCGATGCGATCGCGACCGACGACCGCGATGCGGAGCTGCGGCTCATGCAGGGCGAGACGATCGTCGCGGACGACAGCGACTCGGGCGACGGCACGAACGCGCGCATCGCGCAGTTCGTCGCGCCAGGCAGCTACCAGGTGATCGTGTGGGAGCGGCAGCACCGCGAGATGACGTCGAGCGTGCAGGTGACGGCGGCGCCCCCGCTGACGCCCGTCGCGACGATGGCGGCCGACGGAGCTGCGACGACGGTGACGACGCTCGAAGGAGACTGGGCGCGCGCCGCGAGCGTCGAGGTGACGCTGAACGTGGCGAGCGCGGGCAACTACGTGATCACGGGAACGCCTGCGGAGCCGGACTGTTCGCCGGAGCTCACGTTCATCCGCGGCATGCGGGTCGACGGCGCGCCGATCGTCGGCACCGGATCCGGCGCAGCGGCGACGGCGACGCGCGCGCTCGATGCGGGGACGTACACGCTGCGCGTGCGCAACTGGTGGGGGCACGCGCGGCACGTCGCGCTCGCGGTGACGCCCGCGGCGGGGCGGCCATGAGGCGGCTCGCGCTCGCGCTCCTTCTCTCCGGATGCTGCACGGGCGGCTCGAGCACGCCGCCGCCGCCGAGCAGCGTCGCGCCGCCGCCCTCGACCGTCGCGCCCGTCGTGAATCCGACCACGATCACGGTGGGCGCTGCGCCGGTGACCGTCGTGGTCGCGGCGGCGCCGCACTGGTCGTTCGTCGTCGAGACGGCCGGCGAGTACGAGATCGACGCGACGGCGCCCGCGCCGCAGAACGTGCACCTCGCGCTGCTCGACGAGCGTGGGTGGTCGCTCGCGTCCGACGGCGACAGCGGGGACGGCACCAACGCGCGCATCGCGATGTTCTTGCGCCCCGGCACGTACTCGGTTCGCGCGAGCGAAGAGCGCCACCTCGCGGCCGACGTGGAGGTGAGCGCGACGGCGCTCGATCCGCTGCCG
>CAYSCF010000542.1:0-3897 GCA_964429305.1 uncultured Sandaracinaceae bacterium | reverse complement strand
GAGGGAGAGCGCGCCGGCGCCGATCGCGGCCGGCAGTCGCGCGAGCCCCGGCAGCACGTACGCCACGGTCGACACCACGAGCGCGCCGACGACGGCGAACTGGATGGCGAACATGACGCGGACCATCCGGAGCACGGCTGAGGATACGTGCTCGAGGCAACCGGTGCCCGAGCGTCAACGCTCGGCGGGCAGCTCCACCAAGAAGCGCGTCCGACTCGCTTGCGCGTCGTGGACGAGCCGGCCGCCGTGACCCTCCACGATGCTCCGGCTGATGCTGAGCCCGAGGCCCGTCCCCTCGCCCTCCTTCTTCGTCGTGAAGAAGGGCCGGAAGATCCGCTCGGCGAGCTCTCGCGGGAGCTCGCCCGAGTCCTCGACCGCCACGGTGACCGAGCCGGGGCTCGGGCCGTCCGTCGTGCTGACGCGGATCCAGCTCGATGTGCCTCGCGTCGTCGCCCCGCGCGCCGCGTCGACGGCATTGTTGAGCAGGTTCACCAGCACCTGGGCGAGCGCGAGCGCGTTTCCACGCACCGACGCAGTCGCACGCAGATCGCTCGTGAGCTGGACGCCGTGCGCCAGGATGCGCGCGCGGCAGAGCTGGAGCGCATCCAGCGCGATCGTGTTCACGTCGACCGGGCGCGCAGCCTCCGCGCTCGGGCGCCGAGCGAAGCGGCTCAGGCCGCGGGCGATCGCTGCAGCGCGCTGCGTGGCGTCCTCGATCGCGCGGAGCGACTCGGTGACCTGCGCCGCGTCGTCGGTCCCGACGGCTTCGCGCAGCAGGTCCACGTTCGCCGCGATGACCGAGAGCGGGTTGTTGACCTCGTGCGCGACACCCGCTGCCATCTCGCCGAGCATCGCGAGCTTGTTGCCGTGGATGGCCTTGATTCGCTCTTCCTCGAGCTCCCGCTCGCCGCGGAGATCCTCGATGAGCGACCAGATGTACTCGACGCCGTCGCGCTCGACGATGAAGCCGTGCAGACGCACCGGGACGAGCGTTCCGTCCTTTCGCACGAATTCCTTCTCGTACGGCCCATAGCGCCGCGTCGCGCGCAAGCTCTCGAGCTGCACTGCCTCCTGCGCGTCGTACGAGCGCGGCGTGAGCTGCCAGTAGGTCAGCCCTCCGTCGGCCTCTTCGCGCGAGTAACCGATGAGGTCGAGGAACGCCGGGTTCGACTCGATCCACACGCCGTCGAGCGTGCAGAGATTGAGACCGAGCGGGGAGCGCTCGAAGAGCTGGCGGATGAGGCTCTCGCGCTCGGCGAGCCGCGTCCGTGCGTCGATCTCGGCCGTGAGGTTCTCGGCGAAGATCACGATCCCGCCGATCGCACCGTCCGCTCCGCGCCAAGGCGTCGTTACCCAGCGGATGTTCTCCTGCTTGCCATCCGCGCGGACGAAGACGTCGAGATCGCTCTTCTCCGTCGCGCCCGCGAGACAGCGCTGGTGGACCTCGCGCCACGTCGCGGGGATCTGCGGGAACACGTCGTAGTGCGCGAGGCCCACGAGATCCCGTCCCGGCGGCAGACCGCAGGTGCTGATCCAGAGCTCGTTGTGCGCCACGTAGCGCAGCTGTGGGTCGAGCACCGCGGCGGCCAGCGGCAATTGACGGATCACCTCTACCGCAGAAGGCAGGACCGATGCGCCCACGCGGCAACGGTATCAGTCCGGCGTGACAAAGTGCTACAGCGGCGACCGAATGGGCGTGCGAAGCTGACGCTCGCGGATGCCGCAGACGAGCCTCGCGTCGCTGTTCTTCACCGCGGCCGAGATCCTCTCGATCGCGTTCATCCCGCTCGTGCTCCTGCGCCGCAAAGAGCCCGCCTCGACGTTCGCGTGGATCTTCGTCCTGCTCGCGTTCCCCGCACTCGGCGTGATCCTCTTCTGGTACCTCGGCCGTGATCGCGTTCGTCGCCCGATTCGCACGCGCAAGGCAGTGAACGAGCCGCTCTCGTCGCGCCTCGACGACCGCGTCACGGCGCAGGTCTCGCTCGCCGTCCGCAACGCGGTCATCGACGCCGCTCCGCCCGAGCTACGCGGCGTGATGCGGCTCGCTGCGAGCATGGGCCGCGCCGACGTGCGCATCGGCAACGAGGTGAAGCTGCTCGTCGGCGCACCGAAGACGTACGACGCGCTCGTCGAGGCGATCGAGGGCGCGACCGATCACGTTCATCTGCAGTACTACGTGTTCCGCGCCGACGAGGCCGGCTCGCGAATCGTGCGCGCGCTGGAAGCAGCGCGGGATCGCGGCGTCGAAGTGCGGCTGCTCTACGACGGGTTCGGCTCGGCCGGTCTCGGCCCGCGCCTGCGCACGCTTCGCAAGAAGGGCGGCAAGTCGGCTGCGTTCTTCCCGCTCGATCCGATCCGGAAGGCGGCGACGATCAACCTGCGCAACCATCGCAAGCTCACGATCGTCGACGGCCACGTCGGCTTCTGCGGCGGCGTGAACGTCAGCGATCGATTCGTCCCGTGGAAGGACGTGCACCTGCGCATCGAAGGGCCGGCCGTCGCGCAGATTGCCGCCGTGTTCGCCGAGGACTGGTTCTTCGCGACGCGCGAGGACCTCGTCGCCGATCGATATCTGTTGGCGCAGCCAGCGACGGGCTCGACGGCGATGCAGATCGTGCAGAGCGGCCCCGATCAGACGATGGAGCGCATCCATCGCCTCTACTTCGCGGCCATCGCGTCGGCGCAGTCGCGCGTGTGGATCACGACGCCGTACTTCGTCCCCGATCCGGCGATCCTCATGGCGCTCACGACGGCGGCGGCGCGCGGTGTGGACGTGCGCGTGCTGACGAACGCACACTCGAACTGGGGCATCACGCAGGCCGCCGGGCGCAGCTTCTACGAAGAGCTGCTCGGCACCGGCGTGCGCGTGCTCGAGCACGAGGGCGCGATGCTGCACACCAAGACGCTCGTCGTGGACGGCCAGTTCGCGACGGTCGGGAGCGCGAACATCGACGTGCGGAGCTTCCGCCTGAACTTCGAGCTGATCGCGGTGCTCTACGATCAAGGGATCGTGAAGGAGCTCGAGGCATTGTTCGCGGAGGACGCGAGCGAGTCGCGGGAGATCACGGCCGCGGGCTGGGCCAAGCGCGGGATCGGGACGCGGTTGATGGAGAGTGTGGGGAGGTTGATGGCTCCGATGTTGTGAGCGAGGGCGAGAGCGAGAGCGAGGGCGAGAGCGAGAGGGGCTTGGGCTGGTACGCTCTCGGCGTGAAGACGGTCTCGATGCTCGCGCTCTTCGGTCTGGTGCTCCTCGCGGGGTGCCGCGGCCCGGCCATCCGGACGATACGCACGGCGGGGATCGATGCGTCGAGCGGCACCGCTTACGCGTTCGAAGTGACTGCCTCGGATCGACAGGCCGAGACCACGGTCATCGTCTGCAACGTCGCGCTGCCGGCCATCTGCTACCGCATGCACGTCGACCGGCTCGATCAGACCGACGGTCTGCGCGCCGTGCAGCGTCTGCTCGAGCAGGCGCGTCGAGACCGTGCGCTCGCCGAGAGCCCGGCCCCACCGCCCATCGCTCCCGCCACGGCACCCGCGCCCGAGCCCACACCGCCGATGTCGATCGACTTCTGAGCGCGAAGAGCGATGAGACCGTCGCTAGAGCGGGCCTTCTACGAGCCCGTGTACGAACTGCTTCACCACGGGGATGTCGCTCGCGAGCGCTTCATCCTTCGTGCCTTCGAACACGATGCGGCCCTGGTGGAGCATCGCGACGCGATCGCAGATCGTGAAGAGGCCCGCGACGTCGCTCGAGATGACGACGCACGTCGTGCCGAGCTTGCGCTGCTCTTGCTGGATCAGATCGTAGATGCGCTGGCTCGTGACGGGATCGAGGCCCGCGGTCGGCTCGTCGTAGAGGATGAGCTTGGGCTTGCTGACCGTCGCGCACGCGAC
>CAYSCF010000541.1:0-3898 GCA_964429305.1 uncultured Sandaracinaceae bacterium | reverse complement strand
CGCCGCGGGCGACGCCGGCTCCGGAACCGACGGCGCAGTCGACGCGGGCCACGACGCCGGCCGAGACGGCGGTGCAGTCACCGATACCGGCGCGGGCGCCGACAGCGGATCGCCCGTCGACATGGGCGTGTCGATCGACGTCGGCATGGATGCCGCGACGCTCGACGCTGCGGTCCTTCCGGACGCGTACGTGGCGCCGGACATGGGCACCGACGCGGCGACGACACCGGACATGGGCACCGACGCCGGGACGACGGCGACCTGCACGGCCGTGCCGATCACGGTGGGCGGCATGATCGCGGGTGAAGACACGACGACGGGCGTCCACGCAACGACCTTCCCCTGCAACGGGACCTACAACGGCTACCTCCACTACTACTCCGTTACGGTGGCGGCCGGCGACACGGTGCGCGTCAATGTCGTGCCGAGCTCGACGCTGCAGCCGATCATTCGCATCCTCACCGGCGACTGCTCGGCGACGGCGTGCACGGCGAACACGGGAGCGACGAGCGACGGCATGGCGATCGGTCAGTCGATCACGAACGCGAGCGCCGCTGCGACCACGTACACGTTCAGCGTGGGAACGTGGGATCCCTCGAACAACGGCACCTACACCGTCTCCGTCAGCGAGTTCCCGAGCATCCCACTGGGAGGCGCCTGTGATCCGACCGGGATGACCAACACCTGCGTGGTCGGCGGCATGTGCATCGGATCCGTCTGCCGCGGCACGGACGACAACGCGGACTGCGACATGCCCACGACGCTCGCCGTCGGCGGGATGATCTCCGGCGAGAACACCTTGCTCGGCGTCGCAGCGCCCCTTCGCTGCAACACCGTCTACAATGGCAACCAGCACTACTACTTCGTGACGGTGCCGGCCGGGCACGCGGTGCGCGTGACCGACACGCCGAGCTCGACGCTGAGCCCGATCTTGCGCGTCCTCAACGCCTGCGCGGACACGACGTGCGTCGCGAACAGCGCATCGGGTTCGAACGGGACAGCGGTCAGCACGCTGATCACGAACACGGGTGCCGCGGCCCAACGCTACATCGTGGCGGCTGGCACCTACGACCCGTCCAACAACGGCACGTACACGATCAGCGCGGTCGACGCTCCGCTCCCGATCAGCTACGCGATGACGACCATCGCATCGCCGACGTGCGACGACATGAGCGCCGCTGCTTCCCTCCCTGCCTCGAGCGGCTCGTGGTCCGATGACGACGCGTCCGACATCACGGCGTTCCCGAGCGGGTTCGCGTTCTCGTACTACGGCGATGCGACGCCGTTTTTCTCGGTGACGTCGAACGGCTTCGCGCAGCTGTGGACGGACACGACCGGCACGCCAGAAACACCCGGCTACTCGAATCGCGCCATTCCGGACACGACCTCGACCCCCCACCAGTTCATCGCGCCTTTCTGGGATGACCTTGCCGCGTCGACCGCTGCTGGCGCCGCCACCGACGTCTCGACCGCACGCTTCAACGCGGGCGCCGCGGGCGACCACTACACGATCCAGTGGACCGACTGGGGCGCGTACATGGCGACCGACCTGCGCTTGACCTTCCAGGTGAAGCTCTACGCAACCACGAACGTGATCGAGATCGCCTACTGCTCGCTCGCCCCCGGAGCGGAGCCCACGCGCGCGAGTGGCGACTCGGCCACGATCGGCATCGAGAACAGCGACGGCTCCAGTGGCACGCAGGCGTCGTACGACACGGCGGGCGGCGCGGACGTGACCGTCGGGTATCGCTTCACGCCGATGTGATCGCGGCTGGTCTCGGACGAGCAGCTACGAAGTGAACGGCGCGGCCCATGCGGGTCGCGCCGTTCGAGTAGTCGTCCGAACGTCTGAAGAGAATGAGGCCCGCGCAGCGAAGCGATTCGCGCGCGGCCTTTCTCTTTCCGTCTTCGCACGACGGAAATCAAGTCCAGACTTGCCCCGGGGTTGTTCGAAGACGGAAGACCAAGTCCAGACTCGTCCGGCGGTTGTTCGAAAACGGAAGACCAAGTGCGGACTTGCCCCGGGGTTGTTCAACAACCCCATTCCAACTCCGCGGTCGGCCAACACCTCCGGCGATGCTCTGGCGCCCGGTCTGGATCACGGGAGCCGTCCTCCGAGAACGGCGCCCCACGAATTCCTTCGTCCGACGTTCTCCGAGAACGCCCAACCAACCGTTTCCGTTGCAGAGGGGTTCTCCGAGAACGCCCGACCAACCGTTTCCGTTGCAGGGGCATTCTCGGAGAACGCCGGACCAACCGTTTCGGTTGCCGGGGCATTCTCGGAGAACCCCTGGCCAACCGTTTCGGTTGCCGAGGCATTCTGGGAGAACCGCCGGCCAACTAATTTCTCGATCCGGGGTTCTCCGAGAACCCCCGAACAAGTCCACGGTACTTCCGTCGTTCGTTCGACGCGTCGCTTCGTCACGGTTCGGTCACCGCGAAGTGCGTACTTGCCTGCGCAGTCGACTGGTATTACCACTCGATCAACTGGTACTACCAGTCACGAAGACACCATGGCGAAGGACGAAACGACCAAAGATCCGAGCGCGGTCGAGACCGCGGCGGTCAAGCTGCGCTCGGCGATCCTGACTGGGAAATATCTCCCGGGGACCTCCCTGCCGGGCGAGCGCGAGCTCTCCGAGCAGCTCGGCGTGAGCCGTCTGACTCTGCGTGCGGCACTCACGCGCCTGTCGAGCGAGGGGCTGGTCCAGTCGGTCCACGGCTCCGGCACGCGCGTGCTCGACTACACCGAGCACGGTGACGTCGCGCTGCTCGGACATCTCGCCGAGCTCGCGCTCACCGGACACCGCGTCGGGCTCGAGGTCGTCGCGGGACTGCTCGAGCTGCGACGAGCGGTGGCCGTCGAAGCGATCGGCATCGCGGCCGAGCGCGCGAGCATCCAGGAGCTGCGCGAGATGCGCGCGCAGGTCGCGCATCTCGGGACGCTGCTCGGCGATGCGCACGCGTTCATGACGGCAGACCTCGCGTTCGCGCGGCTGCTCGTGCGCTGCACGAAGAACCTCGCGTTCGAGCTGCTCTTCAACACGGTGCAGAAGACGATCGAGCGCAACCGTGGCGTCGAGCTCGCGTTCTTCGCGAACGCGCCTGCGACGATCGCGGTGTACGGCCGCCTGCTCGATCGCATGGAGGCGCGCGATGCGACGCGCGCGCGGGCAACGGCCGAGCGGCTGATCCATCGCCTCGATCGCACGACGCTCGATCGCATCGCGATGGCGATCGCGATGCTCAACCAGATGAACGAGTCGGCGAAATCGACGACGACCACGACGACCACGAAAAAGGAAATTGCGCCATGAAACTCTCTGCGATCGAACGAGCGCTTGCCCCGGTGGTCCTCTCGAGCTTCGCGCCGCTGGCGCTGCCGAACGGGTTCTCGATTCTGGAAGACGAGGTCGACTGGACCGCGGGCCTCGAGCGCTTCCTGAAGAACGCGTCCGACAAGGCGCGGCTCGGGATCATCGTCGCGATGGTGACCTTCTTCTTCTCTCCGTTCTTCGTGCTCGGCCGCTTCCACACGCTCGCCAAGGCCTCGACCGACGAGCGCGCGGCGGCGATGGAGCGCTTGCTCGATCACAAGCTCTTCATCGTCCGCGAGATGACGCTGCTCGTGAAGCTCGTCGCTTGCATGGCGATGTTCCGCGTCACCTCGCTGCGCGACCGCACCAACTACGACGACCCCGGGCACGACGCCGGCGGCAACGAGACGCAGAAGACCTCGCGCGTGCAGCTCCGCGTTCTGGCGGCCTGACACGACGAGAGTGCTCGCGCAGCGAGCCGATGAATCGACGAGGAGAGCGACCATGCCGCAGCACAAGATCGAAGACGAAGCGGATTTCGTGATCGTCGGAACCGGCGCCGGCGGCGCCACGGCGGCGCG
>CAYSCF010000540.1:0-3911 GCA_964429305.1 uncultured Sandaracinaceae bacterium | reverse complement strand
GAAGGTCTCGGCGCGCGCTTCACGTGGCTCGACGGCGAAGAGGTCGACGCGCAGGAGCTCATCGCCGAGCGCTTGATCCCGATGGCGGAAGCGGGCCTGCGCCGCGTCAAGATCGACGAAGCCGACATCAAGAAGTACCTCGGCATCGTCGATCACCGCACGCGCACGATGCGCACCGGCTCGCGCTGGATGGTGCAGTCGCTCGCGGGCATGCAGAGCAAGGGCTCGGTCGGCGAGCGTCTCAACGCGCTCGTCGCGGCCACGGTCGCGCGTCAGAAGACCGGCCGGCCGGTCAGCGAGTGGGAGCGCGCGCGCCTCGACGAGGCCTCGAGCGCCAAGCACTCGTACAACAAGGTCGCTCAGTACATGACGACCGACATCTTCACGGTGCAGCCCGACGATGCCGTCGAGCTCGTCGCGGATCTGATGGGCTGGGAGCGCATCCGGCATGTCCCGGTGGAAGACGGAACCGGCAAGCTCGTCGGCGTGGTCAGCTATCGCGCGGTGCTCCGCTATCTCAACGGCTTGCGCAAGACGAGCGGCGACGCGCGCGAAGCGGGCAGCACGCCGGTCTCGGACATCATGCGTCGCGACGTCATCACGGTGACGCCCGAGACGCCCACGCTGGAAGCGATCGCGCTCTTGAAGCGCTACCGCATCGGCTGTCTTCCCGTCGTGCAGGAAGGCCATCTCGTGGCGATCCTCACCGAAGAAGACTTCATGGGCATCGCCGCCGAGCTCCTCGAGCAGAAGCTCACCGAAGACACGTGAAGACGCAAAGGCGTCAAGCCAGATGATCACTCCTCGGATCATCGGCCGGCGGCGCAGCGAGACGCCGGGGCCGACGCTCGTCGTCACGGCGGCGATCCACGGCAACGAGGTCGCGGGCGTCCACGCGGCGCGCGCGGTGCTCGCGCGTCTGGACGAGGCGGGCACGCCGCTGCGCGGAGAGCTCGTGGTTCTCGCGGGCAACGTCGCGGCGATGGCTCTCGGTAAGCGCTTCCAGGTGAAGGACCTCAACCGTCAGTGGACGCCGGACAAGGTCGCCGCACTCTTGGCGCGCGGTGCGGCGAGCGACGACGCCGAAGATCGCGAGCAGCGCGCGCTGCTCGGCGAGATCGATCGCGCGATCGAGGATGCTCGCGGGCCCGTGTTCTTCCTCGATCTCCACACGACGAGCGCCGCGGGTTACCCGTTCGGCATCTACGATGCGGACGCGCAAGAGGCCTTCGCGCACGCGTTTCCGTTGCCGACGATCCGCGGGCTCGGTGCGGCGCTCGCGGGCGTGCTCTCGAGCTATCTCGCCTCGCGCGGCGCCGTCGCGCTCGCGGTCGAAGGCGGTCAGCACGTCGATCCCACGACGGTGACGCATCTCGATGCGACGCTCACCATCGCGCTCTCGGTGGCCGGCCTCACGCACGCGCCACCACGGCTCGCCGAATCGATCGCGCATCTGGACGCCGTGCGCGGGGACATCCCACGCGCGATGGAGGTCGTCGCGCGCTACGCCATCGTGCCGGACGACCGCTTCGTGATGACGCCGGGATTCGCGAACATCGCGCACGTCACGCGCGGTCAGCTGCTCGCGAAAGACGCGCGCGGCGCGATCCACGCACCGATGGATGGCTACGTGATCTTGCCGCTCTACCAGGGGCAGGGAGACGACGGCTTCTTCTTCGGGATCGCGACGAAGCGCGCCTGACGCGGGCTCTCGACCGGAGCGCCCGGCCCGCCGGGCCGACACGATTGTGTCGGGTCCGCGTTGCGGACCACTCCGTAGAGATCACGGCGCGAAGACGACGACGGGCTGCGAGTTGTAGTCGCTCGGCGTCAGGTAGGTCTCGACGTAGATCAGCGTGTACGCCTGGCTCGGCGTTCCGACGGGCACGCCGACCGTGAGCGTCGCGTGGTCTCCGCTGCGCACCGTCATCCGATCGACGCTGACCGTCGGCATGAACATGCCAGCCCCGGCAGTGGCGGCCTCCGCGTAGATGCCGAACGGGCCCATCGGTCCGGTCGACCACGCCGTGAGATCGAACGTGACGCTCGTTCCGGGCGTGACGACCTGCGCCGTGCCCGGAGCGATCGATACCTGGTAGTAGGGCGTTGCCGCCGCCGCGGCCGGGATCGGAACGCACGGATCGCGATCGTTCGCCATCGCCGCCGCGTTCGACCAGACACGCGATGCGACGAACCCGCTCGGATCCCGGACGTACGCCGTCGGGCCCACGTGGAGCGCGCAGAGGTCCGCGAGCTCCGCGCCGACGAAGAGCCAGGGCGAGTACGGGAACGACGTCGTGAACGCGAACGCCGGATGCGTCATCGGGCGCGCGTCGGTCGCCGCCTCGATCAGCTCGTGCGTCATCGCCTCTTCTTCGGTCTCGATGTCGGTCAGTGCCGGATTGAAGTCGTGGCAGGTCGGGATCACTGCGTACGCGAACGGGTTGCCGCCGTTCGAGATCTCGGTGTGGTAGCCCCCGTACGATACGCAGCTGGTGCCGAGATCCGAATCCGTGATCGTCGTGCCGATGGGGAAGTAGATGACGTAGAGGACGTTGGCGTACGAGTTGTCGCTGCCCGGCGGGAGCGAGCGATCGGTGACGCCCGCTTGGAGGAGCGCTTCGATCTCGGCGGTGGTCGTCGTCGGCGGCGCATCGTCGGTGCGATGAATCGTCGCGAGCACGCTGCCCGCGCCGATGCCGTACTCGGCGCCCACGTCGGTCAGCCAGCTCGACCCCACGAGCCATCGCGCGTGCGCCTCGAGTGTCGCGCGGTTGGGATCGTTGGCGTACGTGATGAGCACGAGCTCGGGATGCACGATGCGCGTGCCGCCCTGATCGGGGATCACGTAGCTCGGCCCGTGATCGGCGATGACGAACCCCGCATCCGGCATCGTCCACGCGTCGTCACCGACGAACGCATCCGGAAGAACGGCCGCATCGACCTGCATCGGGGGAGGGCTGTCACAGCCGGTCACGAGGGTGAAGACGAGCGCGAGGCTCGACGCGAGAGAGGAAGCGCGAGTCGACATGGATGCTTTCTTCGAGAAGGGCGGGCGTTCAGCAAGAGTGAGAGGCGCAGGCGTTCCACTGACAGCTCGGGCTGCAGAACCGCCAGCCCGATCCGCCCCCACTCGGTGTGCAGCACTGGAAGTTCGTGCCGCGCGACGAGAGGCACGCCGCGCCCGGTGCGAGCGTACAGGCAGTGCCCGAGGTACACGACGACGTGCACGTCTGCACGCCACATCCCGTCGCGGCGCCCGTGCTGTTCATGTCGCAGCCGCCACGCGTCTCGCCGGGCGTGCAGCCGCTATCGCCGGTGCACGCGCCGAACGCGCCCCACGCGCCCCACGCGCAGCCTGCCGTGACGTCGCACGTGCGCGTCCGCGTGTGCGTGCCGGAGTTGCAGCGACCGCACGGTTGCGTGTCGCTATCCATCTGGCCTGGCGTGCATGCGCCCGCGTCTCCGCCCATGCACGTGCTCCACGCCGAGTACGCGCCCCACTGGCACGTGGTCGGATCGCAGGTGCGCACGTGCGACTGCGTGCCGTTGCCGCAGGTGCCGCACGCCTGATCCGCGCTGTCGGTCGTTCCGCCCACGCAGGCGCCCTCGCCCATGCACGACCAAGCGCCCCACGTGCAGTCCGACTGACAGATGCGCGACTGGTGACCGCACATCGTCCCGCAGGTGCCGCCGATGTCCATGTCGCCGGGCGCGCACGGACCGCCGCCGCTGCAGAGGCCGTCGTCGGTCCACATGCCGCTCGTGCACACCTGCCGCTGCATGCCGCAACGCGCGCACGCGATCATGCGCGGGGGCTCGCCAGTGGTGCAGTCGCACGTCGAGGACGCCGTGCAGGCGGCCCAGATGCCGTCGGTGCAGCGCTCGACGCCGGTGCCGCACGCGGAGCT
>CAYSCF010000539.1:0-3929 GCA_964429305.1 uncultured Sandaracinaceae bacterium | reverse complement strand
GATCGAGTCGCGCCGCGACGACGAGACCTCCGGCGAGGACCAGTGCGACTGCGATCGGGTGCGAGAACGCCCACACGAGGAAGTGCACGAGCGTCGGGCCGACGTCGCCGCCGCCGGTGAAGCGCGGGATCCAGAACTCGCCGTCGCGCACCCAACGCGCGAGGTGCTTCACGACCTGCAGCTCCACCGAGAGCACCGTCAGCACGACGTAGAGCGTCACGAGGCCCGCGCGACCGAGGCGGCCGAAGCGATCGGCCGCGTGATCCCACGCGAGCGCGAGCGGGATCGCGAACATCGGGACGACGGGCGTGATGTAGCGAGCGTCGCGGCTCGCGCCGGCGCCGACCTCGTAGTAGCGCGACATCAAGAGCACGAAGGGCGTGATCGCGAGAGCCAGCGTGATCGCCGTCGCGCGATCCGTCTTGAACAGACGCGGCGCGTAGATCGGCGCGAGCACGAGCACCGGGCTCCAGAACAAGAGACCCGCGCGCGGATGCACGAAGAGGCCGAAGAGACCGTCGGGCATGCTGCCGCCGTAGATGCCGCTCATCGAGTGCATCATCCCGAAGTGCACCTGGTGGTCGTAGCCGAGCGAGAGCGGGCTGCCGAAGCACGCCTGGTCGTAGGCGAGCAGCGGCAAGAGGCCGACGATGCCGCCGAGCACGACCTCGCCGATGGCGATCCCGAGCGCGCGCGGTGTCGATCGCATCGGCCAGAGCGCAGCGATCAGCAGCACGCCCGTCGCGAGACAGCTCGTGTAGTCGACCGAGCAGCAGTATCCAGCGATCACGGCGGCGATCACACGCGTGATGCGGCGCGGTCGCTTGGCGTGATCGAGCGCGAGCGCGGCGCAGAGCGTGACGAGGCCCGCGGCGGTCGCGTGATGGAAGAGCGTGCTCGCGTAGCTGCGCAACGGCGTCGCAATCGCGAGCGTGATGCCGAGCACGGTCGCCGCCTGACGCGAGGCGCCGAGCTCGCGAGCGATCCAATAGGCGCCGCCGCACGCGAGCGCGGCCATGACGGCCGAGAGCAGCGACGCGCCGAGCTCCCACGCGAGCGGGTCGCTCGAGACGGCGCGCGACACGAGATAGAACGGCACGGCGAGCATCGCGGTGCCGGGCGGCCGATCGGTGAAGAAGTGCCCGCCGTACTCCGAGATGTCGACGTCGCGCGTGTAGGCGACGTACGGATCGATGACGAAGCTGCCGGTGTCGCCGATCGCGCGCACCAGCGCGTAGTGAGAGCCGTCGTTCGAGCACACGACGCCCGCATCGATCAGCACCGCGCTCGCGAGCGTCACCGCCGCGATCACCAGGATGTCGCGCGCGCGCTCGATGCGGCTCGGAGGGCCAGACACGGCGCGTTCCTGCCCGTTCTCTGGCGCGCGCGCAACTGGGGCCGTAGGTTCGGCCCGTGAAGCGGGCACCCGACCGGCGCCGTGAGGGCGTCACGCTGCTCCAGGCGGCCGCGGCGACGAGCATCATCGGCTGTCTGCTCGCCGCGTTCGTGCCGGCGTTCGTCGATCATCTGCGGCTGAGCAAGGCCTCCGAAGCCGCGCGCGAGCTCGATCGGATGCATCTGGCGACGGCGGCGTACTTCGCGGCGCCGCACGCGAGCGAGACCGAGACGCTGCATCGCTGTCTGCCCAGCGCGGCGGGACCGTACCCGACCGAGCCGACGCAGGATGCGCGCACGCTCGACTTCGAGGGCGAGGATCTCTCGCGCGCCGGCTTCACGGCGATCGGCTTCGCGATCGACGAGCCGGTCCGCTTCTCGTACACGCTGCAGCCGACGGTCAGCGGGTGCGATCTGCACTCGCCCGAGGGCACGTACCTGGTGACGTATCGCGCCGAAGGCGATCTCGACGGCGACGGCGAGCGCTCGCTCTTCGAGCGCCGGGATCGCGCGCTCGAGGGTGAAGACCTCCTCGAGCCGGTCGGCATCCTCTACGTGCGCGACCGAACCGAGTAGCGAAGTCCGCAGTGCTCGGGACGGTTCAACCGCCGCCGGGCGTGAGCGTCAGCGACTGCGTCGTCGTCTGACCCGCTTCGATCTCGACGGTGCGCGTCTCGCGGATGTTGAACTCGCTGTTCACGAGCGTGACCGAGTGGCGGCCCGCGCTGAGCTCGATGTGGAGCTGCGGCGTGTAGCCGATCAGGCGGCCGTCCACGAAGACCTGCGAGGCGGGGCGCGTGTTGATGCGCAGCGTGCCGTTGCCGCCGCCACCGCTCGGAGGCGCGACGCGCGTTTCGGGCGGAGGCGTGGGCGTCGCCGCGACGACGCCGGTGCCGAGACGCGAGCCCAGGCGGCTCGTCGACGTGTTGGGCGGAGGCGGCGGAGGCGGACGCGACGCACCACCACCGCCGCGCGGCGCAGCCTCGAGCGTCGCCGCGTGCGTGGCGCTCGCGACGCCCATCGCGACGACGAGCGGCGCCGTGTAGTCGCGGTAGCCGTTGTGCTCCATCTCGACGGTCCACGCGCCGCCCGAGACGTCCACGTCGGCCGAGACGGGCGTCGCACCGACCGAGCGGCGCTCGCCACCGCGGACCAGCGTGACGTTCGCGCCCGAGGGATCCGAGGTGAACGCGACCGTGACCGCGCGGAGCGTGAGCACCGCGGCCGGCAGCGTCATCACCTGACCCGCAGGAATCGTGATCTGCGACGCCCACGCGGCGTACGTCGCGCCGTTGTCGACGCGGATCTGGTAGGTGCCGGGCTGCAGGTCCGTGACGGAGACCGGCGTGCGCTGGCCGAGCTCGACACCGTTGACGAACACGCGCGCGCCCGACGGAACCGTGTCGAGCGTGAAGCCCGTGCCTTGGACGGGCTGCGGCACACCCGTCGCGATCGGCGGGCCGGCCTCGGGCGCGAGCGTCACCGCCGGAAGCGTCAGCTCCTGACCCGACGTCAGATCGACGCGCATCGCCCACGTCACGAACCCGTGCTTGCGAACCTCGACGAGGTGCGAGCCCGGCGGGACGGCGGGGATGACGAACGGGCTCGAGGTCGACGTCGTGATCGGCTGGTTGTCGAGATAGACGACCGCATCCGTCGGCGTCGTCGTGAGGTGCACGGTCGCAGGCGACGATCGACCGAAGAGCAGATAGCCGCCGCCCGCGAGGAGCACGAGCAGGAGCACCGCGGCTGCGGCGATCATCGGGCCCATCGAGCCGCGCGATTCCTGACGTGGCCGCGTGACGGCGGTCGGCTCGCGCCCAGCGCCCGAGGAGGTCGCGTCGAACGGCGACGGCGAGCCCTGCGGCATCGGCTGCGAGATCGTCGCGGGCAGACCGGGCGACGACGGGCCCGAGGGCCGGAACGGCGACGGCATTCCCGGCGTGGACTGGCTCGGAGAGAAGGGGGACGGCATCCCCGGCGTCGACATCGACGGCGGCGCGGCAGGCGCGACCGCCTGCAGGTTTCCCAGGCCGAGTGAGGGTCGCGGCGCCGGCGCGGCCTGCGGGATCTCGGCGATGAGGTTGCCCTCGGGCTTGTCGTAGATCTGGGTCGAGAGCTCTTCCTCGTCCCAGTCCATGTCGAGCGCAGCACCGTTGCTCGACGCCTTCGCGGCGGGAGCGGGCGCCGCAGGAGCGGGAGGAGGAGGAGGAGTCGGAGCGCTCATCCGCGGCGGCGGAGGCGGAGGCCCACCGGCCATGCTCGCGCGCGGCGGCGGCGGCGGAACGGCCGCGGGCACGGCGGGCATGCCGAGCATGGTGGACTTGCCCTTGCCGCGCGGCGCCGGTGCCGCGGGACGTGCGGGCTGCGCCGAGACGTTGGCTGCGGCCGCGGGCGCATCACCCTCGATGTCGTCGAACTGCTCGAGGCCCGCGCCGAGCTTGGCGGCCTCGGCCTCCATCTTCCGGTACTCTTCTTCGCGCGCCGACTCTTTCGCGATCTCTTCCGCGAAGACCTTACGCATGTAAACGCCC
>CAYSCF010000538.1:0-3929 GCA_964429305.1 uncultured Sandaracinaceae bacterium | reverse complement strand
CTGGCAGCGTTTGCCGCTCTTCGTCTGGGGCGTGTACGCGACGAGCGTCATCCAGGTTCTCGCGACGCCCGTGCTCGCGATCACGCTCTTCCTACTGATCATGGAGCGCCTGCTCACGATCGGTATCTTCAATCCGGAGCTCGGCGGCGACCCGGTGCTCTTCCAACACTTCTTCTGGTTCTACTCGCACCCCGCCGTCTACATCATGATCCTGCCCGGCATGGCCGTGGTGAACGAGCTCATCGCTACGTTCAGCAAGCGCAAGATCTTCGGCTACATGTTCGTCGCGATGAGCTCGGTGGCGCTCGCGCTGCTCGGCTTCCTCGTGTGGGGCCACCACATGTTCGTCGCCGGCATGAGCGACTACGCGGAGCTCGTCTTCTCGGGCCTCACGTTCCTCGTCGCCATCCCGTCGGGCGTGAAGGTCTTCAACTGGGTCGCGACGCTCTACAAGGGCTCGGTCTCGTTCGAGTCGCCGATGCTCTACGCGCTCGCGTTCCTCGTGCTCTTCACCATCGGTGGACTGACGGGCCTCTTCCTCGGCACGCTCGCGGTCGACGTCCACCTGCACGACACGTACTTCGTGGTCGCGCACTTCCACTACGTCATGGTGGGCGGCACGGTGTTCGGCTTCCTCGGCGGCATCCACTACTGGTGGCCGAAGATGTTCGGGCGGATGTACGACGAGCGCCTCGCGCGTATCGCGTTCACGTTCGTGTTCATCGGCTTCAACATGACGTTCTTCACCCAGTTCGTCCTGGGGTCGCGCGGCATGCCCCGCCGGTACTACGACTACCTGCCGCACTTCCAGCCGCTCCACGCGTTCTCGAGCTCGGGCGCCTACGTCCTCGGCATCGGCTTCCTGATCATGCTCTACATGTTCGTGGACGCGCTCCGGAACGGGAAGAAGGCGCCGCCGAACCCGTGGGGCTCGGCCGGCTACGAGTGGATGACGACGTCGCCGCCGCACCCGCACAACTTCGCGGAGACGCCCGTCATGACGCGCGGCCCGTACGACTATCATCTCGCGACCGACGAGGAGCTCTTCACCGGCTTCCCCGGCGAGAGCGAGGCCTCGGTCGAAGCGCGCGCCGCCTCCGTTCCGCGTACCGTCGCCGCCGAGGCGAAGGCCACGACTTCTGCATCCAAGGCCGACAGCGACGACTCGGACAGTGACGAGAAGTCGAAGGACGACGACGAATAGCCATGGCCACCGTAACCGAAACCACCGTTCCCGCGGGCGAGCACGCGGATCACGGCGACCACGGCCACCACGGGCCGAAGTGGCTCCAGCACCACTTCGACACGCCCATCCAGCAGTTCGAGTCGAGCAAGCTGGGCATGTGGCTCTTCCTCGCCCAGGAAATCCTGTTCTTCAGCGGGCTCTTCGTCGCGTACGGCATCGTTCGCGTCGGCTACCCCGAGGCGTTCGCCGCCGGCTCGCACGAGCTCAACCGCTTCATCGGCGGCGGCAACACCATCGTGCTGCTCTTCTCGAGCTTCACGGCGGCCGCCGCGGTGCGCTCGGCGCAGCTGGGCGAGAAGCAGAACGTCTCTCGCTACCTCATCATCACCATGCTCTGCGCGTGCGCGTTCTTGGTGATCAAGTACTTCGAGTACAGCCTGAAGTTCGAGCACGGGCTCTTGCCGGGCGTCCACTGGCATCCGCACCTCGACCACGAGCTGCCCGCGCACACGCACGTGTTCTTCGGCATCTACTTCCTGCTGACGGGCCTGCACGGGTTGCACGTCGCCATCGGTATCGGCGTCATCTTCTGGGTGTGGCGGCGCAACGAGCGCGGCGACTTCAGCAAGGAGTACTGGACGCCGGTCGACCTCGTGGCGCTGTACTGGCACCTCGTCGATCTCGTGTGGATCTATCTCTTCCCCCTCCTGTACCTGATCTGAGGCGAGGCAAACGATGTCATCCACGCACGCTGACGACGATCACGCGCACGACGACCACGACGGCGCGGAGCACTCCGCTGGTCACGACGAAGGCGCGGTCCACGTCCACATCCACTCGCTCAAGTTCTACGGAGCGATCCTCGGCACGCTGATCTTCCTGACGGTCATCACCGTCGCGACGTCGCTGCTCGACATCGACGGGTTCATCCAGCCGGGCACACCGCAGGGCGCCGGCGGGTTCAACCTCGCGCTGGCGATGATCATCGCGACGATCAAAGCCGGATTCGTCGTCACGTTCTTCATGCACCTCCGCGACGACAGCCGCTTCAACGCGCTCGTCTTCGTGGGCTCGGTGCTCTTCGCGGGGATCTTCCTCGCGTACACGATGAACGACACGGGACATCGCGGGCAGGGCGATCCGTACTACGGCGTTCACGTCCTTCCGACGACCGGTGAGCGCGCGCCCGGCGGCGTCGAGTGCACGTTCGAGGGCGAGGAGCCCGAGCCCGGCGTCATCCACGGGACGATCTGCGGCGTCAACGACGCGCGACACACGGTGCCCTGCCGCTTCGCGGTGGACGGCCACGCGCCGGAGAGCGGCGACGTCTGCATCTGGGAGAACGGGACCATCACCGCGGTGCCCGGCGGCCAGTTCACGGCGGGTCGCGTCGGTGAGGCGCCGCCGGCGCACGAAGGTGGCGAGCATGCCGAAGGTGGCGAGCACGCCGAGGGCGCGCACCACGAGTAGGAGCGCTGCGAGCACGAGAAGGCTGGCCGCGAGCTACGTGCCCGCGGCCGCGCTTCTCGCTCTCGCATGCGTGCAGCTGCCTCGTCAGGCGGTCGAGACGCTCGCCGATCGCGGCTATCCGGACTGCATCGAGGGGGCCGCGCCAGCGCACGTGGATCCCGTTCAGCGCGAGCTGCGCGCAGGCCCGACGATGACCGAGCAGAGCGTCATCGAGACGTTCTCGCTCGCGGCAGATCGTTGTCACGTCGTCTACACGGGCCACGAAGAGTGGGCGATGGGCGCGACCGATCTCGAGATCGTGCTCGACGCCGACCGGCGACCGCTGCGCGCCTATCGCCGCCAGACGGCGCCCGGCCCGCAAGCGCCATCGGCGCGCACGGACATCCGCGTCTACGACTTCCGCGGCCCGCACGTGGAGCTCACGCGGCGTCAGCCGCTCGCAGCGATCGACTATCTCGTCTATCGCGCTCCGACGCCCGTCGTCATCATCGCGACGGGCCGCGGCGCGCTCACTCCGTGGATCCAGCGCTCGCATCTCGAGGTCGGCGGTCGCGTTCGCGAGCCCGCGCTCGACGTGCGCGAGCGCATCGAGATCGTCCGCGACGTCACGCTGCACCGCGAGGACGACCGCGACGATCCGCGCATCGGCCACGTCCGCGTGTACACGATCTACGGGCGCGAGCCGGTCTACACGGACGATCACGATGTCGTCATCGGCGACATGATGGGCCTGGTCCCCGCCGAGCTCGTCGAGCGTCCACGCGACCCCATCGTCCCGACCGACGGCCCGCCCACACCGCGCGATCCTTTCGGTTCGTCGAGCGCTGGACCTCGCTGAGTCGGCCCCTTACGCTGCCGATCCGATGGACGACGGCACGCGTGACGCTCGCTCCAGCCGCGCGGCCACGACACAGCCGTACGAGGAGGAGTTTCTCTTTCACCTCTCGCGCGGCAGCGAGTTCCTCGTCGAGAACCACGTCGAGCGCGCCAAGGAAGAGCTCGAGCGCGCGCTCCGCTACCAACCGCACGACGCCAAGGGCCAGGATCTGCTGGCGAGCGTGTACTTCCGGCTCGGCGTGTACCCACGCGCCATCGAGATCTGGTCGCGCCTCGCCAAGTCGCATCCGAACGATCTCGCGCTGCGCGTGAACCTCGGCCTCGTGCTGCTCAAGACCGGGCAGCCGGAGGACGCGCGTGCGAATTTCCAGCGCGCGACGGAGATCGATCCCAAGCACGCCCGTGCTTTCCGCTATCTCGGGCTCGCGCAGTGGCG
>CAYSCF010000537.1:0-3939 GCA_964429305.1 uncultured Sandaracinaceae bacterium | reverse complement strand
TGCATGGCCTCGAGCAGCGCGGACTGCGTCTTGGGCGAGGCGCGGTTGATCTCGTCGGCGAGCACGACGTTCGAGAAGAGCGGGCCCTTCTGCAGCGACATCATCGGGCGTCCGTCGGGCGCGACCTGCACGTGATAGGTGCCGAGGATGTCGGACGGCATCAGGTCGGGCGTGAACTGCACGCGCGCGAACTTCAGGTGCACGACGTCGGCGAGCGTGCGCGCGAGCAGCGTCTTGCCGACGCCGGGCACGCCTTCCATGAGCACGTGGCCGCCGAGCAAGAGGCCCGCGGTCACGCACTGCACGGTCTCTTCCTGACCGACGACGCGCTCACCGACCTTGGCCGCGATGCGCTGACAGAGCGAGCGCACGTGCTCGAACGGGTTCAGCACGTGGACCTGCTGCTTGATTGTCTCGACCATCGTCCTCGTCCTCTTCCGTCAGCCCGTAGCCGTTCAAGGAGTGCCGGAGCCCGAAGGCTCCGAGTCGTGAGCGCGCTGCTGATCGAGCGCGCGGAGATATCGACGCACGTACGCACGAAGTGATCCGGGAACGTCCGCGCCGCGCGTGACGTGGCCGCCTTGCGCGCCGCTGCCCGAGACGCCGCCGGTGCCCGAGCCGGGATCGCCGCCGGAGATGCCGTCCATGTGCATGCCCATGCGGCCGCCGTCGTGTCCGCCGCCCGGGAGCAAGCCCATCGGATCGATGTCGGCACTCGTCTGCGAGGTCTGTCCTGGTTGTGTCCCCGGGTCCACGTCGGTGGCCTGGGCGGACTCGATCGCGTGGCGCGCGGCGGAAGCGGGATCGCCAGCGGCGCCGGTGCCCCATCCATCGGATGGAGCGCTCTGCGGACCGCCGCCTTGGCTCGGCCCGTTGCCCTGGCCTTCGCCTTGGCCCTGACCTTCGCCTTGCCCTTGTCCCTCGCCCTGACCTTGACCCTGACCTTCGCCTTGCCCTTGTCCCTCGCCCTGACCTTCGCCTTGGCCCTCACCCTGGCCCTGACCTTCGCCTTGCCCTTGTCCCTCGCCCTGACCTTCGCCTTGGCCCTCACCCTGACCTTCGCCTTGGCCCTCACCCTGGCCTTCGCCCTGACCTTCGCCTTGCGCGCCAGACTGCGCGCCGCCCGAGCGCGAGCTCGAGTGAGATCCGGATTGCGACCCGGACTGTGAGCCAGTTTCCGAGCCGGACCGAGAGCCCGATTCCGAGCCCTCTTGTGAGCCGGACTGAGAGCCCGATTCCGAGCCCGACTCCGACTCGGAGCCTTGCTGCGAGCCGGTTTCCGAGCCCGACTCCGAGCCTTGCTGCGAGCCGGATTCCGAGCCTTGCTGCGAGCCGGACTCCGAGCCCTGCTGCGAGCCGGACTCCGAGCCCTGCTGCGACTCCGAACCGGACTGCGATTCCGATCCCTCTTGCCCCTCTTGTCCGTCCGCGCTCGCGAGCTGCTCGCGCGCATCCTGCGTCGCGCGATCGGCGACGTCGTCGTGCAGCTGATCGAGCGCCTGTCGGGCGTCGGCGAGATCCTGCGTCTCGCGACCACCCTCCTGCCGCAGCGACTGACGCGCCTCTTCGATCGCCGAGTCCATCGCCTGTCGATCGCCCTGCGCGCGCGCCTGGCTCGCGCGATCGAGCGCGCCGGCCGTCTGCGGCGCCTGCTCGCGCACCGCGTCGGCCGCCTGATCGAGGCCCTGCCCGACCTCTTCACCGGGCACGCCGTGATCTTCGTCGGTCGGATGAAGCCCCGCGAGATCCTGATCGAGCCTCTGCATCGAATCGACGAGATCGCGGCCACCGTCCTGCCGGCTCGTGTCCTCGCTCTGGTCCGTCGTCTGATCGCCTCGCTCGGCGCGCTCCTCGGCCCAGCCGTGCTCTTGCTCGGCGAGCTCGAGCGCGTCGCGCTGTGCTTGCTGCGCCTCGGCCTGAAGCTGACCAGCCTCCGCCGCGCGGGACGGATCTTGCGCGGCCTCGCGCCATCGCTCGATCGCGTCCTGCGCCTCGTCCCACTGCTCGCGCAGCTCTTCGCTCGCATACGGCGGCGGCTCGCCGCTCACGCTCGTCGGTGCTTCGCCGATCGCGTCCGCGCTCTCGCTGCCGCCCGCTTCGTCCTCGCTGCCCGGCGGCTGCCGGCCCGTCGCACGCTCGATCGCCTCGGCCGCTCGACGAAACGCTTCGGCGCGCTGCTCTTGAGTCGCCTCGCGCGCGCGCTCGAGCTCGTGCTCGAGCCGGTTGATCTCCGAATCGAGTCGGCGCTCCGGATCTTCGGCCATCGCGCGCCGCAGCGCCTCGGCCTCTTCGGCGATCTGATCGGCGCTGCGCGTCTCTTCTTCCTCACCCATCGCCTCGCGCACCGCCGCGCGGATCGCGGGCCACGCCATCGCGAACGGGAGCACGAGCGCCGCGCTCATCGCGAGCGCGCCCAGCCACTGCGGCGATCGCAGCAGCGGCCGCGGGATCTCGACGAGCTTCGGCTGCGCTTCGAGCACGCTCGCCGCTTGCTTCATCTGCAGCCGCTGCAGCGGCGTCGGCTCCCTCTCCCGCGCGAACTGCACCGCGCTCGCGAAGCGATCCTTGCCGTCGACGAGACGATCGAGAATGCGCGCCGCGTGCAGATCGCCGAGCCAGCGACGACGCACCTGTACGATCGCCATCACCGTCCCGACGCCGAGCGAGACGATCACACCCGGCAGCGGCGAGACATGCGCGATGTCGCTCGCCACGACGAGCGGAAGCGCGACCGCGCCCGTGATCGCCGCGCCAGAGACGAGCCCGTCGAAGAGCACCCAGCGATGCACGTGCAAGCGCACGCGCGAGAGCGCGCTCTGGATGCCGGGCGCCAGCAGCGAGGGAGCCTCTGCCTCCTTCTCCGGCTCGGTCTCGGGCGTCGATGCTTCGTTCGGAAGGCTCACGGGTCTCTCTACAGACGATCGACTCGGCAAATCGTTCCCGCTTGGCGATCAAAGACAGGATCGCGAACGATTCCGCTGCCGATCCTACGCTCCAAAACGGAAAAGGCCCCCGGGAACTTCCCGAGGGCCCTGTCCAGTTTCTCTTTTCGTTTCAGCTCACTGGGCCGAGCTCGACTCCAGGATGAACGGGTAGCTCACCGCGGTCGGGCTGGGCGAGGTGGGGAACGTCCAGCGCTGGACGGCCTGCGCGACACACGTATCGACACCCGCGATACCGGACGCGTTGCTCGTCGAGACGTGGCCGTCCTGCGAGATCTGGAAGCCCACCGTGACGCGACCTTCGAGACCCGGGCGACCGATGAGCGCCTGCTCGTAGCAGAAGCGCACTTCCGGACGGTGGCGCGCGATGACCGAGCGGATCTGTTCGCGGGTGAGGCCACCGATGGTGCGGCACGTCGGATCCGAGTCGGTGCATGCCGAGCGAACGGTCGCGGGGATCTCGCGCGGGCCATGGAGCGTGAGCGGGGGGCCGTCGCCGATGCCGGGGCCACCGTGCGTGTCGAGACCGCCCTGATCGATCGTGCCGTTGCCGCAGGGCTCGTGCGTGCACGTGCCGACGCCCGTGCTCGCCATGCGCAGGCCGCCAGGGCCGTCGTCGCCCAGACCGCCGGGGCGCGTCGCGTTGCCCGGACCGAACGCGCCGTCCGCGAGGTTGCCCGACTCGTAGGGCGAAGGATCGCCCTCGGTCGAGGCGAACGCGCGCGCGAGCACCTCGAAGTTGCCGAGCTCGCTCACCGTCTGCGCCGTGAGCGGCGGAGCGACGATCGTGCGCGGCGCGCGCGCCGGACGATTCGGTCCACCCATGACGGCCGGCGGGCCGACGGGGCCATCGGTCGAGGCCGCGCTCGGCGCGGACGATGCGCCGCTGTTGCTGTCACCACCGCTGATGGGCGCCGGCGGAGGCGGCACGAGCTCGTCCGCATCCAGATGCACCTGGATGTACCGCATCTGCTCGCCCGTCAGATCGCTCGAGAGC
>CAYSCF010000536.1:0-3941 GCA_964429305.1 uncultured Sandaracinaceae bacterium | reverse complement strand
GCAGGCGCTTGCCGATGCCGTCGCGTTGCGTCTCCAAGATGCGGCGCAGGGCCGCGCTCTCCGACTTACCGCGCGCCTTCAGCTTCGCCTCGGCGTCGTGCGAGAGCGCGTCCGCCTCGAGCTTGATGTGCTCCCAGAGCTTCTTGAAGTCCGCGCCCGATCTCGCAGCGAGCGTCGTGCGCGCGCCATCGCTCACGTGATCGAGCGTTGGGCTCTCTACGAGGAGCTGTTCGAGGCGTTCGAGCGCCTTCCGATCGTCGGCGCTGCTGCCGGGTTGAAGATTACCCTCGCCTTCGGCTTCGAGCACCTGCGCGGCGACCATCACGAGCTGGTCGTGCAGGCGTGTGGCTCCGGCGCCGAAGAGCGAGAGCCGGCCGAACGCGATCGCTCGCGCTACATAGTCGTGGCGACTGCGCACAACCGTCACGCGTGAGAGGTCGTGCGCGCTGAACCCCTGCGCGAGGAAGTGGCTCATCACGCGCTGCACGATGGGGTGCGAGAGATGAAGGTGAACGCGACGGTCGCTGATGTGGCTGGGCGCTGTGAACGTCACCGCCGGCAGCGGCTTCTTGCGCCAGTCCCAGAACGATTCTTCAGCACCACGCGGCGCGCGGATCGCGTCGAGCGTCTGCTGCCACGAGTCCGGCATCACCGGCAGCTTCCACGCGTCGCCTTCATCGCCCTCGCGCGTGAGTCGGCCGGTGATGCCGCCGAGCTCCAGGCCGACGTCGAGCGCGTCACGAAGCAGCGGCGGATCGAAGTCGAGCACCTTGGCCGAGCTCGCGAGGATGCTCGCGGCGTCATCGATCTCCTTCGCCAGCTTCTTCAGATCCGTGCGCTCAGCTTCCAGCTCGGCAGCGGCGCCCTCTCGCTTCTTCCCGTCGTCGATGGCCTCGGCGAGCTCGGCACTCGTCTTCTTGTCGATGCCGCGCGACATGACTTGGTCGAGCCGCTCCATCACGACGGAGCCCAGGCTGCCGAGCTCGCGCCTGATGACGGCGACCTTCTCGACGATGGCGTCGAGCACCGTGTCTTCGGCGCGCTGCGGGTATACGAAGTAGTGGCAACGCACGACCGGCGACGGCTGAAGCGTGCGGTCGATGCGGCCGTTGCGTTGCTCGATGCGCGCGGGGTTCCACGGCACGTCGAAGTGGAAGAGGTCGGCGCAGTAGCCCTGGAGGTTCACGCCTTCGCGTGCGGCGTCGGTCGCGAGCAGGATGCGAACCGGGTGCTCGCTCGGCGCGCCGTTGAACGCCTCCTGCACGGAAGCGCGTTGCTCGTCGGACATGCCGCCGTGGAACTCGCGGATGCGACCTTCGGCGCGATCGGTCCCGTCGATTGCGGTGTCGAGGATCTCGCGGAGCCATTTCTTCGTGTCGCCGTACTCGGTGAAGATGATTACGCGCGCATCGCTCCACGCACGATCGGCCTTCGACGCGCCACGCGCCGGGCCACCGACGCGAACGCCCGGGCACTGATGACGGCGGATCCATTCGACCAACGCGAGCGCCTTCGCGTCGGGCTCGGGGTGATGCTTGGCCCCGAGGCGGAGCATCTCGTCGAGTAGCGTGCGAGCGCGCCCTTGCGGCGACTCGATGATGCGGGACGACGCCACGGCCTCGTGCGCGTCGCGCGCCTCTTGGGCTTCGTCGTCGGCGCCGTACTCGTCGTCATCGTCATCGTCGGGCTCGGACCGGGTGTCCGGCGCGGCGCTCACGGTCAGGTCGAGCTGCGCTCGCGCACGGCCTTCCTGCACTGCCGCAGCATGAAGCTGGAGGGTGCGATGGAACGCGAAGACGCTGGAGAGCAGACGCTTCTGGAGGTTCACGAACACGAGCCGGCCGCGATCGCGCTCGGGCTTCATGAGCGTCGTGTACTCCGCGAGCATCTCCGAGAGGCGCAGCTCGACGGGCTCGCCCGCGCCGATGTTCTCGGCGTCGCCCCGCGCCAGCGCGCCGCCAGTCGCATCGCGCACGAAGTACGACGCGCTCCAGTCGCTGCCGGTGTGCCGCAGATCGACGCGCATCACGTCGCGCTGCGGGAAGCTCTCGCGCTTCAAGCGACGAAGATCCTCCTTGAGGCGCCGAACCATCACGGCCTCGCGTGCCGACGGATCGACGTCGACGCCGCGGGTGAAGCGGTTGGGGTCGAGCATTTCGAGCAGCGCCGAGAAGCTGTTGGAGTGGCCGTTGTGCGGCGTCGCGGAGAGGAATAGGCGATTCTCGAACGCGCTCGTCATGCCGCGCACGACGCGCGTGATGCGTGAGTCGATCGCGTACTTGCTCGCGCTCGCCGGAGCTGCCGTGTGGGCTTCGTCGAGGATCAGCAACGACTTGCGCGCACGCTCGCCGAGATGCGCGAGCAGCGAATCGCGATGCTCGGGCCGACGGATCGTTTGATAGCTGACGATGAAGCGCGTGTGCGTCGACCACGGGTTGACGGCGAAGCCGCGCTCTTGGCGACGGCGGCCGACGAACGCGCGGTTGTAGATCTCGAAGTGCAGACCGAAGCGGATCTGCATCTCGCCCTGCCACTGAAGCGCGACCGACGGCGGCACGACGATGAGCACGTACTCGACACGCTGACGCAGCAGCAGCTCCTGGAGCACGAGCCCCGCCTCAATCGTCTTCCCCAGGCCGACGTCGTCGGCGATGAACAGGTTCACGCGCGGGAGCAGCAGCGCCTTACGCAGCGGCGTGAGCTGGTGGTCCATGAGCTGGATACCAGCGCGAAACGGCGCCTGGAAGAGCCGACCGTCGGTCGCGGTGACGGCGTTCCACTTCAGCGCATGCAGGTACGCCGCGAAGTGCCGCGGCGGATCGATGCCCTGCACCTCGCCCAGCCCGTGCGTCTCGGGCTGGAGCACCTTCGCGCCGAGCTCCAGCTCCCACATCACGTCGAGGCGACGGCCTTGGTTGTCGTCGTCGAGACACACGAGCGAGACGAGCGTCGCCTCGCCTGCGCTCGCGGACGCGCGCACGTCGTCCACGAGCCACTGACGCTGCCGGCACCGAACGATGTCGTTCTTCTCGGGCACGTCGCGCCGCGCAGCGCGGCCAGAGAAGAGAGGTACGGGCGCGACCGAGTCGGCCGAGCCATGCGCCTGGAGAAGCTGCGCCATCAGCGCGGGGCGAGAGCGTGACGCCTCGGGCAGCCCATGCGCTTTGCACGCCGTGCGAAGCTCATCGCGCCCGAGAAGTTGAAGCAGCTCGCGAAAGCGCAGCGCGCCCGAAGCGACGAGCGCGTCGGCGACGCCGTCCTTCGTCGCGGTCGCCGCCGTCTGAACGTCGACCTGACGCGCGACGTCGCCGAGCCGCGCCTTCGTCAGGATTCCCAGGACGGAACGTGACGACGGAGTCGATGTTGCGGTCTGCGGATCGGGCACGGGACGTCATCGTCCACACCTCGCGCGATCAGCACAAGCGGCGTCGCGCTTGTACAGCGACGGCGGTCGTCGACCTGAACGCCCGGTTCTCATCCTTCAGGGGTGGCAAGCATCAGCCTCGTCCGGCTTGCAGTCGAACGAGGGTCCATGCGCTCGAGCGGCCTTCCATGCGCTCCAGCGCCATCGTCCAGCTCTCACGGGCACGCGCCGCGATCGGGCCTCGGCTACAGCCGAACTACTGGCCGTTCCGTGGTCTCACCGGCATCCGGATGGTCGGAACCACGTACGTGGTACGTGTAACGTCCAGGGCGTTCAACGCGAACGTGCCGGCGGACACGCGCGCGTCGATCGTTCACCGTGTGCGTCGGGGGCGGCGGACGAAACGTCCTCCGACGCGCAAGAAGCGTGAGGTCATCGCGATCGAGGCGCCGCAGCACCGACGCGAGCTCGCGCGGAGCATCGGATGATCATCCACGGGAAACAACGCCCCGATCGGCTGGCCGCACTCGCCGCGATCACGACGAGCGCGGGGCATCGAGCCGGCTGGTCCCGGGCC
>CAYSCF010000535.1:0-3961 GCA_964429305.1 uncultured Sandaracinaceae bacterium | reverse complement strand
CGTGCTTGATCGCGCTCGCCGCGCGCGCCTCGCGCCCGAAGCGCTGCACGACGTTCAGGTTCAACAGGAAGCGCTCGTCGAGCACCTTGATGGCGATTTTCCGCCCGGTCAGCAGATGCGAGCCCAACCAGACCGAGCCCATCCCGCCCTGACCGAGCAGGCGCTCGATCCGGTACTTGGAAAGCAGAGTTCGGCCGGCCAGATCGACCATCGAGATCCAGAGCGAGGGACGCGGTCGAGCCTACTACGCCCCGCGTGATCCGCGGGAGTGGTCCGCGTAGCGGACCCGACACAATTGCGTCGGCCCGCCTCCGCCGGGCACTCCGGCGGCCGGTCACGCTCGCGGCGGGATCGATGCGCGTGGGATCCAGCGCGCGGAGAGCAGATCGCGGCGATCGCCCAGCGCCGAGCACGCGACGATGGCGACGCTGCCGCGCCCGCCGGACTCGATCAGCGCGCCGCGCAAGATCGCCGCCGTCAGCCCCATGATCTCGAGCGGGACCGTGGTGCCCTGGATCGCGAGCTTGGCCTCGCCCGAGAGACGATCGACCACGACGCCCTCGCCGTCGCGCGAGATCCGAGACCAGAGATAGGGAAAGCCGTCGATGATCGCGCCCGGCGCGAGGACGGCCGGCAGATCGGGGCAGAGGCGACGGAGCGAGCGCTGCGCGATCGAGGCGCCGAGCTCGGAGATGATCGCGAGATCGCCCGTGCCCGCGATCGCGTCGGCGCGATCGAGGATCTCGCCGAGCAGCTCGCCCGGCACGCCCATCCGCAGGTTCGCGGTCGTGTTGCCCGACTGCGGGAGCAGCTCCTCGACGGTCGGGACCGCTTCGACCAAGCGTGGCCAGTCGAGCGTGCCGAGCCGGCGATAGATCGCCTCGATCGTGACGAGCGTCGTGATCAGATGCACGCGCGCCTGCGCGCCGGGCGCCATGTCGAGCGTGCCGTGGCGCGTACGACGCCGCAGTGCGAGCCAGTGGATGTCGGCGGCGAGCGAGTCGCGTGGCAGCTCCATCGCATCGCGGGCAGGGCGCTCCGCCGTGGGCAAGAGCAGCGCGACGCAGCTCATGAGCACCTCGACGCTGGGAAACCGATCTTCCGGATCGTCTTCCGTCGCGCGCTCGATCGCGCGGGCCGCGGTGTCGGGTAGGGGAAGGCCTGCTTGCGGATGGCCGGTCAGCAGATGACGCAGCATCACGCCGGCCGAGTACACGTCGGCCTCCGGACCGACGGTGCCGCCGCTGCGACGGACCTCGGGCGCGGCCCACGACGAGAAGCGCACCGCTTCGAGAGGGACTCCGTCGCCGAGGAACGCCGCGCGCTCGAGCGACGAGATCTTCGCGACCTCGCCCGACTTGCTGTGCGTCATCGAGATCGTCTCGGGCGAGAGACCGCGCGCGACGACGTTCGTGCGATGCAGCGCGCGCAGCGCTTCGAGGATCTGCATCGCGATGGTCGCGGCGGCTTCCGTGTCGAGACCATTCGGGTGGCGCGCGAGGCGGTCCGCGAGCGTCTCGCTCGGCAGCGCTTCGTAGACGACGAAGGGCCTCCCCTGCGCGTCTTGTCCCGAGTCGAGCACGCTGCGCATCGAGGGATGGGCGACCTGTCCGAGCGCGCGCGCTTCGCGATAGAGGCGTGCGCGTCCGGCCTCCGACGGCTCGACGAGGATCTTCACCTCGACGTCGCGCTGGATGCTCGCGTGCTCGGCCGACAGACGCGCGACGCCGTCACGGACGGGGCCTTCCGCTCCCGAACGGATGGGCCCGATCACGCGGTATTTCCCCGCGAGCGTCGCGGTCTCGAGATCGGCCGGGAGCTTCACGACGGAAGGAGTGCTCACCACGCAGGACCCGGACGGGAGCGGGCGTCGAGCCCGCGGACGGAAGGGGCCGGAGGGGTGAGCCGATGACGGGTCAACGCTCCCAACTTACCACCCTCGGGAACCAAAATGGCCGGCAGAGGTCGGTGAGGCAGACGTGCTGGCGCTTGAGCCCGCGCGCGAGCTGGGAGTAGCGTGCGCCAATGACTCATCGCCGAGGTCTTCTGCTGTGGACCTGCCTCGCCAGCGTCTTGCTCGGTGCGTGCGACGACAGCGCTCACCATGCCTGCGAGGTGATCGTGCAGCGCCATGCGCCGCGCGTGCGCGAGCTGGTCGACGATGATCTGCGCCGCGCGATGACGGGCGTGTCCGCTGCGGCCGATCTCGTCGCTCCGGGCTTCGGCGTCGAAGATCCCGCGCGGCGCGAGCACGAGTTGCGCTGGGCGATCCAGCACCGGATCCGCGAACCTCCGCGCGGGATCCCCGAGCTGATGATCTCGCCGATCTCGTTCGTCGCCGCGGTCGACATCGATGGTCACGTCGTCTGTCGCGACATCGAGCCCGACCCGATGCGGGGTCTCGACGTCGGCGCATTGTTTCCGCATGTGCACGCGGCGCTCACCGAGGGCGTCGCGAGCTATCGTCTGGTCGAGTTCCAGCCAGGTGCGCCGACGCCGCCGCCCGAGGGCGCGACGGATGTCGACGCCGGGCCGCCGCCGTCCGCGTCGGTGACCGTCGTCTATGCTGCGCCTGCGCGCGTGGACGGACGGATCGTCGGCGCGATCATCGCGGGCACGCCGCTCTGGAGCACCGCGCGCCGGCTGACGCGGCAGATCCAGGCCGAGGGCGAAACGACCGCGGGCGCGATCTTCTGGGTCTACCTCTATCGGGGCGACGAGCTCTTCCACAGCGGCACGCCGTCGACGCTCGACGAGATCGTTCCGAACGGCGCCGCGCGCGCGGCCGGTTTCGAGCACAGCCCGGGCGGGTTCTGCGGCGAAGAGAACCAGTTCGGCCGCTGGTACTGCTACGGCGTCATCCACTTGCCGCAGCTCGGCGACGACGTCGGTGCCGTCATCTACCGCTCCGATCCGGTGCAATAGGTCGAGCCCGCGAGGCGATTCGACGCGACCGTTCTTGCGCGAAGCGACGGATTTCGCGGGGAAACGGATGGCATCGAGGATGCTTCACTTCGCCGGATGACTGGCGAGCAGAGCGGTACGATCCTGATCGCCGACGACTCCGAGGAGATGCGCGATCTGGTTCGCACCTGGATCTCGCGGCGCAACCGGGAGGTCACGATCATCACCGCCAAGAGCGGGCACGAGGTGCTCGCGATGATCGAGACGCTCTTCTCGGCCGGCCCGGCGAAAGCGGGGCCGGTCGTCGTCATCACGGACTACCGCATGCCGGGCGTGGACGGCCTGTCGCTGCTCGATGCGCTCGCGAGCTCGCCCTACGACGTACCGTGCATCGTCATGACGGGCTTCGGCGATGCGGCGATGCACGAGCGCTTCGCGCAGCACGGAGCGCACGCGAGCTTCGACAAGCCGCTCGATCTCGATCGGCTCGCGGACGTGGCGGCGGAGGTGCTGCGCACGCACGGGCATCCGACGGCGGCGGACGCGGATCGCGCAGAGCGGCGCTGAGCGAGAGCGGGAGGCTTCGCTACTCGGCCCACCAGGCGCGCAGGCGCATGCCCAGCTCGCTCGTGTAGCCGACCTCGACCGTGCTCACGCGGCCGTCGGGCGCGACGTAGAAGGTCGTCGGGAACGCGCGCACACCGAAGCGCTGCGCGACCGAGCCGTCGGCGTCGAGCGCGACCTGGTCGGGATCGAGGCCGGCTCCGATGACGTAGTCGCGCACCGGAGGCACGCCGCCCGACTGCGACGCGATCGCGATGAGCTCGTGATCGCGCGCGAGCGAGGAGATGTTTCCTTCTTCGGCGCGACACACGCCGCACCACGTCGCGAAGAAGTGAACGACGTATCCGTGCCCGCGTGCGCCGAGCGAGAGCGGCGATCCGTCGAGCGAGGTCAACGCCACGCTCGGGAGCGGTCCCGTCGGCAGCCCGCGCGTCTGGCCGTATCGAATCGCGCCCACGATCGCGAGCACGATCGCGACATCGATCGGCAAGCG
>CAYSCF010000534.1:3156-3963 GCA_964429305.1 uncultured Sandaracinaceae bacterium | reverse complement strand
GCGGAGATAGCGACCCTCGACGACGCGCACGCCCTCGTTCGCGGTGCCTTGCACGGCGACCTCGAGCACGTCGCGCAGATCCTCGACGGACCAATTCGCAGCGGGCGCGATCTCTTTAGCGGCGAGCGCGAGCCGGCGGGCGAACTGTTGCGCGAGGACGGGGTCCGCGCGGAGCATGTCGAGATCGGCCTGATCCAGCGGATGCAGGTCCACGCCCAACCGTTTTGCAGCTTCGGTCACGGTGGTCACGGGAGCACTTCGACCATAGCACGCGCGTGCGTGCTTCGGCAGAGACCGTCAGGGCGGCTCGTGAGGCGAAGCGCTCGACTGCGGATCCCGCATGGACCGCGTGATGAAGTCCGACGCGTTGTCGCCCGAGTCGTAGCCGTTGCCGGCGGTGACGTCGCGACCACCCGCGCTCATCGTGGCGGGCGTCGAGTCGGCGAGCGCCCGACGTTCGTAGCTGCCTGTGGCGAGAATGCTCGCGTCGATGGCGGGGACGGGCGTTCCTTCGTGTTGCGTGGCCCCGGCGCCGTAGCCGAGCAGATCGAGCACCGTCCCGCTGCAAGCCACGCGGACCGCCGCGTTCGCATCCGCGAAGCCGGTGTTCCAGAGCTGCTGGTCGGCCATGGGCATTCCCGTGTAACCGACGTTCGTGAGCAGGAGATAGCCATGCGACGGAATGACGGTCCCCGCGGCGATCGTTCCGCGCGGCGTCCACATGGCGGTCAGGAAGTACTCGACGACGCACCCGGAGACGTCGGCCGACGATGCGCCGCGGTTGAAGAGCTCGACGAACTCGTTCGA
>CAYSCF010000534.1:0-3146 GCA_964429305.1 uncultured Sandaracinaceae bacterium | reverse complement strand
TACGTCGACATCTCGCTGATGACGACGTTGGTCACGCACGTCGCGCCGGCGCAGGGGCCAGCCGCATCGGGGCCCGCGTCGTGCCCACCATCCGCGCCAGCGTCGGTTCCCACGTCGTCCACGCTCGCCGCGTCGGTGCCCGCGTCGTGCGGCGTGGGGCCCGCATCGGGCATCGTCATGCCCTGACAGACTCCGGCGACGCAGTCGTTGTAGTCACCGCACATCATGCCGAGGCAGGCGCGCGAGAGCTCGACGTCGACGTGCCGCACCTGGCCCGGCATGAACGCGCTCATCACCGCGCGCTGGACCACGAAGCTCCCGCCGATGGTGCCCGTGACCTCGACCTGCAGCTCGCCGAGCGCCTCGCCCGCCGTCGGCCGGATCAAGAGCGACTGGGGCCAGCTGCTCCGGATCGGGAACGTCTGATCGACCATCAGCCCGTCGGGTGTGCGCGCGCGGACGTGCAGGCCGTCGATCTCACTCGGGACGGCGATGTCGCTCGACGTGATCGTGACGAGCACGCCCGTCTGATCGGCGCATGCCGCGAGGAGGGAAGCGAGCAAGACGGGAAGGGCAGCGCGCATTCGATGGGTCGATGATAGCCGAGGGCCCAAAGAAAAAGGCCCGTCGTGCGGGCCTCTTTCGTCGAACGCTCGAGCTAGCGCGTCACTCGGTGACGGCCTGGTCGGGCGGAAGGTTGAAGATGAGACCGAGCTGCACCATGTGCGTGAACGTGGTGCGCGAGTCGTTGCCGTCGATGATGTGGTCGGGGAAGCCCGAGCCCGGCAAGCTGTGCTGGTTGAAGCCGCTCTCGTCCGTGCCCGACGGGTTCCACGAGAACACGGTCGCGCGCCACTCGAGCGAGATGCCGAACCAGCTGTTCGCGTAGAGGCTCAGGCCCACGCCGAAGATCGGCGCCGGGGAGACGCGGCTCGCCTGGGCGAGCTGCGACTGCACGCACGCCGTGGTCGACTGACCCGTCATGGGATCGGCGGCGGTGCACATGGCATCCGTCGCGTTCGTTCCGGCGCGCTCCTCGAGACCCCACACCGCGACACCCGCGAAGATGTAGAGATCGGTGTCGACGAAGATCGACTGGAAGAGCGAGAGCTTGCCGCGCAGCGGGACGAACATCAGGTGCGCCGACACGCCCCAGCGGATGTGCCCGATCTGGTGCGAGAAGTTGTTCGCTTGCGGCAGGCTCAGACGGTTGCGGTCCGTGGTCTGACCCGTCGCCGCGATCTGCGACGTGAGATCGGTGTCGATGTTGGCCGGGTTGTAGGCCGCCCAGATGCCGATGCCGAGCCAGTCGAGGAAGTGGTAGTTCGCCTCGAGGCCCACGAAGAGCGCGCGCGCGAACTCGTCCTGCAGCGTGTAGCCGATCGTCGGCATCAGGTTGAAGCGGCCGGCGCGGAACACACGCATGTGACGAACGGCCGGCTGGCCCGCGAGCGGACCCGTGACCTGGACTTCCTGCGCCGAGGCCGTCTCGGTGATCGCGCCGACGCCGATCGTCAGCGCCATCGCGAGCAGCATCTTGATTGCGTTGCTTCGCATCGTCGTACCCACCGCGGAGAAAAACTTGTTCCGGTTCATTTTCGTGTCTCCGTCAGCGCGGCAGGCGGTACTCGAAATCGGCCGGGAGGAAGAACGTCAGGCCGATGTGCGCCGTGACGTTGTTGACGAAGGCAGGGCTCGACTGCGTCCACGTGGACGAATCGGTGCGGCCCGTACCGAGCGCGACGTCGAGGCGCTCGACCTGCTCGAGGTACATGTAGTCGCGGACCTCCGCGAAGATCGCGAGCCAGCGCGTGATGAACACGCGAAGACCGATGCCGACGTTGAACGCGACGCGGATGTCGAAGTCGAAGCTGCGGACTTCCGGGTCGACCACGGGCAGCGGGCGCGTGCGCATGATGCCGACGCCGCCGAGCACGTAGAGGTCGTACTGGAAGATGAACTCGTTGAACATCGCGAACTTGCCGTAGATCGGCACGTACGTGAACGCGAGGTGCGCGCCGAGCTGGTACTGGTTGACCGGCACCGCGAGACGCGTGGATCGGCGAACCTGGAAGTTCACGTCCGAGTCCGACTCGAGGCCCTGGTACCAGATGAAGTTCGCACCGACGGCGAGAACGTTCGTGAACCAGTAGTTGAGCCCGAGGCCGATGCCGTTGTGGCTGATGAACGGGTCGTTCAACGTCGCCGAGTAGCTCGGCGAGATCTCGACGCGGTTCAAGCGCAGCGCGTAGATCTGCTGGACGGCGTAGATCTCTTCGCGGGCCTCGTCGATCTGCTCCGGGGAGTCCCGGCCAGTCGTGCTCGTCGTGTCGGTCGTGGTGGCGCCGGGACCGGCGAGATCGCCGATGACGTCGCCGGAGTCCGCCGCGACCGAGTCGGGGGTGTCGCCGCTGTCCGTCGCGGTCGAGCTCTCCGTCTCTTCGAGGCTGAAGTCCATGTCGGACTGCGCTGCCACCGGAGCCGCCACGAGACAGCCGCTTGCCGCCAAGAGGCAACCGCCAGCCCAGACGCCAGGCCAAGCGGCAGCGACGTTGGCAGCGAGGAGCGCGATACGAGCCTTCTTCATCGTGACCTCATGCAGCGGACCCACGGAACATACGAAAGGAGAGCGGGACGCTTGTCAGCAAACGGTGCGTAAGAAACGGTGCGTAAGTGTCTGATATTGCACTAAGAAATGGCACAATGCCGAAAGTCGGGCGGACTATAACACGCGTTCTTTCGCGCAATCAACGGAAGAAAACACGACCGTGGTGGGTTCTGGCCGGCCCGCGCCGGAGCCGTCCTATGTGGCCGCTCCTTCGTGCTTCTCGTCAGGCTTTTCGAAGAGCGCGACGACGAACGTCTCCGGATCGAACTCGCGGAGGTCTTCGACGCGCTCACCGATGCCGACGAAGCGGACCGGGACGCCGTGCTCGTCGACGATCCCGAGCACGACGCCGCCCTTGGCCGTGCCGTCCAGCTTGGTGAGCACGATCCCGCTGACGGGGATCGCCTCCTTGAAGATCTGCGCCTGCTGGATCGCGTTCTGGCCGGTCGTCGCGTCGAGCACGAGCAGGATGTGGTCGACGGGGCGCTCGAGCGCCTTCTCGGCGGTGCGAACGACCTTCTTGATCTCCTCCATGAGG
>CAYSCF010000533.1:0-3965 GCA_964429305.1 uncultured Sandaracinaceae bacterium | reverse complement strand
CTGAAGATCGCCGGCCTCGTCCCATCTTCCTGAGTCCACCGTCCCCGACCTGCGGATAAGCTGGAACGTCCTCGCCGAGACGTGGCGCACGATCGGCCTCGCGCGCGAGACGAAGTCGATCTGGCTCTCGATCCTCGGCATCTCGTGGTTCTGGCTCTACGCGGCGCTCTTTCTCAGCGAGCTGCCCACGTTCGTGATCGAGGTCATCGGCGGCCAGACGAACGTCGTGACGCTCTGCATGGTGTTCTTCTCGATCGGTGTGGGCACCGGCTCGCTGCTCTGCGAGCGTCTCTCCGCAGGCCACATCGAGCTCGGCCTCGTGCCGCTCGGATCGATCGGTCTCTCGCTCTTCGGCATCGATCTCTTCTTCGCGAGCGAGTGGCACCAAGCGGCGGGCACGGGGCTCTCGTGGCTCACCGTCCTCACGGACGGCGACCACCTGCACATGCTGCTCGACTTCGCGCTGATCGGTCTGTTCGGAGGCCTCTACAGCGTCCCGCTCTTCGCGTTCATCCAGCACCGCAGCGAGGACGGGAAGCGCTCGCGCATCATCGCGGGCAACAACATCGTCAACTCGGCGTTCATGGTCGGCTCGGCCGTGATCGCGCAAGTGTCGCGCAGCTACTTCGGCATGAGCGTGCCGCAGGTCTTCCTGCTCGGCGCGATCCTGAACGCGCTCGTCGCGATCTACATCTACTCGGTCGTGCCGGAGTTCGTGCTCCGCTTCGTCGCGTGGGTGCTCGTGAACACGATGTATCGCCTGCGCGCGACGGGCATCGACAAGATCCCGGAGAAGGGCGCCGCGCTCGTCGTGTGCAATCACGTGAGCTTCGTCGACTCGCTGATCGTCGGCGCGATGTCGCACCGGCCGATCCGCTTCGTCATGTACTACCGCATCTACCAGTCGCCCTTCCTCGGATGGATCTTCCGCATGGCGAAGGCGATCCCGATCGCGGGCAAGAAGGAAGACCCGGCGCTGATGGAGGGCGCGTTCGCCGAGGTCGAGAAGTGTCTCGCCGAGGGCGAGCTCGTCGGCATCTTCCCAGAGGGCATGATCACGTACACCGGTGACATCAACACGTTCCGCCCCGGCGTCGAGCGCATCCTCGCCGCGAGCCCGGTGCCCGTCGTGCCGATGGCGCTCAAGGGCCTCTGGGGATCGTTCTTCAGCCGCAATGGCGGGCCAGCGATGACGCGGCCTCCCAAGCGCTTCTGGTCTCGCATCGAGCTCGAGGTCGGAGACTTGGTGCCTGCGGCCGAAGCGAGCGCGGCGCGGCTCGAGGCCGACGTGCGACGCATGCGCGGCGATCAGAGGTGAGCGTGCGGCGCAGTGGGGCTCTCGCGCTCGTGATGGGGCTGTGCGCGGTGATCGCGGCGGGCGTGGCGTTCCTCGGCACGACCGCGCCGACGCGAACGACGCTGCAGATGGCGCCGCAGGGCACGACGATGGTCGCGCACCTCGACGTCCAGGCGATCCTTCACTCCTCGATGTGGATGGCCTACGTCGACGACGACGAGGGCATGACGCGCATCGAGCGCATCTGCGGATCGAGCCCGCTCGAATCGCTGCGCGAGGCGGACGTGTACGTCGTCGGGACGGACGAGAGCCCGCTCGCGCAGCTGGCCTTCCTCGCGCGCGGCGCGCTCGATCCCGAGCGTCTCGGCGACTGCGTCAGCCGCGTCGTGCACGAGGACGGCGGTGGCGTGCACGAGGTCACGATCGAAGGCGTCCGTGCGATGGCGAGCGATCGCGGCGACAGCCGCGCGGCGTTTCTCTCGCGCGATACGGTCGTCGGTGGCGACGAGATGCTCGTGCGCGAGCTCATCCACATCGATCACGGGACATCGGCGCCGATGGACGATCCGGCGCTCGCCCGGCTCTACGACATCGCGCTCGCGCGACACGACGTCGTGATCGCCGCCGAAGTGCCCGACGCATGGCGAGGCGCGATCGCGCACGCGCTCGAGGACCTTCCGGGAGTGGAAGCGCTCAGCGGTGCACGCGCCGTCGCGCTCGGCGCCTCGCTCGCGGGCGGAGGCATCGGGCTCACGCTCAGCGTCGCGTGCTCGCGCGAGAGCGATGCGCGCCGCTTGCTCGAGGCGATCGAGACCGCGCGCGACGCGGCATTGAACGATCCCTTGCTGCGCCTGAGCGCGGCGGGCGCGGCGCTGCGGCGCATCCAGCTCGAGCCGCGCGGCGCCGACTTGCTCGCGACGCTCGATCTGAGCCGTGATGCGTTCGAGTCGCTCGTGACGCTGATTCGCGAGCAGCTCGACGCAGCCCGCGAGGCCCGCGCGGCAACGCTGGCTCCGCCTCCGGAAGAGTGAGCGAGCGGAAAACGCGTCCAAGGCTGAATCGAACGTGTTCTGGCGATGGCGAAACTCGTTCGATCCCGAATCGAATCTGTTCTGCGCGGGGAAAGGCGCGTCCAAACCTGATTCGAACGCGTTTTCCAAATGGAAAATGCGTTCGAATGGCGCACCGGCCGGTTTCGGACGATGGAAAACGCGCCCGAATGGCGCGTCAGGCGCGTTTCGCCGTTCAGCGCGCGGCTTTGATCGCGTCGAGGAAGCGATCGGCGGCGGCGAGGTCGACCTGATCGACGCGCAGGACGCGTCCGCGATGGAGCGCGAGCTCGAGGGACACACGCCCGCGCGTCGCGGGCACGAGCACGTCGAGCGCGAGATCCAGGATTGCGCCGCCCAGCAGCAGCCCGGCGCCGATCGAGAGCAGCACGAGCTCGCCCGAGCGAGCGCCCTCGAAGATCCACGTGCCGCCGACGAGGATGCCGAGCGCGAGCGCGATCGCGCCGACGTAGAGCTGCAGGCTCGGATAGCGGACTTCGCGCCGCATCGAGACGACGGAGGAGATCGCGATGCGATCGTTGCGCTCGCGGATCTGCCGCCCGAACGCGAACCGGCGCTCGCGCACCTGGATGTCGCTGCCATCGAGCGCGAGGTCGGCCTCGCGACGGATGCCGGCGAGGTTGCCGATGCCGCGCGCGACCCACGCGACGATGGCGTAGCCCGTGATCATCGCCACCCATCGCAGCGCGCCGACGCCGCGACGCGAGCGCATCCGCCCGTGCAAGCTCGCGCGCCCGGCGCCCGAGCTCGATGGTTTGCCGGTGAAGAGGTCGAGCACGCCACGCGTGACGTCGTCGACGCGGCTCGCGCGGATCTTCTCGAGCGCTTCGCTCGCGGCCTTGCTGCCCGCCATCGCCATCGCGGCGATGCGCGCCGTGTTCCGGCCGCGGGCGGACGCGGAGCGACCTCGATCGCCGGCATCGTCGGCCACCGACTGCGCGACCTCGTCCCAGAACGCGACCGCCAGCGGCTCGCTCGCGATGCGATCGACGAGCGCCCAGACCACGTAGGGCGTCGCGGCCTCGAGCCAGTCGACGTGCCGCGCGAAGCGATCGACCAGCGTGGTGCGCTCTTCGGCGCTCGCCTTCGCGAAGCGCGCGTCGAGGCCCACGAGCGCGAACGCGACGACGAGGATGCGCTCCGCATCGGTCTCGGGCCCACGCTCGAGGATCGTGCGCAGGTTCCCTGCGGACGTCGCGGCGTTGTCACGCGTGACGTCGTGCTCGGTAGCGCGCTTGTCGACGAACTCGCGGCCGGCGAAGAGCACGCGCGCTTCGGCCTGGCGCGAGATCACGTCGAGCGCGAGCGCGCCGAGCTTTCCGCGCTCCGTGTGCGCACGCGCCTCCGCGGCGATCTTGTCGATCGCAGCGTCGTCCTCCGGCGGTCGGCTCGAGCGCGGCCCCATGCGGCGCACCGTATAGCAGGGGGCACCGTTCGCGCATCGGCTACATGATCGAGCCGCAGTACACGCCGTGGAACACGGTGATGTTGTTGCTCTCGCGGCACTCGCCGACGACGGATCCATCGTCGGCGACGACCCAGATGTCGACGCCGGGCGCGGTCGTGGGCGCCTCGGGCCACGCGCACTGCACGCTCTC
>CAYSCF010000532.1:0-3972 GCA_964429305.1 uncultured Sandaracinaceae bacterium | reverse complement strand
CGTGGTCTCGCCGCAACACGTCGCGGGGTACTCGCCCGTGAACGAGATGCCGACGCTGACGCCGGTGAGCGCGAGGAGGGGCATGATGCACGATGTCTCGATCGGCGAGATCGCGTTCGCGAGGTTCGTCGAGTTCGAGCCCGTGATGTCGAGGACGAACGTGACGTCGACGGGCCGCGACGTCGCGCAAGGCGTGAGCTCGGTGCCGTACGCGCACGTCGCATCGCACTGCACCTGATGCATCTGCCCTGCGGGGCATCCGGTCGCCGTGATCGTCGTCGTGCCCGGAGCGCACACGCCCTCCCCCGTGCACGCGCCCGCCGCGACGTAGTGGCAGGTCGTATCGCAGTGCGCGGGCTGCATGCCGCAGTGTCCGCACGCGAGCATTCCCGTCGTGCCCGGAGCGCACGCGCCCGCGGGCTCACCGCCGCACGTGCCGTACTCCCACGTGTGAGACGCGTCGCAGAAGCGCGAGACCGTTCCGCACATGCCGCAAGCGACGTTCTCCATCGCGCCGGGCGTCGTGCACGCATCGGCGGTGCAGGTCCCGCTCGGCTGGAACGCGCACATCGCATCGCACACGACCTCTTGGGTCTGTCCGCTCGGGCAGCCGGTGGTCACGCGCGTCCGCGTTCCGGGCGCGCACGTGCCCTCGCCGCTGCACGCGGCGCTGGGCGCCCAGTGACACGTCGCATCGCAGTTGGCCGGTTGGGTCCCGCAGTCGCCGCACGCGATCGTCTGCGTGGTGCCGGGGACGCAGACGCCGGTCTCGCCAGTGCACGTACCGTACGCCCACGTGTGATCGGCCGAGCAGAAGCGCGTCACGCTCCCGCACATCCCGCACGCGACGTTCTCGCTCGCGCCAGGCGTGGGGCAGGCGATCGGCGCGGCTGCGTCGGTTCCCGCGTCGAGCGGCACCGAGGGCGCATCGGCGCCCGCGTCGGACGGAGGAACACCAGTGTCGACGCCCGGCGGCACGAACGCGTCCGGTCGATCCGGCCCGCCGTCGGGGCTCTCCATGCCGGTGTCGTCGGGCGTGCTCGCCTGACCGCAGCCCACGATGCCCGAGCCGACCATCACCCCAGCGAGACACCAAGACGCGATTCTCATCGGAACCTCCGCACGGGTGATGGCTACGTCGGGCCCCTGCGCGTTCTTCCCTCCTCTGGAGCGCCGATCTAGCCTCCGCCGGTGAAGATCGCGAAAACTCCACCGCAGCGGCCGCGCGCCTTCGCCGACGAGTCCGACCTGCTCGTGATCAAGGGCGGCCGCACCCGGCCGGGGCGCGACTTCTATCACGCGCTCATCCGCAACCCGTGGTGGGTGACCGTCCTCGTGATCGTCCTGAACTTCCTCGTCGCGAACCTGCTCTTCGCGATGGGCTACACATTCGTCGGCGGCGTGCACGGCATGCGCGAAGGCTCGATCGTCGATGCCTTCTTCTTCAGCGTGCAGACCATCGGCACGATCGGCTACGGCGCGATGTACCCGGAGTCGCTCGCGGCGCACGTGCTCGTGTCGGTCGAGGTCGTGCTCGGGATCCTGCTCACGGCCTTGGCAACCGGCCTCGTCTTCACGAAGTTCTCGACGCCGGTGACGAAGGTCTTCTTCTCGAAGAACGCCGTCATCTGTCTCTACGACGGCATGCCCACGCTGATGCTTCGCATCGGGAACGAGCGCAGCGATCACGTGATCGATGCGCGCATGCGCCTGACGCTCTCGCGTACCGAGAAGACGAGCGAAGGCGAGACGTTCTATCGCAACCGCGATCTGCAGCTCGTGCGTGGGAGCTCTCCGACCATGCGGCGCGGCGTGTCGCTGATGCACACGATCGACGAGACGAGCCCTCTCCACGGCTGCACGCCGGAGTCGCTGCACGAGAGCGAAGCGGAGATCATCGTGTCGATCATCGGGCTCGATGGCACCACGATGCAGCCGGTCTTCGCGGGCGGATCGTACTTCGACGACGAGGTGCTCTTCGGCTACCACCTCGCGAACACGATCACCGAGCTGCCCGACGGGCGCGTCGAGCTCGACATCTCGAAGTTCCACGACACGCGGCCCGGCGTTCCGACCGAAGCCTTTCCGTATCCGCGAAAGGCCTAACGGTAGAGCACGTCGACGATCGTGAAGCGACGTCGGCCGCGCGGCGTGTCGACCGTGACCTCGTCGTCGACGTTCTTGCGCATGAGCGCGGCGCCGATCGGCGACACGTAGCTGATCTTGCCGTTCTCGGCGTCGGTCTCGTGCTCGCCGACGAGCTGGTAGCGGACCGTCTCGCCGTCGGCCTCGAGCACGACCGTCGCGCCGAAGAAGATCTTGTCGCCGCGATCGATCGCCGGATCGACCAGCGACGCGTTCTCGACGATCTTGCGCAGGAAGCGCATGCGCGAGTCGATCTGACGAAGCCGGCGCTTGCCGTAGATGTACTCGGCGTTCTCGCTGCGATCGCCTTCGGCCGCGGCGTCCGCGACGCCCTGACAGACCTTCGGTCGCTCGACGGTGCCGAGGTGCTCGAGCTCGTCCTTGAGCACGCGCCAGCCCACGGGCGTCATGTAGAGCGGGCCCTTGGGCTTGGCAGGCGCTTCTTCGCGCTCGTCGTCGTCTGGCTCGATAGTGCCCATGGAGCGACGTTATCAGAGCGCGAAACGAACGCTGCCGCCGAGGGGAATTCGATGGAACCGCGCGAGGTCGCCGCGCGCGATCACGGCGAGCAGCGGATAGCCGCCGGTGGTCGGATGCTCGGGGCCCAGCACGATCGGCGGACCGTCGGGCGGGCACTCGATCGCGCCTTCGATCATCGGCATCGTCACGGCGCGTGTGCCATCGCGATGGGGCAATGCGGGGCCGACCAGGCGCGTCCCCATGCGATCGCTGCGCACGTCGAGCGTCCACTGCGTCGCGAGGAACTGCTCGGCCGCGCCCGGTGCCAGACGATCGAGATCGGGGCCCATCGTCACGTGGATCGCATCGCCGATCGAGAGCGCTCGACGCTCACCCCTCGCGCTCGGCGCGCCCAACGAGAGAACGTCGCCGCGTCGCAGCGGGCGCCCTTCGTGACCTCCACGCGCCAGCGAGAGAATCGTGCCGAGACCTCCGAGAAAAGGTGCGACCTCGATCCCACCGTCGATCGCCACGTAGCCGACGCGCCGCGTGCCGTCCCAGCCGAGCGTCGCGCTCGCCCCGCGCTCGAGCACCGTGATCGCGCCGCGATCGTCGGCGAGCACGACGTCGTCGATCGCGCGAACCGTCAGCGCGCCGTAGCGCTCGATCGCTGCGGCACCGATCGCGTTGCCGACCGCGACGTTGGCGAGCGCGAGGCCCTCCGGATCGAGCGCGCCGCCGCGCGGGATCGCGTGCCGCAAGCGATGGATGCGCCCGCCGTCCTCGACGAGCGCGACGCCGACCGCGCGTACGATCTCGATCGCGCGGCTCATGCCGGAACGAACCGCACGCGGTCTCCGACGCCGAAGCGCGGCGTCTCGCCGTCGAGCAGCCGCGCTTCGATGGCGCGACCGAGCAAGCGCCAGCCACCGGGCATCGCCGCGGGATAGATCCCGGAATAGCCGCCGGCGATGGCGACCGCATGCGCGGGGACGCGCGTGCGCGGAACGCCGCGGCGCGGGATCGCGCCGAGCTCGGCGTCGGGCAGCGTCAGGTATGCGAAGCCCGGACAGAAGCCGAGGAAGGACACCTCGAGCGCATGCGCGCCGTGCCGCGCGATCACGTCGTCACGCGAGAGCGATGCGAGCCGCGCGACCTCGTCGAGGTCTTCCCCATCGTAGACGACGCGGATCACGTGCTCGCGCACGTCACGCGCACCGGCCGCGAGCGGCGGGATCGTGATCGACGTCGGCGCGCCCTCGAACTCGACGAGCGCGTGCTCCGCGGCGAGGCTAGCATCGACGAGGCTGGGGATCTCGAGCAGGCCCGCGAGCAGCGCGGCGCGCGGCGTCGCGCTCGGGATCGGGA
>CAYSCF010000531.1:0-3977 GCA_964429305.1 uncultured Sandaracinaceae bacterium | reverse complement strand
CACGATGTCGACGAGCCCCGGCGCATCGAAGAGCGTGCTCGCGTAGATGGCCATGTAGATGACGTCGCGCAGCGCGTGCAGACCGAGCCGTACGACCGCCTGACGCAAGCTGCGAATCGCATTTCCTCGCGCGTAGTAGGACGAATTCGCGACCGCCAGGATGCGGGCAGCGAGCGGCGGATCGAGCTCCACGATCTGCAGGAGCTCGTCGGTCCGCACGCGCGGATTGCGCACGAGGCGCAGCGCTTCGACGGCCGTCGCCGGAAGCACCGGTAGGTCCGCGTTGCGTGTCGAGACCTGGAGCCGCAGAGCGGTCTCGAGGTCGAGATCGATCAACGAGTTGCGCGGTCTCGGCTCGGTGCCGAGGTTGGAGATGCGGGGCTCTGGCTCCGCGCCGACGTTCGAGTTGCGCGGTCTCGGCTCGACGCCCGCGAGCGAGCTCCGGGCTTTCGTCGTCGAAGGGCCGTTGGGGCTGTGAGGCTGCGTCATGCGGCGTTCTCTCGTGGGCGGGGGCGGAGCTCGACGGGGGGTTCGGATCGGTCGGCGGCGCGTGCGACGATCGTCGCGTCGCGTCCACCGCGTTTGGCCTGGTAGAGAGCGCGGTCCGCCAACGCGAACAGCGCGTGGCCGCCGGCTTCGCCTTCCCACTCGAGGGGAGGGCCGCCGGCGGCGTCGAGCGTCGGCCATCCGACGCGGGACCAGGACGCAGCGCCGATGCTCACCGTGATCTTCGGTGGGCCCGCGCTCGGCGGCAGCCGGAGACTGCGGACTCCCTCCAGGAATCGCTCGGCGATCGCACGGTGTCGCGCTTCGGGCGCGTCGCGGATCACGACCAGGAATTCCTCGCCCCCGTAGCGTGCGATCGCATCTCCGTCGCGCGCGAGCCTCCCCAGACATCGACCGAGCGCGCGCAAGACCTCGTCGCCCGTGGCGTGCCCGAAGGTGTCGTTGATCCGCTTGAAGTGATCGACGTCGACCACCATCACGAGCGCCGTCTCCGCGCCTTCGAGCGCGCGTGCGAGCGCGATGTCGGCGGCGCGTCGATTGCCCACGCCCGTGAGCGCATCGGTCAGCGTCTCGTCCATCAGTCGGACGCGCTCTTTCTGCGCCGTTCGAAGCTGATCGCGGTCGCGCCGGTTGCGGAGCTGGACGTCGACCCGCGCCACCAGCTCACGGATTCGCTCGGTGCCCACGACGTGATCGTCGGCGCCCGCCAAGAGGCAGCGCACGACCTCGTCCTCGTCGACGCTCGCTGGGGACAAGAGGACGACGGGCACCAAACGCATCGGATCGGCCATGCGCAGATCGCCCAGAGCTTCGAGGCCGGCTCCATCGTCCAGCGTCGTGTCGAGGAGCACCAGATCCGGCAGATCCGCGCGGACGCGCTCGACGAGCGCCATCGCTGCCGTGGCCGAGTGCACGATGTGTCCTCGTGCGGCGACCGCCTCGATGACGCGCTGGCGTGCGTCGTCGTCGCCGATCGCGACGAGGACACGCGCGCGGCGGTCGGCGAGCGGTGGAAGGCTCAAGGGCTCCATCGCGCCCAGAGAACGGCAGGTGTGTCCCAGTTCTTGAGGGCCTCAAGCGCCCGGCTCGATCAGCCGAACGGGTGCGGCATGACGACCATCGTCGGCTTGATCGTGGTGTTCGGTGCGGTGCTCGGCGGCTTCGCCATGGCCGGCGGCTCGTTGCCCGTGCTGATCCAGCCGAACGAGCTCGTCGTGATCGTCGGCGCGGTGCTCGGCACGCTGGTGATCTCCGCCCCGGGCAAGTCGGGCAAGCGCATCCTCGGCGCGCTCAAGGGCGTCTTCTCCCACAAGGCGCCGACCAAGACGGACTACGCCGAGCTGCTCAAGTGTCTCTACGCGCTCTTCCAGGTGATCCGCCGCGACGGCGTCCTCGCGCTCGAGCAGCACCTGAGTGATCCGACCAAGAGCTCCATCTTCTCCAAGTACCCTGGCGTCATCAAAGACCATCACACGGTGGACTTTCTCGTCGACTCGCTGAGGCAGTTGGTCGATGGCTGTTCGCCCGAAGACCTGATGCTGCTCTTCGACGGCGATCTCGAGACGATGCACGAAGAAGAGAACCAGCCCATCGCGCTCATCCGCACGGCCGGTGACGCACTGCCCGGCCTCGGGATCGTCGCGGCCGTGCTCGGCATCGTCATCACGATGGGCCATCTCGACGGCGGACCCGAAGAAATCGGAGAGCACGTGGCCGCTGCGCTCGTCGGCACGTTCCTCGGAATCCTGCTCTGCTACGGCGTGATCGGCCCGGTCGCGACCAGCATCGAGAACACCGGCGTCGCACGGCACCGCTACTTGCTCTGCATCAAGGACGGCGTCCTCGCGGCGGCGCGCGGCAACACGCCCGAGCTCGCGGTCGAGTTCGCGCGCCGCGCCATCTACACCGACGAGCGTCCCTCCGCCAAGGAGATGGACGGAGCGTTCAAAGCCATGAAGGCGGGCGGCTGACGTGGCCAAGCCCATCGCCAAAGACCGCCCGCGGATCATCATCATCAAGAAGAAGGGCGGACATGCCGCCCATCATGGTGGCGCGTGGAAGGTGGCTTATGCCGACTTCGTGACTGCCATGATGGCGTTCTTCATGGTGCTCTGGCTGGTGTCGCAGACCGACGAGGTCACACGCTCCGAGCTCGCGCACTACTTCCGCTCCGGCGTGTTCTCGGGAAGCGGGCACGTGATCGGCGACGCGGTTCCCTCCGGCCACGGGCCCACGGTCGGCGGCGGAACGCCGCAGATGCGCGAGCAGGGCTCGCTCGAGCAGGCCGCTACGTCGATGCAGCGCGCGCTCGATCTCGCGGTGCTCGACGACCCGCAGCTACAGGCGCTGCGTGAACAAATCGACGTGAGCGTGGTGGACGAAGGCCTGCTGATCCAGATCTCGGAGGGCGGTGAGGACCTCCTCTTCGGTCTGAGCAGTGCCGAGCTCTCGGCGCCTCTGCGCACGTTCCTCGACACACTCGGGCCCGTGCTCGGGAGCATTCCCAATCATCTGCAGATCCACGGGCACACCGACGCGCGCCCGTTCCCTGCGGGAGCGACGTTCGACAACTGGGATCTCTCGTTCCGCCGCGGCGACGAAGCGCGCGAGTACCTCGAGCAACACGGCGTGGCGCATGGACAGATCGTCGCGGTCGTCGCGCACGCGGACTCCGACCTCCTGTACCCGGACGAGCCGCTCGATCCACGCAACCGGCGCCTCTCGATCCTCGCCGTTCGCCGCGGCTCGGAGCACGTGACCGCGCACGGAGTGCCCCCCATCGAGGGCGACCATCTTCCGGCTCCGATCGGCGCGCACGCCGAGACCGAGCCGCCGCAATCGGATGGATCGCCCGACGCTGCCGTCGACGCCGCACACGACGGAGACACGAACCCATGAGCGCCTCTCCCATCCGCGTCGCCGTCGGTGGTGGTAAAGGAGGCGTGGGCAAGAGCCTCGTCGCCGTGAATCTCGGTGTCACGCTCGCTGCCATCGGGCTTCGGACGGTGCTCGTCGACGGCGACCTCGGCACGCCCACGCTGCACACGCTGCTCGGCGTCGATCGCATCGGACCGACGATGCGGGCGCTGCTCGATCGCAAGATCGGTCGGCTCGACGAGGCGATGGTGGGCACCGGCGTTCCGCGGCTCTCGCTCGTCGCAGGCACCAGCCTGCCGGGCTCGGCGAACATCTCGCATCAAGAGAAGCTCAAGCTCGTGCGGCACGTTCGTGCGATCGACGCGGACGTCGTCATCGTCGACGTGGGCGCGGGCGCGTCTTTCCACACACTCGATCTCTTCGGCGCCGGGGACCTGCGTTTGATCGTCGCGACTCCCGAGCTCACGTCGCTGCAGAATGCCTATTGTTTCCTCAAGGCTGCGTTGACGCGCGAGGTCGGCGCCGTAACGCGTGCGATGGGCGCTCCCAAGAGCTGAACGAAGGCATTCGACAGACGAGACGTCGGACGCATG
>CAYSCF010000530.1:0-3985 GCA_964429305.1 uncultured Sandaracinaceae bacterium | reverse complement strand
GCGAAGGGGCTCTGCGAGAATGGCCCGGCAACCGAGACGTTGGCGAGCCGTTGTCTCAGAACCCTCCGCAACCGATCGGGTTGGCGCGCCATTCTCCGGAGAACCGCGGAGGCGTCGTTGACAGCCGTGCGCCCGCGGGCCGACGCTCGCGCGCGCATGCAAGCAAGCCCGGGCGCGGCTCCTTCCCTGGACGGCAGCCTCGCCGGTGTCGTCGTCGCGCGGACGCAGATCGCACACGTCGATGGCGAGCGCGGCATCGCGCTCGTGCGCGGATATCTGCTGCCCGAGCTCGCGCGTGCGTTGCCCTACGAGCGCGTCGCGCAGCTCGTGCTCACCGGGGAGCTGCCGACCGACGCGCAGGACGCGGCCTTTCGCGCGCGCATGACCCGCGATGCCGAGCTCCCGCAAGAGATCGTGAAGCTCGCGCGCTCGCTCGGGCAGACGCTCCCGCGCTCGGCGGCGCTGGTGGCGGCGATGGCGCTGCTCGACACGGGGCAGGCAGCACCGAACGATCTCGCGCGCGCCGAGCGCGTGCTCGCGCGCGTGCCTTCGATCGCAGCGGCAGTGACGGGTGTCGATCCCCCGCCCGCGTCGTGGCCGTATGCGCGGCGCGCATTGGCCGTAGTGGCGGGCAAGCGCACCGACGCGGCGTCCGAACGTGCGCTCGAAGTGTTGCTCTCGCTCGAGGCCGAGCACGGCTTGGCGGCATCGACGTTTGCGTGTCGCGTCTCGGCCTCGTCCGGCGCCGGACCGGGCGTGAGCCTCGCGGCTGCGACCGCCACGCTCTCGGGGCCACGGCACGGCGGCGCCACGGCCGAAGCGCGCGAGCTCCTGCTCCGCGCCGACGCCTCGGGAGACATCGCGCGCTTCGTCGCAGAGCAACACGCGCAGAAGGCGCGCTTGCCGGGCTTCGGGCACCGCGTCTACAAGGTGCCCGATCCGCGCGTGCCTCCGCTGCGCGAGGCGATGCACGCGATGGGCGACACGCGCTTGCTGCCTGTCGCCGAGGCGATGGAGGCCGAGGTCACCCAGCACTGGGCCAAGCAGCGCATCTTCGCCAACATCGATCTGTTCGGCGCCGTGCTGCTCGATGCGCTCGGCGTCGGCCCGGCCGACTACGTGACGGCGTTTGCGCTGGGCATCATCCCAGGATGGTTGGCCCATTGGTCCGAGCAGCGCGCGACGGGCAAGCTGATCCGTCCGGGCAGCGAGTACGTCGGGCCGCCGCAGCGCTCTCTGCGCTGAAGGCGCGCCGCGTGGCCGCTTCCGGCGGGCCGAAGTCGCGAGCCGCGTCCGGTTTCATTTCATTGCGCGTCGTCCCGTTGGCAGCCGGCCCGAGATGGGGTAGCCCGGCGTGCGTTCCACCCATGCGAACCTGTCCCAGCTGCGGTGAGGTCTTCCCGATCAACACGCCGGAGACGTGTCCGACGGACGGGGCGCGGCTGATCGCGAGCTCCGACTACGCCGCCAGCCGTAGCGACGCGTTGCTCGGCACGACGCTGGCCGAGCGCTACGAGATCGTCGGTCGCGTCGGGGTCGGCGGCATGGGCACCGTCTACCGCGCCAAGCAGGTCGGCCTCGCGCGCGAGGTCGCGCTCAAGGTGCTCCGGCCCGAGGGCAGCGCCGATCGCGAGAACGTCGCTCGATTCGAGCGCGAAGCGAAGGCGATGAGCCTGCTCCTGCACGCGAGCACCGTGCGCGTGCTCGACTTCGGCGAAGACGCGAGCGGCTACTTCTATCTCGCGATGGAGCTGCTCGAAGGCGAGTCGCTCGCCGCGCGTCTCGAGCGCGAAGGCGCGCTCGACGTACGAACGGCGGTCGACATCGCGCGCCAGATCCTCGGCTCACTCGCCGAGGCGCACGGCAAGGGTCTGGTGCACCGCGATCTCAAGCCCGACAACGTCTTCCTCGCGAAGATCGCGGGCGAGACGCTGCCGGTCACGAAGGTGCTCGACTTCGGGATCGCGAAGATCTTCAGAGGCGACGCGCCGCAGCTGGACCAGCTCGAGACGCAAGCGGGGACGGTGTTCGGGACGCCGCGCTACATGTCGCCCGAGCAGGCCCAGGGAAAGCCGCTCGATCAGCGGAGCGATCTCTATGCGGTCGGCGTGTTGCTCTATCAGATGCTCGTCGGCCATCCGCCGTTCGTCGACACCGATGCGGTCGTCGTGATGTCCAAGCACATCCGCGAGATGCCGAAGTCGCCCGGCGAAGCCGCGCCCGATCGGCCGATTCCGCAGAGTCTCGAGCGCGTGGTGCTGCGCGCGCTGGCGAAGAGCCCTCGTGCGCGACCCACCAACGCCGAAGAATTCGATCGCGAGCTGGCCCTCTGTCTGCCGGACGTGGAGCGTGAGCTCGCGCTCGCGGCGCTCGGACGGCGCAGCACGAACGTCGTGTTCGCGCTCGGGCGACCCGTCTCCAAGCGTGCCGCCACGATCGGCGCGGCGGCGATCGCGACATCGATGCTCGTGGCCTCGCTCGCGATCACGCTCGGGAGCGGAACCGCTGCTCCCAGCGAAGTGCACGAGCGCGCGAGCGTGCCGGTCGCGACGCGCGAGCAAACGCCCCCCACGATCGTGGACGTTCCGAGCTCGATCGTCGCGTCGAGCCCCGCCGCGGTCGTGATCCAGCCGACGCGGCCCGTCGAGCCCACGCACGCACGCACGCCGCGCACGAGAGCCAGAGCGCGACGCCATCCGGCGCCGAGCCACGGCTACGAACGTTTCGAGTGGTGATCTCCACCGAGAGCCCCGACGCGGTGCTGCCGCTCGTCAGCGCTTCACGAATCGATAGGCTCGGACCCGAGATACGCGATACGGCAGGACGGATGCTCACTCGCGCGCGATGGGACTACGGGCGTGACGGCGCGATCGACAAGGCGTCGGTGGCGGCGCAACACGGCTCGGTTCCATCGAGCCGGATCGCGCCGAACGTGTATGCCGCCGGCTCCGAGTGGACCCTGACGCGCAGGGCGAGCCGCCTGTACGTGGTGGCGGGCACTGCGCAGCTCACGGTGGGGGAGCAGGCGTTCACGCTCGCTGCGGGTGACATCGTCGATCTCCCCGCGGGCGAGATCGTGCTCGAGGTCGGCAGCTCGATGCTCGACGTCGTCTCGGTGTGGGACCCGGGCGGCTGAAGAGGCGACACGGGCCGGGACTGCGGGCGATGCCGGCTCCCCGACGCGTGGCCGCGCGCGCTCGACGCTTGGCGCCTCAGCGCGCACGAGCATCGTCGGAGGTGCTCATCCGATGACTGCGCGCGCGGAGTCGCTCGTACTCGACGGGGTCGTGAGCGCTGAAGACATCGACGCCTGGCTGGCTCGCGAGGCGCGCGAGTGTCGTGTGGTTCGCGCGCACTCGTTCGTAGTCGATCGCGATGAAGCGCTCGACCCAGCGCAGCCCCCACGGTGTGCCCGTCGCATCGCCACGTTCGACGACGCTCCGGTGGAAGTACGCATCGCCTGCGTGGACGAGCCAACCACGTGCCGTGTCGACGGCGATCGCAGCATGGCCGCGCGAGTGGCCGTGCATCGGGAGCGCCAAGATCTCCGGGGGCAGGCCCTCGAGCTGGCGAACGGCGGCAACGCCCTTCCAGGGCTCGCCGAGCTCCTGATAGGTCTCCCACGACGGCCCGTGGGCGAGCTGTTCGGGTCGGTAGCGCGTCTTCTCTCGGAGACTCGCGCGCGCGAGCGCAGCGTCCTTCTCCTTCGCGTGGACGTGCACCTTCGCCTCGGGGAAGTCGGCGAGCCCTCCGGCGTGATCGAAGTCGACGTGCGTGAGCACGATGTGCCGCACGTCGCTGCGGCGGAAGCCGAGCGCCTCGAGCTGGGGCAGCGCCGGCATCTGCGTCTTCGATGCGTCGATCGCCATGGCGGGACCGAAGAGAAGACCGAGCCTTCGCGGGTCGCGCACGTCGTCCACGCCGATTCCCGTGTCGACGAGCACGAGACCTTCGCGCTCTTCCAAAGCTTCGGTCGGATCTCCGG
>CAYSCF010000529.1:0-3990 GCA_964429305.1 uncultured Sandaracinaceae bacterium | reverse complement strand
GCCTCGACGCGCGGTTCCAGCCTTTTCTGCGGGGTGTCCAGGTCGAACGCATGGCTCTTCACGAGGTAGCTCTTGGCGAACTCGAGCTCGGTGGCCGTCGGCCCGCGCGAGACGAAGCGCTCGACCAGCTCGAGCTCGAGCGCGAGACAATCCTTGGCGCTCTCGCTCGAGGGGTGCGTGTAGATGGTCCACGCCTCGCGCTCGCGATCGGCACCGAGCCGGCTCGATGCCGAGTAGCTGTAGCCGCGAGCAGCGCGGACTTCCTGGATGAGCGGCGAGCTGAACGTCCCGCCGAACGCGGTATTCGCCACGAAAAGCGTGTGAAAGTCCGGATCGCGCAGACGCGAGCCGAGTGTGCCGAGGAACATCTGCGTCTGCGTTCGGCCCGGCTTGTCGACGATGACGAGACGTCGGCCGGCGATGCGCTTCGGCGACGCGAGCGCGATCGGCTTCGGCGTCGAGCGCGGCAGCCCACCGAGCGCGGCGTCGACGAGCTTCGGCAGATCTTTGCCGAAGACGTCGCCCGCGATGCCGAGCACGAGATTCGGCGCCGTCACGTAGCGCCGGAGAAAGCCAGAGACGTCCTCGAGCGACACACGACGCAGGCTCGCCACCGAGCCGAGCGGGGATCGCGCGTACGGGTGATCGCCGAAGAGCGCCGAGCGGAACGCGCGACTGCCGAGCCAACGATCGTTGTCGCGCTGCTGCGAGAGATCCGCGATCGACTCGCGCTTCACGCGCGCGAGATCCTTCGGGCGCAGCGCCGGCGCGCGGAGGATCTCTCCGAACAGGGCCAGAAATTCTGGGAAAGAGCGCGCGATGACCGATCCCATGAAGCGGATCGTGCCGTGCGAGACGTCGATGCTGAGCGAGGCGCCGAGCCGCTCGAGCAGCTCTTCGGTCTCTTCGGCGCTGCGCGTCTTGGTGCCCATGCGGAGCATCCGGGCCGCGACGCGGGCGAGGCCTTCGAGCCCTTCCGGATCCGCGAGCGCGCCCGTGCGGAGCACCGCGGTGACGTCGACCAGCGGGATCGCGTGACTCTCTTCGGAGAGCACGACGACGCCGGCCGCGGTGACGAAGCGCGCTGCGCCGCTCACGCGCGCCCTCGGAGCACGCGGACGATCGTGCGCGCGTCCTTGCCCAGGATCTGCGCCGCGACGCGCTTGAGATCGGCGGCAGTCACGCTCCGGTACTCTTCGAGACGCACGAACGCGTGGCTCGGGTCACCTACGACGGTCTCGGAGAAGCCGATCTGCTCCGCTTTTCCAGGCACGGTCTCGAGACCGCCGAGGAACGAGAGCTCCAGGCCGTTCTTCACCTTGTCGAGCTCGGCGGCCGGAACCTCTTCCTTCGCGAGGCGCGCGATCTGGAGATCGATCGCGCGCAGCGCCTCGTCCGCGCGATGTCCTTCGCGGAGCGAGACCCATACATCGACGAGGGACGCCTCGCGGAAGGGAGCGAGCGACATGCGCACTTCGCTCGCGATCTCGCGCTCGCGCACGAGATCCACGTGGAGACGTGCGCTGCGACCGCCCGCGAGCAGGTGCGTGAGGACCGTGACGACCGCGTGATCACGCTGCGCGAAGCCGGGCGCGACCCAGCCGATCGCGAGCTTCTCGGTGGGCGTCGGCCAGCGCATGTCGATCCGCTTCTCGCTGCGGAGCGTGGGCACGACGAACGGGGAAGGCGTCGGTGCGGGCGATGAAGGAAAGTGCCCGTACGCAGCAGCGATCGTGCGCACGGCGTCGTCGGGATCGACGTCGCCCGCCACCACGATGGTCGCATGGTTCGGCGCGTAGTGCGCGCGGTAGAAGCGGCGCGTGTCCGCGATCGTGAAGGCCTTGATGTCCTTCATCCAACCGATCGTCGGCCAGCCGTACGGATGCTGGCGTCCGAACACGCTCGCGTAGAGCTTCTCGGACACCGCGCCGTCGACGTCGTCCTCGACGCGATCGCGACGCTCGCTCTCGACGACCTCTTTCTCCGACGCGACGCGCTTGGGCCCGAGCACGAGACCGTTCATGCGACCCGACTCGAGCTTCACGGCGAGCTTCCACGCCGAGGCCGGCAGGTTCTCGTAGTAGTAGGTCCAGTCGGTCCACGTCGCGGCGTTGCTCTCGCCGCCCTCGGCCTCGAGCACGCGGTCGAACTCGCCCTCGGCGAGCGACTTCGTCTCGATGAACATCAGATGCTCGAGAAGATGCGCTTGTCCCGTCTTTCCAGGCGTCTCGTGGCGCGAGCCGACTCGAAACCACGAGTGGTACGAGACGATCGGCGCGCTCGGGTCGCGCAGGATCAGGATGGTGAGCCCGTTCTCGAGCCGGTAGCGGCGCACCCGGAGGCTGCTGCCGAACGGGTGCTCACCGACGAGGAGGGGCGGCTTCGTTCGCGCGCGTGCGGTTCCCAAGGGCGCGCGATCATGGGACTCGCGCTCGGAAGGGTCAAGCCTGGGCGCCGCCCCCACGACCGTACGGGTTGACCTGACGCTCCTGCGTTTGCGACCCTGCTCGACGGATGAATCGTCGGGCGCTCGTACCTTACTTCCTTGTGGCCATCGCGGGCTGCGGGACCACCACGACGCCACCCCTCGAAGAGGGTCAGCTGATGCGCGCGCCGAGCTGCGATCATCCGCAGATGGTCACGCTCGTCGACGGAACGGCCTCGCTGGTCTCGTACGATCTGCGGACCGCGCCGCACAGCCTCACGACCGGCTGCAACGACGCGACGGACACGGGCCAGGTCGTCTACGAGATCGTCGTCCCCGGCACCGGCCCGCACGCGATCACCGCGAACACCGGCGTTCCCGGCACCGATCGCCAGCTCGATACGATCATCGCCGTCCGGTACGGCATCTGCGGCGGCACGACGAGCACGTGCTTCGACGACTACCAGCAGGACACGCGCGCACGGGCGGACTTCCTGGCGAACGGCGGCGATCACGTCTTTCTGATCGTCACGTCGTTCTCGACGCAGCTCCAAGGGCCGACGACGCTCTCGATCACGTCACGCTCGAACTCGCCACCCACGATCGACTCCGCGAACGTGCTGCTCGCCGACACCGATCTCCTCGTCGACGTGTCCGGCGGTGACGTCGACGGCAACGGCTGGGGCGTGCTCGTGCGATTCCACGGGCCTGCCGGCGAGCTGATCGACATCGACGGCGACCATCAGCGCACGGCAGCGGACTCGCTCCAATTTCCGTTCGCGCGTTCCGTCTCCGGTGCGACGACGTTCGTCGAGCGAGCGCGGCTGACGCTGACGACGGATCAGCTTCCGCTCGTCGGTGGCGCCGCCACTGCGTACGTGCGCACGATGGACGAGCCCCAGGCGGTGAGCGAGGTCGACATCCGCGCGCCCATGCTCGGCGGCTCGATCGCGCTGCACGGAGAGACGTGCGACGCGACCCACGTGTGCAGTGAAGAGCTCAACTGCGCGCCCGGCGCTCCGCACACGTGCCAGCCGAGCCCCCAACGCGCGGCGCTCTGCAGCGCGGCGAGCGCACTGACGATCCCGCCGGTCACGACGACCGCGACGTCGACCTCGATCATGGGCGTGCTCATGCCGGGCAACGGCGAGTTCCAGGGCAGTTGTGGGCTGACGCCGGGGACCGAGGACATCTACACGGTGACCGTGCCGGACATGGTGAACGTCGATCTCGTGCTCTCGACGGAGAACCCCGGCACACAGACCGGCGCCGACACGGTGCTCTACGCGCGCAGCGACTGCGTCGAGCCTGCGAGCTCGATGACGAGCTGGTGCAACGACGACGACCCCGACCAGCCGGCGGGCATGTTCCTCTCTCGGCTCGTGATCTTGCACGCAGCGGCCGGGAGCTACTCGGTGTTCGTCGAGTCGTGGAACGGTCTCGTGCAGGACACGACGCTGCGCTACGAGCTGACCGCGTCGTTGCGGCCCATCGTGCCGAGCGGCTCGAGCTGCGATCCCATGCAAGTCCGCGATCGATGCGCGGGTGATCCGTGCAGCGTGACG
>CAYSCF010000528.1:0-4008 GCA_964429305.1 uncultured Sandaracinaceae bacterium | reverse complement strand
AAGCGCGGATCCGGACACGAGCAGCCGGATTTCGCCGGGATCTCGAACGAAATGGGCGGAGGTGGCGGCGGGTGGCGGCGGACCGGAAAGGGGGCGCCGGGAAAGAGGTCGCGGGCGGGACCCGGGAAGGCGTAGGTGTCTGGCACCATCCGCCACGCCTCAGGTGTCTGGCACCATCCGCCAATGCGTCAGGTGTCTGGCACCATCCCTCCCATCCGCCCGCCCCTGGCATCCCACCCCGCGCGCTCTCGGATACGATTCCCCGTCCCGCACATCTGGCACCTCGGCACGGGCCCTCGAGGCTGAATGATTCCGTTTCTCTGGGGTGCCGCGACGTCTCATCACCAAGTCGAGGGCGGCGCGCCGTCGTCGGTCGAGCCCAGCGATTGGTCCGACTGGACGCGTGATCCCAGGCACATCGCCGACGGCACCAACGCGGATCAGGCGTGCGGCTGGTGGCTCGGCAAAGCCGAAGACGACCTCACGCTCGCGCGCTCCCTCGGCCACAACGCCCATCGCATGGGCCTCTCGTGGGCCAGACTCGAGCCAGCGCCGAACGAGTGGGACTCGGACGCGTTCGCTCGCTACGAAGCGATCCTCGCGCACGCGCGCAGCCTCGGCTTGCACACCAGCGTCACGCTCCACCATTTCACGCTGCCACGCTGGGTCGCCGCCCGGGGTGGGTTCGAGCGAGACGAGTCGGTCGAGCGCTTCGCGCGATTCGCCGCGCATGTCGTCGCCCGGCTCGGTCCCCTCGTGACGCACTGGGCGACGTTCAACGAGCCGAGCGTGTATGCAATGATGAGCTTCGGCGGTCGTGCGTGGCCACCTGGCAAGGGCTCGCCCATCGCGCAATTCCGCGTTCTTGCGCGACTTCTGCACGCTCACGCAGGCGCCGTCCGTTCGATTCGTCGCATGGTGCCAGACACCTCCGTAGGCATCGTCCTGAACGCGCCGGTGTTCGATCCCGAGCGGCCCGAGCGTCGCCGCGATCGCGCCGTGGCCTTCGCACAGGACCATGCGTTCACCGGCTGCGTGCTCGACGCGCTCGAGACCGGACGCTTACGCCCACCTCTGGCACCCACGTCCATCGACGTGCCCGGCCTCCGCGCCAGCTTCGACTGGATCGGCCTGAACTACTACGGCCGCTACCGTGTCCGTTTCGATCCGCGCGTCCCCGCCCTCTTGTTCGGACGTCACGTCCAGAAGAACAGCATCCGCCACGGCGACGTCGACTGGGGCGAGCCACATCCCGAAGGTCTCACCCGGCAGCTCTTGCGCATCGCCGCTCTCGGCAAGCCCGTGTTCGTGACGGAGAACGGCGTCTTCGATGCCACGGACGGGCTACGACAGCGCTATCTCGCCGACCACGTGCGCGCCGTGAGCATCGCCCGCGAGCGCGGCGCCGACGTACGTGGCTACTTCCACTGGTCGCTGCTGGACAACTTCGAGTGGGCGGAGGGCTTCACGACTCCCTTCGGTCTCGTCGAAGTCGATCGCGTGACCGGAGAGCGACGGCCGCGCGCGAGTGCATTTCTCTACCAGCGGCTCATCGCGGCCAGTCAGTAGACTCACGCTCCGCTCTTGGCCGACGGGGCTACCGGCGTGCAGTCTGGGCCTGGTAGAGTCGCGCGTCCGCGATCACCCCAGGAGCTCTCATGACGCTTCGCTTTCGCTACACGTTGGTCGTCGCTCTCCCTTTCGCCGCGCTCGGCGTCGGCTGCAGTGACTCGCACGAAGGCGACCTGACCGACAGCGGCATCATCTTGCCCGATGCTAACCGCCCCGATACGGGGACGCCGTTCGATGCCGGCCCGGACGCCGGACCGCCGCCTCCGATGTGCGGCAACGGGATCATCGAGGGAGGCGAGTCGTGCGACGATCACAACGTCACGCCCGGTGACGGATGCTCGGCCACGTGTCACTGGGAGGCGCGCTGCGGCGATCACCACCTCGATGCGGGCGAGGTCTGCGACGACGGCAACAATCTCTCCGGCGACGGATGCCGCTCCGACTGCCTCTCGAACGAGACGTGCGGTAACCACATCATCGACTACGCCGCCGGTGAGGTCTGCGACTCGACCCCGACGTGCGCGGCCGATTGTCATTCGCTCACGGGCTGCGGCAACGGCGTCGTCGACACCGGCGAGCAGTGCGACAACGACATGAACATGCCGCCGCATCGCTGGGACGGCTGCGGCGCGGACTGTCGCAACGAGCAGTCGATGGTGCTGCACGACATGGCGTTCGCCGGCGCGTCGATGGGCTGCGACTACTCGGGCGACGGCGTCCCAGACAACCGCTTCGCCGATGCGCTCGGCTCGGGCCTCGGCCTCTTGAACATGCTGTTCATGGGCGGTGGCGGCGGCGGTGGCCCGACGATCTTGCTCTCGTACCTCGGGCTCGACGATGCCACGGGCGCGAACGATCCCGACCTGCGCACCGCATGGCTGACGGGCCAGGACGCGGACATGGACGCGTCGAACAACTACTCGGGCAGCGGGACGTTCACGGTGCAGATGGCTTCGCTGAACGCGGACGGATCGCCGCTGACGTCGCTGCAGACGAGCATCGCGGCGAACGCGTTGCGCGGTGGTCCGGAGGACTTGAATCTGAACCTGGGGCCGCTTCCGCTGACGCTTCGCGAGGCGTACCTCCGCGGGACGACGATGGCGATGAGCGGTCAGCTCTGGAGCCTCGACAACGCGTTCATCTGCGGCGTCGTCCAGTCGCAGACGCTCTCGTTCATCAACCAGGGGCTCATCGAGAGCTTCGGTGGTGGCGGCGGGTTCATGATCACGATCAACCCACCGTGCGACGGGTCGATGCAGGATTCTACGCTGGTCGACTGGCTGATCGGCGGTGCACGCATCGCGATCATCAACATCCAGCCCACGAGCCCGGACGTGGACCTCGATGGCGATGGTCTCGAGACGTTCGAGGTCGCCACGCACACGACTGGGCCCGCATGTCAGCCGGTCGTCACCGCATGCATCGATGGCGACGGCACGCGGGTCACCGGACGCAACTGCTACGAGGATCCCCGGTTCCAGGATGGGTACTCGGCGGCGCTCAGCACGCAGGCGATTCGCGCGATCATTACCGGCGTGATGTGAAGCTTCCGGCGTCCTCGCGGACGGCCGGAAGAGGCCGCTTCAGCGCTTGCGGGTGCCGACCGTCGCGGTGACGGTGGCGATCGCGCCGCCGCGCACGAGGCGGAGGCTGACGGTCTTGTCGGCGAGGTTGCGCAGCATCGCGAGGAGCGCGTCGGGGCCTTCGATGGTCGCGGTGTCGAGCGCGACGACCACGTCGCCCACGACGATGCCCGCGGTGTCGGCGGCGCCCGCCGGCTCGATGGCGGTGACGAGGGCGCCCGTGAGGGAAGGGACTTCGGAAGCCAGTCGCTCGGGGAGCCGAGCGGGCTGCACGGCGACGCCCAGCCAGCCGAGCTTGGGGCGGCCGTCTTGGACGATCTGATCGACGATGGGGGCGAGCTGGGCGGTGGTCATCGCGAGATCGGCGCCGCGAATGACGCGATCGGTCCCGAGGCCCACGAGGGTGCCAGAGGTGTCGATCACGGGGCCGCCGACGAACCCGTCGGGAAACCCGCGGTCCATCTCGACGTAGTCGCGCAGGACGAGTCCTCGGCGTGCGCGAACGTCCTTGCCGACGAGCCCCACGATGCGCTGGCTCGCGCGTAGTGCGCGGCCCGGTCGACCCAACGCGAGGACGACCTCGCCCACACGAATCCCCTTGGCTTCCGAGGACCTGGCAATTGGTGCCAGACACCCTTGCGGGACCCGGACGACGGCCAGATCGCTCGCCGGATCCACTCCCAGGATGCTCCCTTCCGTGGTCCCGCCCTCGGGGAGACGAACCTGGATGGCCCCTTTTGCGCAGCGCATCGACGACGCACTGGTGATGGCCAGGTCGTCGGTCCACGCGATCCCGGTCGCACCTCCGATGCCGAGAACGCTGGGCCCAGCGCGCTCCACGAGGTTTGCGAGG
>CAYSCF010000527.1:0-4014 GCA_964429305.1 uncultured Sandaracinaceae bacterium | reverse complement strand
GTGGCGCATCCGAGCGTTCCTGGATGGCCCGGGCGTCGACCTGTACCGCGAGTGAGGCTCTCGCGGTCCTCGCGATCGACGTTCCGCCGTCGCCGCGAAGCGCGCTCACGCCGCCGAAGGAGGGCTCGGCTTGGACGGCGGCCGCATCGAGCGCGTCGTCCGCGCAGGCCGCGGCGAGGCGGCGCGCAGGATCGCAGCTCCGAACGCGCTCGCAGCATGAGGACCGTCGGCCGTCACCAGCCTGCCGTCGATCACGACGCTCGTGTGGGCCACGATGGCGCCGGCGTCGGCGAGCGCGTGCATCTCGCTCGCGTGCGCGGTGACGTGACGCCCGGCGAGCACACCCGCACGCGCGAGGATCCCCGGCGCGATGCAGATCGCCGCGAGGATCAGGGCGCCGCGTGCGGCCTGCGCGGCCACGCGGTGCGCATCCGCGTCCTCGAAGAAGCTGCGCGCACCATTGCCACCGACGAAGATCACCGCGTCGTACGCAGAGGCGTCGAGCTGCGCGAGCGCGAGCGTCGCGAGCACGCGCCCGCCCCGCATTCCCTCACAAGGCCCGACGGCGCGGCTCGCGATCGTGCACATCCAGCCGGCGCGCTCGAGCTCGTCGCGCGGGACGAAGAGCTCCTCGTCGCGAAAGCTCTCTTGGGGAACGATGAAAACGGCGCTCGTCATGGCGGGATCCTAGGCACCCTCCGGGCGAGCGCACTCGCGCGTTCGTCCGCGGTCGGTGCGAACGATCTCGCGCTCACGGTGTTGCCGCGTGCGCGTGCTCGGCCTGGCGGATCGCGGCGACCAGCGCGTCGCGCTCACGCTCGAGCAGCCGCACGACGTGGGCTCGGAGCGATGGCTCTGCGCGCCGCGGCGGTTCGGACGTCGTGGGGGTAGAGGCGTCCGGCGAGGCAGCGTGATCGAGGAGCGCGTGACTCATGGGCGGCGCTTTTGCAGCGAGCGTGCCGCGCGCGCGGACCGACGGAGGAGAGCAGTGTTGGATCCGAGCGGGAGCTGCGCGCGAATGCGCGGTGCGATGCGGACGACTCCGCAGGCTCAGACCGGCTCGGGCTCGTCGTGCGTCGGGGCCGCCGCGAGCTTGGCGGCGCGATAGCGGACCTGATCGCGATTGAGCCCGAGCAGTCGCCCCGCGCGCGTTCGGTTTCCACCTGCGCGCGCGAGCGCTTGCTCCACCAGGCTCCGCTCGAGCGCGGCGAGATCCACGCCCTCGATCGGCAGCACGAAGACCGACGACGCTCGCTCCGCCATCGCGCTCGGCGCCGTCGTCGGCTGCGCCAACAGATCGAAGTCGCCGTCGTCGAGGATCGCCGTGTCCGCGAGCAGCACGGCGCGCTCCATGGCATTGCGCAGCTCGCGCACGTTGCCCGGCCAGTCGTATCGCTCGAGCCGCGCCATCGTCTCCGGTCGCACAGAGCGCACCGACTTGTGGAACTCGCGATCGAAGCGCTGCAGGAAGTGCTCGACGAGCGCGGCGATGTCGGCGCGCCGAGTACGCAGCGGCGGCAGATGCACGTGCAGCACCGAGAGACGATAGAAGAGGTCCTCGCGGAATCGGCCGTTCTGGATCTCCGTGCGCAGATCACGGTTCGTCGCCGCGATGACCCGCACGCTGGGCGTGAGATCCTTGCTTCCGCCGACGCGGCGAAACGTCTTGCTCTCGAGGAAGCGCAAGAGCTTCGACTGCAACACCGGGCTCATCTCGCCGATCTCGTCGAGGAAGACCGTCCCGTGATCGGCGAGCTCGAGCAGGCCCTTCTTCTGCTGGTGGGCGCCCGTGAACGCGCCCTTCTCGTGCCCGAAGAGCTCGCTCTCGAGAAGCGCCTCCGGCATCGCGGAGCACGTGATGTTCGTGAAGGGCCCGTCGGCGCGGTCGCTGTGTGTGTGCAGCGCGCGGGCGATCACGTCCTTGCCCGTCCCGCTCTCGCCGGTGACGAGCACGGTGGAGGCAGGGCTCTGCGCGAACTTCGCGACGAGCGCCTTCACGCGGACCATCTCCGGTGAGCGACCGATCACGCCGTCGAGATCGCCCTGCTCGCGCGCAGCACGCCGCACCTCGTGGACCTCGCGTCGCAACGCATGCGTCTCGAGCGCACGCGCCACCGCGATCACGATCTGCTCCATGTCCACGGGCTTGGTCAGATAGTTGTAGGCGCCCTCGTGGATCGCCTGGACCGCGGCGCTCACCGAAGCGAGGCCCGTGAGCATGACGACGGCGGTCTCCGGCCACGTGCGCACGATCTCGCGCAGCAGAGAGAGATCGTCCGCATCCGGTAGGCCTTGATCGAGCAACACGAGCTCGACGCCGGACGTCTCGAGCACCTGGCGCGCCGCAGCGGCCGACGCGGCCTGGAGCACCTCGTGCCCTTCCGCAGACAGTCTCGAAGCGACGGACTCGCGAACGAGGTCGTCGTCTTCCACGAGAAGCACGCTGGCCATGACTACCCCGACGATCGTTGCGACAACGGGGGCCGAGCTACGCACCCACGTTCGCTCCGCAATGGCTCGCGCGGGTGGACGCGCGAGCGGCGGCGCTTAGCGTGATGGGTATGACCGATCCGATCGCGCGCGAGGCTCCGCTCGAGCCGAGCGAGCACATCAGCCTGGCCACCGCGCATGCACTGAACGGACGGCTCCAAGGAATCTCGGCCGCCGCGGCGATGCTGCGGAGCGGGCGCGGCGATCCCGAGCGCATCGCGAAAGCCACCACGGACATCCTGCAGCGATCGAACGAGATCGCGCTGATCGTCCGAGCCCTCGCATCGACCCGTTAGACCCCCTCTTGCGGAGGTGCGCGGCGTGCATAGCTGGCTCCGTCAGGGCTCGCTTCGTGAGCCGCGGCGATCGGATCGAATGGAGCGAGCGACATCTTCCTCGAGCACGAAGCACGTGCGGCCAGCGCGTGTCTCGATCGCGTCCGCCGATGCCCACGTGAGACACCAGCTCGAGGCGACGCTGCAGCCGCTCGGCACGGTGCGCTCCGGCGCGGATGCGGCCGAGCTCGCCGTCGCAGCGGCGCCCGCACCGGACCTCGTCGTGTACGACGCACGCTGGCCCGGCTTCGACGCTCGTGCCGCGCTCCTCGCGCTGCGCGTCGAAACGGCCACGCACGAGCTGCCCGTCCTGCTCCTCGGCTCGGAGAGCGCGGGACGTCTGGCGCGCCTGGAGTGCGCCGAGGATCTCGCGACGGAGGTCTTGCTCGATCCATTCACACCCGAAGAGCTGCTCGCTCGCGCTCGCGCGCGGCTCGCGCTCGGCCGACGACACGCCGCGCTCGCCCGAAACGAAGCGCAGCTGCGCACGACGTTCGAAGCCTCGTCTCTCGGCGTGGTCCACCTCGATCCGTACACGGGCGTCATTCTCTGGATGAATCGGCGCTACGCCGAGCTCCTGGGCCGGCCCGAGAAGGATCTGCTCTGCACGCCCTACGTGACGCTGATCTCGCCCGAGGATCGAGGCGACGTCGGCGAGATGATCGTCAAGATTCGCGAGAGCCGTGGTGGGCTCCGGACGCGGAGGAAGCTGCGGCGCCCCGACGGCAGCATCGTCACGCTCGGCGCGACCTCGGACGTCGTCCGCGACGAGGACGGACGACCCTTGCGCATCGTCTCGTTCATCGAAGATCTCACCGTTCGCGAGCGCCTCGAGACGGAGCTCCGCGCGAGCGAAGAGCGGTATCGCGATCTCGTCGAGCACGCTGGCGCCGCGCTCTTCGTCCTCGATCCGAACGGGCACATCCTCGAGCTCAACCGCGCCGCCCGGAGCACGTTCGGCGACATCGTGGGCGCCGCCTACTGGACGATCGCGGTGGACGAAGAGGCGGTGCGCAGCACGTTGACGCTCTCCGTCTACGACACCCAGCGACAGAACGTGCTGCTGCGCCGCGCGGACGGCTCGACGTTCGACGCGGAGCTGACGCTGCGGCGAGAGGAGGGCCGGATCCAGGTGATCGTGCGCGACACGAGCGCAGAAGAAGCGCGACGAACCGCGGCGTTGCTCGTG
>CAYSCF010000526.1:0-4015 GCA_964429305.1 uncultured Sandaracinaceae bacterium | reverse complement strand
GCGTCGATACGCCGAGGTGTGGGACCATCCTCGCTTCGTGATCGTGAAGGGCGAGCGAGCCGAGGTCTTCACCGTGTTCCCGAACTCCGAAGGCAGCGAGCGAGCACGCATCGACGTGTCCGCCCTGCCCTCGTTCCTCCGTTCCAAGAGGTGAGCATGTCGATCGTGGTCGTGGTGGGCGCGCAGTGGGGCGACGAGGGCAAGGGAAAGATCGTCGACTTGCTCACGGCGAGCGCCGAGGTCGTCGCACGATATGGAGGTGGTGCGAACGCAGGCCACACGCTGGTGGTCGGCGGACAGAAGACGGTCATCCGGTTGGTCCCTTCGGGCGTGCTGCACGCGACACCGATGTGCGTGCTCGGGCCGGGCATGGTCATCGATCCCGCGGTCCTGCTCGAGGAGCTCGACACGCTGATCGCGCGAGGCGCGATGGACGCGAGCCTGTCGCGCGTAGTCGTGTCCGATCGCGCGCATCTCGTGCTGCCGCATCACATGGTGATCGATCGGCTGCGGGAGTCGGGCGCAGGCGCGATCGGAACGACGAAGCGTGGCATCGGTCCCGCGTACGAAGACAAGGTCGCGCGACGCGGCGTGCGAGCGATCGACCTGGTCTACCCCGACGGGCTCGAGGCGAAAGTCCGCGCGAACGTCGAGGCGTGGCTCCCGACGATCCGCGCGCTGGGCGGCGAGGCGCCCGACGTCAGTGCGATCGTGGCGACGCTGCGCGAGCAGGCGCGGCGGATCGCGCCGCTCGTCCGCGATGCATCGGATGTGCTGCACGAGGCCAAGCAGCGCGGCGCGAACGTTCTGCTCGAGGGCGCGCAGGGAACGATGCTCGACATCGATCACGGCACCTACCCGCACGTCACGAGCTCCACGGTGCTCTCGGGCGGCGCGGCGAGTGGCGGCGCCTTGGCACCGACCGACATCGATCGCGTCGTCGGCATCACGAAGGCATACACGACCCGCGTCGGGGGGGGCCCGTCCCCGCGCGCGCGGGCCGCGGCCGCGCCCGAGCGACTACGCAAAGCGGGCGGCGAGTTCGGCGCCGTCACCGGGCGCCCACGCCGATGCGGCTGGCTCGACATCCCGGTGCTGCGTCACGCGGTGCGGTTCAACGGTCTGTCGATGCTCGCCATCACGAAGCTCGACGTGCTCAGCGGCTGGGACCCGATCCGCATGGTCGTCGCGTACGAGCTCGACGGTCGTCGCCTGGAGCGCCCGCCGGCCACCGGGCTCGATCGCGTGGTCCCGATCTACGAAGACATGCACGGCTGGAGCGGCGATCTCACCGCATGCCGCTCGTGGAGCGACCTGCCGGCGAGCGCCCGCGCGTTCATCGAGCGGGTGGAACAGCTCACCCACTGCGACGCAGCCATCGTCTCGGTCGGTCCCGACCGAGAGCAGACGATCATTCGGCGGAGCGTGTTCGGCTGAGCGCTCGAGTTCCGTCGCGCTCTCCGCATCGGCGGAGAGCCGGCGATCAGTAGAAGACGCGAACGCCGAGGTACGCTTCGAACTTGTTGTACCCAGCCGGATCGACGAGAGGCGTCATGCCGACCATCACGTTGTAGCGATAGTCCGTGAAGTCGCCGCTGTAACGGAGCGTCGTGTTGATGCCCAGCCAGTCCGTGAAACGGTACTCGGCGAAGATAGCCGCGTTCACACGGATGTCCTGGCGCGAGGGGCTGGTGCCGACAGGCGTCGTGGAGCCCGCGGGCGGGACGATCACACCATAGTCGACGTATCCGACGTCGCCGCTGAGGTTCAGCAAGAACACGCCGCCTACGACAGTGCCAAACGCGACGAAACCACGGTCCGTCGTGTTGTAGTTACCGAGCTGCGCCGTGTTGAAGTTGCGGTCGTAGCCAAGCGTCAGGCGCGTGCCTTGGACGATCTGCCAGGCGAGCGATGCCTGAGCGACGACGCCGTCGTAGTTCTGGACGTACGTCAGCGGCATCGTGTTGTTGAAGAAGCCCGCCGCGTAGCCAACGAGGGCAGTGAAAGAAACGTCGTTGGTGATCGCGCCGTTCAGGCCCACACGACTGCGGAGCTGCCAGCTGTTCTCGAGCAGAACCGGCGACGACGCGGTGCGACCGTTGAAGTAGTCGTTGTAGCGGATCTGATTGTCCTGCACGAGCGCGGTCTGCGGGAGAAAGCGGTAGGTCTCCTGAAGCGAGATGGTGTGCACGAACGCGCTTGCGTAGGCGAAGTTCGAGTCCTCGTAGAACGAAAGACCGAAGTCGTATCCAGTGTTGACTTGGAGGACGCCGCCGTCGGTCTGAAAGTTCAGGAGCAGCCCGGCGTTGTTCTGATCGCGGCCCATCCCGATCCCGGGATTGATGTTCTGCACGAACGGCCGAATCTGACGCGAGAACGTATCGTATACCGAGAAGCCGAACGGCCGTTGGGGCAATACGTTCAAGCGCATCCCAACGTCGAGGGCCAAGTTGCGTCGCGTCGAATCTGCGAAGTACTCGTAATACGCCGCGGAAATGCCGCCCGAGAACGTCACCGTCGGCGGAGCGCTCGCGGCGGTGCCTTCGCCAGCGCCCGACGCGCGCTCCCCCGTCAGCGTTCCGAATGTGAGGCTCGGCGTGACGCGCAGGACCCCGGTATCGACGCGACCGGGGAGCCCGGCGGGTACGCTGTCCGGCGTGTAATAGAGGTTCGAGTCATAGCCGACCTCTACTCCGAGCCCCGGGTGCAAGACGAAGTCACCGACGCGGAAGCCGGGGCCTTGCGTCGAATCGCGATCGGCGAGCCAGCCGCCGCCCGTGCTGCTGGATCCACCCGCGGAGCCTGGCGCTGCGGGCGCTGCTGCGCTCTGCGCGGCAGCTGTCCCAGTGCCGAGCGCGAGGCCCGCGAGAACGACCCACCCGAAAGCGAAGTTTTTCCTGGCTTGTCTCGACACGAGCTCTTTTCCCGGCTTCGCCCCGCGCGGAAGAGAATGACCATCCACGATGGTCACCGCACGACGCTCGTCGTGCAGGCAGCGAGCATCACGCCCGCTTTCTCGTCCCCTCGCCTAAGTTCCGTCGCGAGTATATCGGTGAGCGTCGGGGTGTCAACGTCGCGTTTGGCTCATGTTCTTGGGCCGTTCGCGTCACCCGGCGCTCCTCGCCACACTGCGGTCACACACCATCACACCACCCGTTGCGCGAGCCTCAGCCGGCGTTCAAACGGTTGGCATCCGATGCCGAGCGCTCAGGTCTGCGGCTCGAACACGAACGGGAACGTGTAGGTCACGCTTCCGCCGTCCGGGCCCGGGTTGAACCGGAAGCCCTGGATGACGCGCACCACGCACGAGCCGACGTTGTCGTTGCCCGTCGAGTTGTCGGTGACGTGGACGCCACTGACCGAGCCCGACTCCTGGATCGTCATCTGCACCGCGACGCGGCCCGCCAGCGTCGGGGTCGCACGCAGCTCGCGCTCGTAGCACGCTTGGATCGCGCTCCGGCGCGTCTGGATCATGCGGACCACCGCCTGCTGATCGAAGTCGCCCGAGCTGCTCGCATCTTCGTCCGCGGCCTCGGCATGGAACCGCCCGCGAGGCGCGGCCTCGGTGACGGCGCCACCTTCGGCGCGTGCCCCCGTGTCGCCCCCGGCCGCGCGCAGGCCGCCCAGGCTACCCGTGCCGCCTACGGTGCCGCCGCCCGAGCGATCGCGAAGCGTGCCGCCCGTGCTGCTGCTCGCGACGCCGACGCCCGCGGCCTGCGCGAGCACGTCGGCTGCGCTGCCGGTGACGGCGCCGCCGGCGAGAACGTCGTGGAGCGCGCCGTCGCTGCCGAGCGCGCCGAGGAGGAGCTGATCGACCTGCGCAGATGCCGCTTCGGCCACCATGCGCGCATCTTGATCCTGCGCCTGCTGATGCTCCGCCGGCGTCTGATCGGACTGCTCTTCGTGCGTGTCCTGCGACGGCTCTTCCTGCGCGACCTCTTCGGTCGGCTCTTCGGTCGTCTGATCCGTCGTCGGCTCCGGCGGCGGCGGCGCTTCCGGCTCGGCGAAGATGATG
>CAYSCF010000525.1:0-4017 GCA_964429305.1 uncultured Sandaracinaceae bacterium | reverse complement strand
TCGAGGCCGCAGTCGCCTCCGAAGCCGCTGTCGGGAATGGGTGAGACGTGCGCATCCATGTCCCGGCCGGCATCGAGATGGCCTGCATCGAGCTGCGAAGTGTCGATCTCCGGACCGACATCGAAGGTCGCCGCGCACGCTCCGCACGCGCTCGTCATCGTGCCGACGACGGCTGCCCCGAGCACGCCGCGCCCGAGCTTGGCGCGAAGCGCGGCCGGCGCGCTGCGGAGCCAGTCGATCTTCGCGCCGCAAGCGCATCGCTCTGCCGAGCGCGCCACCAGACGACTGCACAGGTCACAAACGAGCTCACTCATGTCTTGCCCGTTCCCGAGATGGTGTCGTGACGCTCGACCGTCTCGAGCTCGTGATCCCACGCCGCGCGGCTCGCCACGAAGATGTGCGCGGTCGGTCGCATCACGAGCGCGCTGTCGAGACTGCCGGCCGGGACGACGAAGCCCGCTCCCATGGGCCGAGGCATCGCCGAGCCGCACGTCGCGCAGAAGGCCTTCGCGTGGCGCGCGCCGGGCACGGTGTACGTGGTGACGTTCTGCTGACCCGCGAGCCACGTGAGCGCGACCGCGGGCCCGAACAGGTTGGCCGCGTGCGCCGAGCCCGTGTCCTTGCGACAGCGGCTGCAGTGACAGAGATAGAAGCGCTCGAAGTCGCCCTGCACTTCGAAGCGCACCGCGCCGCAGAGACAAGAGCCTTGGTGCGTCGTCATGCGTACGTTGTATCGCGATCCGCGGCACGCGCGATGCTTCGTCACGCGCATGCGGAACGTCCTCGCGCTCCTCGTGATCGTGTTCGGCCTCGGCGCCACCGTGGGATCTGCACGCGCCGACGTTCCCGTCGACATGTTCCGATGCGAGCACGGCGTCGTGGAGATCGGCTCGTCGCGGGGCGAAGTGACGCGCGCGTGTGGCGCGCCGAGCGATCGATTGCAGCGCCGCCAGCTCTCGCTCGGCACACCCTTGCCGTACATCGCGAAGGTCTCGATCCACCAGCACGCGGTCATCGGCACCGTCGAAGACTGGGTCTACGACGACGGCGCGAGCGTGGGATCGCGAGAGACACTGACGTTCGTCGGCGATCGGCTCGCGGAGATCGTGCTCGTGCGGCAGTGACGCGCGACGCTCGCTCCTCGGACGCCAGTGGCCGATAGGGATCGTAGGAGCCCTCCCTGTTTGGCCGTCCCCGTATCGCTCGGTGCGCCGTGTGGGCGCGCAGTTGCCGTCAGTCCATCCCTCGCTTCGTCGTCACCCGATCGGTGACCGCCCGAAGCGGGCCCGAGACCGTCGACGGTGCATCTGGAGGACCCACGTTGGGACTGCGATTCGAGTGGGACCCGGCGAAGAACGCCGCGAACCAGCGCAAGCACGGCTTGTCGTTCGCGGAGGTCCTTTCCCTCTTCGCGCCCGGCTCGGACGCGCTGGAGCTCTACGACGAGGAGCGCTTCATCTCGATCGGTCCAGCGCGGCGCGGTAGCGTGGTCGTCGTGTGGACCGAGCGGGCGCAGGACGTGATCCGGATCATCAGCGCGAGGCTCGCGACCCAGCGTGAAGCCGCTCTCTACCGAGGCAGCCGATGAAGACGACGCGAGAGCTGGTGGCATCGGACTTCGCGCGCGCGATGCCGCGATCGCAGCGGCTTCGCGTCGCGAGCGGTCATATCGCGTCGGGCGACGACATCGTCGCGCTCGAGCGCTTCGTGGGGCTGACGACCGCGCAGCTCGCCAAAGCGCTCGGCGTCAGCATCGCCACGCTGCGTAGTTGGAAGCGCGGCGAGAGCCGGCCGGAGCGATCCGCGTTGATGCTCCTACGTATCGCCGCGCGGCACCCGCGCGTGCTGCGAGAGACGGTGGCGTCCGCAGCCTGAGCGCGGCCTCGGGCCTCACCGCGATCCGCCTGCACGCGGTCGTCGGCAACATCGAAGCTGGGTCTACGACGAGGGCGCGAGCGAGGGCTCGCGAGAGACGCTGAAATTCGTCGGCGATCGGCTCGCGAAGATCGCGCTCGTGCGCCAGGCCGGCGAGGGCGTAGGAACGAGCGGCACGTCGACCCATTCCTTCAGGAGGTTCTTTCGGCGGATCGTACCTGGGCCTTTACAGAGTCTCCACGGCGGTCTCGCATAGGTCTTCCGTCTCCCTCCGGCGCTACGGTAGCCACACCCCTGTAGCTTTCACCCGTGGCAGCCGGAACGCCTCACAGCGGCAGGTTGTCGTGCTTCTTTCGCGGGTTCTCGAGCTGCTTGTCGCCGATGAGCCAGAGGCCCTTCGCGATGCGCTCGCGCGTCAGGCGCGGGGCGATGACCTCGTCGATGAAGCCGAGCTCGGCGGCCTTGAACGGGTTGGCGAACTTCTCGCGGTACTCGTTCACGAACTTCGCCTTCGCGGCGACCTTGTCCTGCGCGTGCTCGATCTCGCGGCGATAGACGATGTTCACGGCGCCGTCGGGGCCCATCACGGCGATCTCGGCGGACGGCCACGCGAAGTTCAGATCGCCGCGCAGGTGCTTGCTCGCCATCACGTCGTAGGCGCCGCCGTAGGCCTTGCGAGTGATGATCGTGATCTTCGGCACCGTCGCCTCGGCGTACGCGTAGAGCAGCTTCGCGCCGTGCTTGATGATGCCGCCATATTCCTGGCTCGTGCCGGGCAGGAAGCCGGGCACGTCGACGAACGTGACGATCGGGAAGTTGAACGCGTCGCAGAAGCGCACGAAGCGCGCCGCCTTCACGCTCGCGTCGATGTCGAGGCAGCCCGCCAGCACCTGCGGCTGGTTCGCGACGATGCCGATCGGCCGCCCGCCGATGCGCGCGAAGCAGCAGACGATGTTCTCGGCGTAGCTCTCCTGCACCTCGAACATCGATCCGTCGTCGACGACGTGCGCGATGACCTGCTTGATGTCGTAGGGCTTGCTCGAGTCGAGCGGCACGAGCGAGTCGAGCGCGATCTCGGCGCGATCGATCGGATCGGCGCTCGGGCGCACCGGCGGATCTTCGTGGTTGTTGAGCGGCAGATAGCCCATCAGCTCGCGCACGCGCATCAGGCACGCGGCGTCGTTCTCGTCGGAGAAGTGCGCGACGCCACTCTTCTCGTTGTGCGTCCGCGCGCCGCCGAGGTCTTCTTTGGTGACCTCTTCGTGCGTCACCGTCTTGATGACGTCGGGGCCCGTGATGAACATGTACGAGGTGCCCTGCACCATGAAGATGAAGTCGGTGAGCGCGGGCGAGTACACGGCGCCGCCGGCGCACGGGCCCATGATCGCGCTGATCTGCGGCACGACGCCGCTCGCGAGCACGTTGCGCTGGAAGATCTCGGCATAGCCCGCGAGCGACTCGACGCCTTCTTGGATGCGCGCGCCGCCCGAGTCGTTGAGGCCGATGACCGGCGCGCCGACCTTGAGCGCGAGATCCATGATCTTCGTGATCTTCTGCGCGTACGCGCCGCTCAGCGAGCCACCGAAGACGGTGAAGTCCTGCGCGAAGACGAACGTCTTGCGGCCTTCGATCGCGCCGTAGCCCGTGACGACGCCGTCGCCCGGGATCTTCTGCTCCTCCATCCCGAAGTCGGTGCAGCGATGCACGACGAAGCGATCCATCTCGACGAACGTGCCCGGATCGAGGAGGCGCTCGATGCGCTCGCGCGCGGTGAGCTTGCCGGCCTGATGTTGCTTGCCGATGCGCTCGGCGCCGCCACCCTCTTGGGCGCGACGATCGAGATCGGCGAGCGCGGCACGCGGATCGAAGGACGTGTTGCTGCTGGCCATGGCGCGAAGGTGTACACGAGCCCGCGCGAGAGAACGAGCCTCAGCAGCCGCCGCCGAAACAGACGGAGACCGGCGTGATCGCATAGTCGGGCCGCGCGACCACACTGCCGGTGCCCAGCTGGCCGTAGTCGCCGTACCCGGCGCACTGCACCGCGCCCCCGGCGAAGATGGCGCAGATGTTCTCGCCTCCCATCGCGATCGCGAGCGCACCGTCGAACGGCTGGGCGCGGACCGGCGTCGTACAGTGCAGCCC
>CAYSCF010000524.1:0-4029 GCA_964429305.1 uncultured Sandaracinaceae bacterium | reverse complement strand
GCTCGACTTTGGCCGGGTGCCATTTCGCTGCCGGGGACGGGTTGTTTCGTCGCCCCAAGGCCGCGTGTCTGGTTCTCGCATCTGGCCGACGACAGCCTGCCGCTCGAGCTCAGTCCGCCGCCCACGTGGAGCGGAACCGACGAGGACTGGCACCAATGGCTCGCGGCCGAGCTCGCACGCGCCGAGGACGAGATCGGCAAGGAACGCCGCGCTGAACGTCGCCCTTTCCTCGGCGCAGACCGAGTTCGGGCACAGCATCCGTTCGACCGCCCGAGGAACCCCGATGAGCTGCGCCCGAGTCGAGATCCCGTTGTCGCGACAGGTGGGGACGGTGCGCTGATGCGGAGTGTGGTCGATGCGCTTCGCAGTTGGCGCCGTGCTTACTACGAAGCACTCGCGGCTTGGCGCGTGGACAAGTCGACGCTGTTTCCGTTCGGGACTTGGTGGCTCGTGCAACGGGCCAACGCAGGATTTGCGTAACGCGCGCTCGGTCCGCTTGGAAATGCGTCTGTCAACCCCGAGCGATTGTCCGGACGCACATCACGAAAGCCCGATGGCGATGTCGTGCGCCGCGATCAACGCCGCACCCGTCGCACATGCCAATCCGAGCGCGAGCACCGTCAGGATCACGGTGAATCGCCCCCTGCGGCGCGCGCTCGAGTCGTCCGCGCCCGGCACGCCTGCGGCCACCATCAGCGCGCGCGCTTCCGCGTCCGCGTTCAGCCCGCGTCGCAGCACGGTCACCACCAGCAAGAGAATCCCGACGGCCATGCCGACGAACGCGATCGTGCGCGCCGTTCGCTTGTGGCCATCCAATCGCGAGCGATCATCGGAGAGCCCGCTGGTCGCCGTCGGCAGCGCGAGACCGTGTTGCTCGTGCGAGGCGAGGAAGAACTGCAGCTCGGGCCCGCGCGCACCCGGTAGCGCGGGCGCGTCGTGCGCGGCGGCGAGCGCGGCGTCGCCGCCGACCACGACCAACCTGGGTGCGACGTAGGCCGTGTTGGGCAGCGCGTCCGAGCGTGCCTCGAAGAGATAGACGCCCGCCGGCAACGCCAGCGTCAGGTCGCGATAGTCGAGCGCGCCCGACGGGTCGTTGCCCGCCGCGAGCGTGACCGTGTTGCGCCAGCGGCCGTCGTGGAAGACGTCGAGCACGACACCGTCGCGGCCCGGAGGCGCGACCGCTGCCCAGCGCACGGTCGAGTAGACCATCGGCGTCTCCACGCCGAAGAACGGCGTGGCGAGGGCGACCGGAAAACGGATCGTGCGATGCGCGAGCGTCTGTCCGCGCGTTCCTTCCGCGCCCGAGACCGCCGCGAGCGTGCAGGTCCCTTCCGGCCCGTGCACGACGAGCGGAAGCACGTGATATCGAGTCGCGACGGCGGTCACCGGCAGCATCGGCAGGACCTCGACGCCCGCGCAGTCGGTCAGTGTCGGATCGACGCTCTCGATGCCGACGTCGACCGCGACGAGGCAGCGCACGTCGGGGATGCACACGCTGCCGACGACCCACGCATCGAGCGTGTCGACGACCGGCGGCGGCAAGGCGAGCGTGCCCGGCTCGACGGTCGCGACGAGGCCCGGGCCAACCTGGGTGAGCGGCCCGAGCTGGAAGTGCGCGAGCGGCGAGGCGACGCGATCGACGTCGGCCGCCGGCGCCGCGTCGTCCGCGATCTCGATCGCACGCGCGACCGTCGCGACCACGTGGCCGCCCGTGCGCGCCCGCGCGACGAGATAGAGCGCGCCGTGCACGTCGCTGCCGACCTCGATCGATCCTTCGAGCGACGAGAGCGCGCCCGGATGCAGCGTCGCGTGCGACACGATCCGCGATCCGTCGCGCAGCTCCACGTCCACGTCACCGGTCTCGGGCGTGGGCCCTTCGGCGTTCTCGGGGTCGTGATAGAGGTACGCGCGCAGCGCGATGGTCTCTCCGGGCCGAGCCGCTTCGGGCGCCGTGAGCATCAGCTCGTCGCGAACGCCGATGCCCTCGGCGAGCAGCATCGCGTACACGAGCACCGCGCCCGCGACGCACACGCCGACGCCGACCGCCAGCTCGACGCCTCGTTCTCGCGGTGCAGCCATCGCCCGACAGCATAGCGCCGGGAAACGAAGACCGCCCTGCTACGTCGGGCAGCCCTTCGCTCTCAGCGCCGTCCGGCAGCGCGCTCCGGCGGCACCACGACTGCGGCGTGCATGCCGACGCGGCGGCCCATCGCGACCTCGGCGTCGTGCGCGCGGTGCATCGCGCGGTACTCCGCGGCGGCGTGCTCGCCCATCGCGTGGCCGTCCATCGTCGCCCCCGTGCTGTCGGCCTCGAGCTCGTGCTGGTGCTCGGCCGCCTCCTGATGCGCGGCGCGGATCTGCTCGAGCTGCGCGTGGGCGCGCGCGCGGTCTTCCTCGCTCATCGCTTGCTCCTCGGCATCGACGTGCCGCTGACCCGCGGTGAGATGCTCGCCCGCGGCGTGGATGTGCTCGCGCGCGAGCTCGGCGTCCACGGCGCTCGCATGCGTCGCGTGCTGATACAGCGCCTGCAGGTGATCCATCGCGTGCTGCTCGTGCATCTGCGCGAGCTGGTGATGCGCCTCCGCGGGACTGCCCTGCGGGATGTCGGCGAGCGCGACCGCAGCGGGTGCCGCGAGCGCCAAGAGAGAGAGCCCGAGCACCGGTCGTAGAGAAGCCATTTCGATCACCTCCGCAGCGCCGATATCACGCGCGCCATCGACGGCTTCGCGCCGCAACGCACGGCAAACGGATCGACACGGAGCGGTACGGAGGCGCGAGGCGAGATGCTACGCTCGCGCTCCGCCGAGGGAAGGTCTGCCGATGCCGCGCGTAGGTGCAGCACCGGAGCGGCGCGCACGTGGGAAACATGGGCTACGGGTACGGATACTTCTATTACATGATCGCCATGATGGTTCTGGGCCTCGTCAGCCAGAACCCGTGGTTGCTCGTGCCGATCGGCCTGGTGTTCCTCGCCCGCCGATGGATTCCCGATCCGTGGGTCTACGTGCGCACGTTCGGGCGCATCTCGGCGCTGAGCCGGCAGATCGAAGCGAACCCGTCGAACGCGACCGCGCGGCGCGACCTCGCCGTCATCTATCTCGATCGCATGCGGCCCGGTCGCGCGAGCGAGCTGCTCGCCGATGCGCGCAAGCGCTTCCCCGACGATGCGGAGCTGCTCTTCCTCACCGGGCTCGCCGCGTATCGACTGGGCAAGTACGAGGACGCGCTCGATCCGCTCGTGAAGTCGGTGCAGAAGGACGCGCGGCTGCGCTTCGGTGAGCCGTACTTGCTCGCGGGCGATGCGCTCATGGCGCTCCGTCGCAACGACGAAGCGATCGACGCGTACGATCGGTATCTGTCCACCTCGAGCTCGTCGGTCGAAGGCCTCGTGAAGAAGGCGCGCGCGCACCGCAGGCTCGGCGAGAAGGCGGCGGCGAAGAAGGACCTCGACGACGCGCTCACCACGTGGGGTCAGATCCCCGGCTTCCAGCGCCGCAAGCAGGTCGGCTGGTGGCTGCGCGCGCAGCTCGATCGCGTCCTCGGGTAGTCTCCGCGGAATGCCGACCGTCGAGATTGCGCTCACCATCCTCGTCAGTGTTCTGAGCACCGCCGCCGTCATGTGGTTCTTCACCCGCGACGAGCGCACGCGGCGCGCGCTCGAGAGCGCCGAGCTCGTGAAGGTCGCGCGCGTGAGGCCCGGCCATCGCGTGCGCGTCACCGGCAAGCTCACCGTAGGCCACGCGACGCTCCTCGCGCCGTTCAGCCATCGCGTGTGCGCCCACTACGATGCGCTGGTCGAAGAGCGAACGGTCGAGGACTGGCGCGACGCGTGGCGCGTCGTCGCGCACGAGACGAGCTCGAGCGCATTCTTCATCGAGGACGAGACCGGCAAGATCGAGATCGATCCCACCCGCTTCGACGGGATCATCGTCCGCGATCACCACAAGACGAAGGGAGAGCTCGACGTCGACAAGGCGCGCGCGTTCCTCGCGAGGCACGGGCACGGTGGCGAGGTCCCCTCCGATCGCG
>CAYSCF010000523.1:0-4032 GCA_964429305.1 uncultured Sandaracinaceae bacterium | reverse complement strand
CTTCCCTTGCGGCGCGTTCCCACCGCGGCTCTTACGCCCACCCGTCGTGGAAGGTCAGGTCGCGTAGATCAGGACCACGACGGCAATCGCTCCGAGCACGCCCGTCACCACGAAGAGCTTGTCCCGCAGCATCGCCTCCGTGGGGCTCTCGGCATCGGCGCTCTGCACCAGCTGCACGAAGCGCCCCACCCCGACCAGCATGAACACGCTCGTGTACACGAGGTACGGCGTGCCGAACATCGAGATGGTGTGCGGATCCATCGTGTAGACGGTGTACGTGACGACGCTCGCCAGCCCCGTGATCGCGAGCAGCCCTTTCAACACGACCGGCGAGTAGCTGCGCAGCGCTGCCCGCGTCCCACCCGCCGAGACGTGCGCGAGCTCGTGCGCGCGCTTGCCGAGACCGAGAAAGCTCGAGAGCAAGAACGTCTCGACCAGCAGATATACCGATGCCGGCACGTCCGCGGCGAACGCGCCGGCGAGCACACGCAGCTCGTAGCACCCCGCGAGCGCCACCACGTCCAGATACGCGACCTTCTTCAGCGCGAACGAGTACGCGAGGTTCAAGATCAAGTACGCCATCGCCGAGAAGAGGAACTCGTGCCCCAGCAGCGCGCCGCCGCCGATGGCGATCGAGAGCAACACCACGAAAGCCGTGCGTGCCGCTTCGATCGAGAGCTTCCCGCTCGCAATCGGCCGATGCTTCTTCTTCGGATGCTCGCGGTCGGCCTCGACGTCCACCAAGTCGTTCAAGACGTAGACCGAGCTGGAGAGCACGCAGAACACGGCGAAGGCCGCGAAACCTCGCGGTGCGAATGCCGGATTGACGAGCTCGCGCGCGAACACCAACGGTGCCAGCACGAAGACGTTCTTCACCCACTGGTGAGGGCGCATCGTCTTGAACAGGGCGGGAAGCATCGCGCCTGCCCGTATAGCGCGAACCGTCGAAGATCGCCGCGCTCGGTTGCGTGGTGCGCTACGCTGTCGGCGCTTGCTCCGCGTCGGAGAAACGGTCGGTCCCTACGAGATCCTCGCCCGCTTGAAGGCAGGCGGCATGGCCACGCTGTTCGTGGGCCAGAAGCGGGGCGCGGCCGGTTTCTCGCGACACGTCGCCATCAAAGTGGTGCACGAGCACCTCGCGAGCGACGAAGAATTCGTCCGCATGTTCGTGGACGAGGCGCTGCTCCGGGCGCGCATCCACCATCCGAACGTCGTCCACGTCGAGGAGCTCGGCGAGACACCGCACGACGGCATGCCCGTGCACTTCCTCGTCATGGAGTACGTGTACGGCTGCTCGCTCTCGCAGCTGCTCGACTCTCTGGCACGTCGGGATCGTCGCCTCTCGCCCGAGATCGCGGTTCACATCGCGATCCAGACGCTCGCGGGCCTCCACGCGGCGCACGAGCTCAAGGACGAGAAGGGCGCGAACCTCGGCGTCGTCCATCGGGACGTGTCGCCGCAGAACGTTCTGCTCGCGTACGAAGGGCACGTGAAGCTGATCGACTTCGGCGTCGCCAAGGCACGGAATCGATCGCAGCAGACGACGGGCGCGAGCATCAAGGGAAAGATTCGCTACATGCCGCCCGAGCAGGCGATGGGCGTGAGCGCGATCGATCGGCGCGCTGACGTGTATGCGCTCGGCATCGTTCTCTGGGAGATGCTCGCGTTTCGCAAGCTCTTCGGTGCGAAGGACGATCTCGTCCTGCTCGACATGGTTCGAAATCCGAAGATCGTGCCGCCGAGCCACGTCGCGAAGGACATCTCGCCAGAGATCGATCGCGTGGTCATGAAGGCGCTCGCGGTCAGGCCAGAGGATCGTTGGGCGACGGCGCAAGACTTCCGGCGCGCGCTCGCCGAGGCCATGCCGAAGGCGATGTTGGTGGATGCGTCGCACGTCGCCGATCTGCTGGTCGCCGTCATGGCGGAACAGATCAAGAAAGACCGCGAGGCCCTGCCCTCGCAGCTCTCCGCGGTGGTCGCGAACGACGCGCGTCGTGACGGGATGCAGGTCGACGAGGCGCTCCACACGATGACGGTGAGCGCCGCGGGGCTCGCGTACTTGGACGGACTGGCGATCGAGGTGGAAGCACCGGTGGACGCGCCGAGGCCGCTCGCGCCGCCGTTGGTCGCACCGTCCGAGCCGACGAAGATCCAAGCGGGGGCCGAGTTCGTCGCGCCGCCAGCCGTGCCGCCACCCGCCCACCGACCGCTCGCGGACACGTGGCGCGGCGATCCGGCGATGGGAACGCCGGTGAAACCTCCGGAGGCGGGGGGATCGCGCATGCCGATCGTTCTCGGCGCGGTCGCGATCCTGTGCATGATGGCAGCGGCAGGGGCTTGGTACGTGCTGCGGGTTCGCGACCAGACGGTGGCGACCAGCCTTTCGCCTGAGGTGCCGGCATCGACGGCCTTGGGCGCCGTGCCCGTCGTGCCGACGGTGCCAGACACCACCTCAGGTCTTGGAACGGTGCCCCTCGACGGCGTGGGAGCGCCACCTCCGGCGACCGGCACCGGGATCGCCGCACCCAGCCCCGACGCTCATCCAAGGGTGCCAGACACCACGACCCCCACGGAAACGCAGCCGATTCGGCCGACGGTCACCCCGACCCATCCTACGGTGCCAGACACCGGATCGCGCCCGGTCACGCCCACCCGGCCGCCACCGCACGGTCCTCGCCACCCGCCTCGGACCACCGCCCCAGGCGGCGCCGTCCCCCTCGCGGACGAGTGGTAGATCGGATAGACCCGCCGCGTGCTCCCCGTGCTCTTCATCGTCCTCGCCAGCGCCGCCCTGCTGGCCGCGCTCACCGCGCTGTTCGCGAGCCTCCGCGCTTCGCTCGCCGGCCCTTCGGACGACGGCCTCTGGACCGGCTCCGAGCCAGACCGCGGCGCGCTCGAAGACGAGAAGAATGCCCTGCTCCGCGCGCTGAAGGACCTCGAGTACGAGCACGAAGTCGGCAAGATCGACGACGAGGACTACGCGCGCCTCGAGCGCGCCTACCGCGCACGCGCCAAAGAGGTCCTCGGCGAGCTCGATCGCGATCTTCGCCCTTATCTCTCTCGTGCCGAGGCCCTCGCCGGTGGTGCCGTCGAGCCCGTGGCCGACAAGAAGACGAAGAAGAAAAAGAAGAAGGACGGCCCGAGCCCCACCGAGATCGCGACGCCCGACGAGCCCAAGGCCGACGCGCCGATCGTCCCCGAAGATCGAGCGTCCGCCGACCCACCGAAGTCCGAAGACGAGCACACGACCTCGGCTACGCCGCGAACCTGTCCGAAGTGCGCGACCGTGAACGACGCCGACGCCGCCTTCTGTAAGAAGTGCGCGACGCCGCTGAGCGCGACGGAGGCGACGCCATGAAGCGCGCGCTCGTCGTTCTCGCGCTGCTCGTCAGCCCCCTCCCCGCCTCCGCTCAGCCGCCCGAAGAGCTGCCGCCCGGCCACCCGCAAGTCGCTCCCGACGCGCAGCCGAGTGATCCGCAAGGCGCTGCCGCTCCCGAAGACTTCCAGCGTGCGATGCAGCCGCCCGTCTCCGCGACGGGTGTCGAGTCCGACGACGTCCCCGCCGGCGCGATCCGCATCACGGTCGTCGACGCCGCCGGTCACCCGCAGCCCGGCGCCGAGATCCAGCTCGGCATCATGCGCCAAGGCGGCGATCGCGATCGCACCCCCGGCACCACCGGCGCCGACGGCACCTACACGTACACCGATCTGCCGACCGGCGTCGGCCAGGCCTATCGCGTGAACGTGCCCTTCGAAGGCGCGACCTACAGCTCGACGCCGTTCCAGCTCCCGCCCGCGCGCGGCTACGCCGTCGAGATCCATCGCCTGCCCACCACGCACGATCAGCACGTGCTCCTGATGGTCATCGGGCAGACCTACGTCGAGATCCACGAAGAGCGCCTGCACGTCGTCGAAGAGATGCAGCTGTCCAACCTCGGCGACGAGACGTACGTCTTCCCCGAGGACGGCATCACGATGCACCTGCCCGAGGGCTTTCTCGCCTTCCAGACGCAGGCCGTGATGACGGACCAG
>CAYSCF010000522.1:3157-4037 GCA_964429305.1 uncultured Sandaracinaceae bacterium | reverse complement strand
GCCCTCGACCGTCGAGACGCGCTCGACATCCGCACGCGGTCCGAGCGCTTGCCCGACCTTGTGCGCGTGCACGTCGTGGTCTTCGACGACGAGAACCGATGCACCCTCTGCCATTCCCCCTCCGAGATGGCCCCATCGCAACGTGGCCGACCTCGGGGAGTTCCGCCACACATTCTCGCGCCCGACACCGCTTCGTCGCGACAGTTGCGTGCCCGGCCCGCATCCCGCATGTTCGCGCCGTCGAAGCGGTCCAGGCGATCGCCGACGGTGCTTCGCAAGAAGAACCGCAGGAGGAAAGTCCGAGCTCCGTAGGGCAGGGTGCCAGTCAACTGCTGGTGGGGGTGACCCCGAGGAAAGTGCCACAGAGAATCAGACCTCCGCGCTTGCCTCTACTCTCGGGTGGAGGCACGCGCGGGAAGGGTGAAAAGGTGAGGTAAGAGCTCACCGCATCGGCGGTAACGCCGGTGGCAAGGCAAACCACATTCGGTGCAAGACCAAACAGGGAGCGTTCGAGGGTGGCCCGCCCGAGCTCCCGGGTGTGTCGCTAGAGGGCCGCGGTGACGCGGCTCGTAGAGGAATGATCGCCATCGCGGCTAGGTGACGAATCGCGAGACGAGACTCGGCTTACGGATCCTTCGACCACACGGCCTCGTCCTCGGACGGGGCCGTGCGCTTTGGGGTCGCGGGATGCTCGGGAACGGGCACACGCGGGAACCGGGGAGTCGGGATCCGGGCGCACGCGGGAACCCAGGAGGGCGCGGAAGGGTCTGCTCATCGATCTCTCGGCGCCAAGGTCGGATCGGTCCGAAGCTCTCTTGGGTTCCTCGACTCCTGGGTTCCCGCGTAAATTGCGGCGGTTTCAGCTATAGAAGCGCGGTGC
>CAYSCF010000522.1:0-3147 GCA_964429305.1 uncultured Sandaracinaceae bacterium | reverse complement strand
GCACGTGGGGCGACGACGCGCCCGCGGAGCCCGAGGCGCCGCGCGCGGCCGAGTTCCGATCCGCGAGCGTCGATCAAGGGCTCGATGCGACGCTGCGCGCGGCGCAGACGCGAGGCTTCTCGCCCGAGGCGGATCTCTTTCGCGGCTTCCTCCCCGAGGGAAGCGTCGCGGTGCACGAGATCCTGCTCTCGGCGGGTAGCTGCTATGCGGTGCTCGCCGCGGGATCGAGCGGCCTACGCGAGATCGATCTCGCCCTCTATCTCGCCGATGGGACCGAAGGTGCGCGCGATGCGACCTCGGGGCGTACGACGGCGCTGCTCTACTGTCCGGTGCACGCGGGCACTTACTACGTGACGCTGCGCGCGAGCGCGGGCAGTGGCCTCTATGGCGTGCGCGTCGTGCACGGGCCGACGGGGCTCGACGTGACCGCGGCCGATCTCTTGCCGGCCGTGCCGAGCGAGCGATGAGGCGCGCGCTGCTCGCGCTCTTGCTGCTTCTCCCTGCATGCGGGCCGACGCCGCCCGACACCGCGCCGTACGAAGGCGCGCTGCCCGCGATCGATCCGCCGCTCGATGCGATCACGCATCGCCTCTCGCGCGTGCGCGAGCGACTGCGGCTGCGCGGGTATCGCGAGCTGCCGCGGCAGTCGCGTGCGTTCGTGCTCGAAGGACAGCCGCGCGTGTTCCCCGTCGATCTGCCGTCGGGGAGCTGCAGCACGTTCGTCGCGCTCGGCTCGGCGTCGCTGCGCGATCTGCGCGTGTCGGTGTTCGATGGCGAAGGCGCCGCGCTCGCGACCGAGGATCTGCCGGGCGAGGCGGGCCTCGTGCACGTCTGTCCGCAGACCGACGCCCGGGCAATGAGCGCGTACCTCACCGTGGAAGCACGCGAGGGCGCGGGCACCGTCGCGCTGGCCGAGCTCACGAGCGCGCCGGGCGAAGGCGACGGCTTCGAGGGCGTGTTCGACGACGTGCTCGCGCCGCGCGAGCCCTTCGCCGACGTCGAGGGCCTGCTCGCGAGCGCGCGCACCGTGCTGCGCGCGCGAGGTCTGGTGCCCGACGGAAGCGCGAGCCTCGCCTAGGTCGCCGAGGGTGGCAGCGTGCATGCGACCCACACGTTCGAGCCGGGCCACTGCTACCTCGTCGTCGCACGCGCGGCTGCGTCGGTGAGCGATGCCGATCTCTTCGCGTTCGACGAAGGCGGCGTCGAGGTCGCGCGCGACATCGGCGCGGGAAACGAGCCTTCGTTCGAGCGCTGTCCGAACGAGACCGAGACGCTCGCGCTCGAGGCGCGTGCGTTCGCGGGGCGCGGCGGGCTCGGTCTGCAGGTGCTCGTGGGCCCGGCGCGCGACTCCGAGGCGCGCCAGGGCGATGCGCCGGCCGAGGTGTCGACCGCGCTCGATGCGACGCCCGACGCGACCGATCCGAGCGTGGTGCTCGGCGTGTCGGCCGCCGCGCTCGTCCCGCTCGGGTTCGCCGCGCCGCTCTTCGTCGCCGAGCACGCGCGCATCGCGCCGGGCGACGTCGTCACGCACGAGGCGATCCTCGGGCCCGGTTGCTCGCTCTTGATGGCCGCCGCATCGAGCGATCAGATCGACGTCGATCTCTACCTCGCCGACACGTCGGGTCGCGAGCTCGATGCCGACACGAGCGTGCGATCGAGCGCCGTCGTGCGCGCGTGCGAGAGCACGCCGTCGGTGCGGCGCATCGCGGTGAAGGCCTACGGTCGCGAGGGGAGCTACGCGCTCGCGATCGTGCGCGCGCCCGAGAGCATCAGCACCGTCGAAGCGCTGCGCGCGGCGGAGGCCGAAGCGCCGTTCCGTGCGCGTGGGTTCGTGCCGCGCGAGCAGTCCGATCTCGAGCTCGCCGAAGGAGAGCACCACAGCGGATCGATCCAGGTCCTGCGAGGGCGCTGCGCGGCGGTGCTCGCAGCGGGGGATCACGGGATCCACGACGTCGATCTCGTCCTGTCCGACGCCAGCGGCGCGACGATCGCGAGTGATACGGCGCCCGCGCCATACGGCTCGGCGTCGGCATGCGCCTCGGCGGATGCGGATCTGCTCGTCGGCTACGACGTGGTCGCGTTCCGCGGCGCGGGTCGCGCGACGCTCGTCATCCTCGACGGCGAAGCGCACTGACCTAGCGAACGTCGAGGTACGCCAAGACGCGCTCGCGCAGCGCAGGCGTGCGGCGCGTGTGCTCGGGGATGTCCACGTGCGGCACTCCGTCGATGTAGACGGGCTCGACCCACGGCGCGCGCGCGACGAGTGACTCGGTCAGCCGAACGGGGACCGTCGTGTCGGAGCGGCTGTGGATGATCAAGATCGATGCAGGCCCGGCGGCGACGACGTCGTCGGCGGGGACGAGCTCGAGCGGCGAGCGATTGCCGAGGCCGTGCGTCACGCCGCGGACGAGCGTGCTCGAGAGCCAGTGCAGAGGCTCGAACGGCGGCAGGTAGCGATCGACGATCGCGTGGAAGTCCGATGCGGGCGCCAGACACACGGTGCTCGCGACGGGAACGTTGCGCCGCGAGATCGCGACGAGCGATGCGCCGCCGCCCATCGACACGGCGAGCACGTGCAGCGCGCCGACACCCGGCTGCGCCGCGAGGAAGCGGAGCGCCGCCTCGACGTCGTCGGGCTCGCGGTCGGCGAAGGTGACGGCGACACCGTCGCTCGTGCCGTGCGCGCGCAGATCGATGCGCAACACGTGCGCGCCGTGCGATGCGATCGCGCGGGCCCAGGGCACCAGACGCCATCGGCTGTCGGCGAGGCCGTGGACGAGCAGCACGCCGGGCGCGCCCTCGCGTCCGGCCGAGAACGTCCCGCGGATCACGAGGCCATCGCGTGACGCGAATTCGACGGCGCGCTCGCCGTCGCCGATCTCCGGCCTCTGGTGGAAGACGCGCGTGATGGCCGGCGCGAGCGTCGTCGACACGAGGCCCCAGCCCAGCGTGAAGAGCGGGCCGGGCGCGAACGAGATCAGCGCGACGAGCGCGAGCGTGCGCGCACGCGACGGTGCCGTGGCGCGGATGCGGCGCCAGGCGCGGGTCGCGATCGCGAGCGCGAGGCCCAGCAGCGCGGTCACGTCGAGCGCCATCGGGGCGGCCGACATCGGCAACAAGACGTGGATGGTGGCCGGCACGAGGAGC
>CAYSCF010000521.1:0-4046 GCA_964429305.1 uncultured Sandaracinaceae bacterium | reverse complement strand
ACGATCTGCTCTCGGGCAGCGCGCTCTTCCCCGACGGCGCCACCGGCGCGCACGCGATCGCGAAGTGGAAGGCCCCGAGCGTCGCGCGGATGCCGTCCGGGCCGGAGCCCCTCCGCAACGCGCTGTGGCTCTTGCTCCAGCGCGATCCGACCCGACGCGGAACGCCGCGCGCGATCGTCGATCTGCTCGCGCCGCTCTACGCGCCGTCGCCCGTGATCGCGACGGCGCTCCTCGGCGAGACGCGCACACCCGTGCCGTACTTCGGCTGACGATTCAGATCGGCGGGCGGCAGTCGAACTGCGGCAGCGCGAAGTCGCTCATCGTGTTGAGACACTCCAGCGTGTGATGCGCCGGGTCCGGCACCGCGTTCACCGTGAACCGTCCGTTGGGTGGGATCGTGTCCCACGTACACGTCACGTCCTCGCATCCACCGGGATCGAGACGACGCATCGTCATCGCGGTGCACGCGATGCTCGCCACACCCGCATCGGTCAGATCGACCTCGAACGAGACCGGCAGCCCGGATGCGATCGCGCCGGTGCCGCGGTTGCAGACCGTCGCGCTGAGATCGGCACTGCCCACGCCGCTCGGCAAGAGCGTGCAAACGCCGACGCTGCCGTGGCTGACCGTCAGCGAAGGCGCGTCCGTCGGCGCGAGCGAGCCGGGCGCGTTCTGGCGGAAGTCGTTGAGCCCCGGCACGAGCCAGTTGCGCTCGCGCAGGTGCGACGCGGGAATCGTTCCGTGATCGTCCACGTTGGTGACCGTGTACGGGTGCTCGTTCCAGATCGGCCGCGACGAGACCCAGCGTCCTGCGGGATCGCCGAGCACCACGACGCCGCCGAAGCGCGAGCCCGCCATCGCGCGACACACGTTGCCCGTCCCGGCCGTGCCGGTGTCCGCTGCGCGACAGCCGTAGCCGGGGCCGCACTCCGTATCGGCCGTGCATCGACACAGGTTGGCGTCGCACGTCATCGTCGACGTGGGACAATCGGCGCTCGTCGCGCAGCGAAGGCCGGGGAAGAGCGAGTCGTAGCCCATCGGCGAGAGCGAGGCGCACGTGATGCCGCAGTCGTCGTCGCTGCCCACCACGACCTCCGCCTTCAGATCGCCGTTCACGTCGAGCACGATCGGGTTCTCGAACCACGTACAGCTGGATCGATAGCTCGAGAAGACGACGTCGCCGTTCGATCCGTCGTAGACGCGCACGAAGCACTCGTCGGCGTAGGTCGCTTCCGCGGCGCCGTCGCCGTTGAAGTCGAACACGCTCGATCCGGTCACCGAGCTCGATCCGTCCTGCGACGGGCGGCTCCAGCGGATGCCCATCGCATGACAGCCGGTCGCCGTCGCGGTGCACTGGAGATCGAACACCGTGTAGCTGCCGAGCCCGGCCGCGGCGAAGTCGAGGTGACCATCGCCATTGAAGTCCGCCGCCGTCGGAGGCCCACCTTGGCCCCCGCCCGGCAGCGCGATCGGCCCGAACACGACGACGCCGTGGATCGTCTGCACGCGGACCTGTCCGTGCGCGACGACTGCGACTTCCGGATCACCCGTCACGGTGCCGGGGAAGTCTCCGAAATCGCCGATCGCGACGAGCCCGTCGGTCAACGCAGCCGGCGGCGTGAAGCCACTCCACGGTGCCCACTGGTGCATCGTGGTGTCCCACGCGTAGACCGCGTTGCCGGTGATGAGCTCGGGAATGTGGTGCGCGTCACCGTCGACGTCGGCCGTCACCGCGAACTGTCCGAGGCGGAGCGTGCCGTTGTAGAGATAGTCGACGGTCGACGCGAGGTGCGCATCGATCAGCACGCCTTGCGAGTCGTACACCGCGCCCCCGATCAACACCTCGGGAACGCCGTCGTCGTCGAGGTCCACGATCGACGGGCCGGCCCACATGTTCTGGCTCCCGTACGTGGTGTCGTGCGCGCCCGCGCTCGTGTGGCTCCGCCAGAGCAGCTCGTATTGGTGCGTGGTGGTGTTCAGATGGAACGCGACCAGGCCACCCGGCGTCGGATCGGTCGAGTCCGCGATGCTCATCGCGACGATCTCGGGGCGCCCGTCGCCGTCGAGATCACCGATCGCAGGTCCCGACTCGAGGTGCACGAGGTGCGCCTCGATCACCGTCTGCTGCGCACAGGTCGCGCCGTCGAGGATCCGGATGATGCCCTGCAGGCTGCCCGTCCCGTACGTCGCGTTCGCGTGCATGACGGCGACGATGCTCGGATGCGGCGTGCCGTCGGGGGACGGTGGACCGAACTGCAGATCGGCCGCGACGAGCCCGGGCGACACGCTCAGCCACGTCGGATGCGCATCTCCCGCGGGCGCCGCAGTGAACGAACAGAGCTGCGCGGGCGCGAGGAAGCCCGGCACCGAAGGACGCGTGCAGGCGTGGTTGAACTCGCCCGGCAGATACGGGATGCAGAAGCCGCCCGAGCAGTGGGTGTCACCGCGGCAGTCGGTGTCCGCGGTGCACGCCATCGTCGGCATGAAGCAGAGCGACGTCATGGGATCGCAGGCCATCCCAGTCGGGCATCCGCCGCCATCCGGAAGGCAGCTCGTCGGCGCATCGACCGGCCGCGAGAAGGCATCGCGCGCACCGTCGACGGCCGCATCGATCGCAGAGTCCACGTCCGGGCCGACGCACCTCGAGTCGACGCATTGCAGCCCGTGCGCGCAGTCGGCGCTGCTCGTGCACCGAGCCTCGGGAGCGGTCGCGCAGCTGCATCCTGCGGTCATCGAAAGAAGGAGCCAGACCGGGAGCGCCGACGAGCGTGCGGACATCGGTCGAGCATACGCGAATCGCCACTTCTTTCGCCGGCCGGATCGCTCCGTGCTACGCGGGGGCCGGGGCGACTTTGACCACCTCTTCTCCTGCGGCTCCCTCCGCGCCTCGGACCGACCTCCGCGCGAAATCGATCGACTGGGCGACGCGCCGCAAGACGTGGCTCCAGGCCTCGATCGTGGCGCTGGTGATGGTGGTCGCCTATCGCGGGCTCACGGGCGGCGCCTCGGAAGGAACGCTCGAGCGATCCCTGTCGGCGGTCCTCGCACGCGACGACATCCGCGTGCGCCCAGACACCGTGCTGTGGCTGCGCGACGACGTCACGACGCTCGGGACGCGCCCTGCCCTCTTTCTGGCCCACGAGGGCGAAGGCGGCGGCGACGACGTCTACTACTCCGACGTGCGGCCCGGGATCGGCGGCGCGGCAATCTACGTCTCGTTCACGACCGACGTGACGCGCAGCCCCGGCGCCACCGAAGAGCAGCTCGTGCGGGCCGGCGACTTCGTCGCGTTCCTCTCGCGCGCCGGCGCCGAGGTCGAGGCGATCACGGTCCTCGATCTGCGCGGCGAGCCCAGCTCGTACACGCGCGGCTGGACCTGGACGCAGCGCCAGCAGAACGCGATCACGAATCTCGAAGAGACGGGCCGACGCATCGGGTTCGGGCGCGTGCGCTATCAGCTGCGCGCCCCGACCGCGGAGGCGACGCTGCACGTGGAGGACAATCGCTTCGTCGCATCGCTCGCCGGCGGCGCGCGCGTCACGATCGATCCGCAGCACGAGGCGCCCGTCGATGGCGCCGATCTGGTCGAGACGCAGCCGACGGTCAAAGGCGTGCCGCAGGGCATCGCGTGGGTCGTCGACACGGTGCGCAATCTTCCCTTCGTCGGCCCGGCGCCGATCGAGTGGCTCGAGAGCCGCGTGTTCGCGATGCAGGACTGGTGGGAGCGCACGCGTTACGCGTATTTCGGTCCGAGCGAGACGGCGACGAGCGGCGTCGAAGAGCTCGGCCTGCCGAGCGCGCCGGTCACCGAGGAGGCGCGCGAGGAGCGACGCGCGCTGCTCACGGCAGCTGCGGCCGAGATCGGCTTCCCGCCCGCGCCGCTGCCGCAGATCATCACCGACGTCGTCGACGCCGAGGGCGAAGGCGAGTGGATCGCGATCGTGGACGATCCCTTCGTGAACCAGTATCCGGGAGCGCCCCCCGCGTTCGCGCAGACGTTCATCCGGCCCGATCAAGAGCGGCCGTATGCGCGCGTGTTCGTGACC
>CAYSCF010000520.1:0-4048 GCA_964429305.1 uncultured Sandaracinaceae bacterium | reverse complement strand
GGCCGGAACAAGGTCGACGTGCTGCTCGATGCGGAGCTGAAGGATTTCCCCGCCGGCGCCTCGATCCTCGACGTCGGCTGCGGGACCGGCAACTATCTGCTGCGGTTTCGGGAGCTCGGCTTCCAGGCGCGTGGTGTCGAGCCCGCAGTCGGAATGATCGAGGCAGCGCGTCGTATGGATCCGTCGCTCGACATCCAGCAAGGCGTCGCGACCCGGCTTCCGTTTCCCGACGCCTCGTTCGATGTCGTGACGGCGATCGAGGTCTTGCGATACCTCCATCTCGAGGACGTCAGGCTCGCGCTCGCCGAGATGTTCCGAGTCCTGCGTCCCGGTGGGCGCGTGTTCGTGACGATGGTGAATCGCTATGCGCTCGACGGGTTCTACCTGCGGCAACGGATCCGCCAGCGCCTGAAGGGTCGAGACTTCGACCGCACGAACCCGCACTGCGAGTTCTTCACGCCGTCGGAGCTGACGCAGGAGCTGCGCAGCGCGGGCGGCTCCGACATCAAGGTCGTCGGGCGCCTGCTCGGCCCGATGCGGGTCTTGTACAAGGTGAACGAAGCCGTCGCCGGCCGAGTCGCTCGCATGGTCGAGCCCTACGACGACGCGATCTGCTCGCTGCCTCTCACGACTCCCTTTGCCGGGCACCTCGTCGGTATCGCGACTCGTTCGAGTCGACGTTGAGCGGGCCGCGGGTCGTCGTCTCGCTCGATTTCGAGCTGCGATGGGGCGTTGCGGATCGGCTCGCCGGTGACTTCGGAGGCTATCGTCGGAACCTCGAGGGGGTTCGCGACGCGGTTCCCGCGTTGCTGGAGCTGTTCTCCCAACGAGCCATGCCCGCCACCTGGGCCACGGTCGGTGCGGTAGCCTGCGAGAACTGGGAGGAGTACCGCGCGCTGGCTCCCGCGGGTCCGCGCTACCTCGACTCGCGACTGGGCCACGACGTCGGCGGCTACCAAGCGGGGGATCCGGAAGGGCGACTGCACTTCGCTCCGGAGCTCGTGCGTGCCGTCATCGCGACGCCGGGGCAGGAGCTCGGCTCCCATACTTTCTCACACATGTTCTTTCGGGAGCCTGGTGTGATGCGACGAGACGTGGAGGCCGACGCCGGTGCCGTCCGGTCGTTGTTCGAGCGACGTTTCGGCGTGACGCCGCGGAGCCTGGTCTTCCCGCGAAACCAGGTCGGGTTCGTGGACGTGCTCGGCCGACACGGTATCGTGGCCGTTCGCGACAACCCGCCTGTCTGGCACCAACAGCGGACGAGTGGGATCGAGGAGTCGTCGCTGGTTCGCATGCTACGGCTCGTCGACGGTTTCGCTCCCGTCGGGACGCGCACCTTCGCCGCCGCCGGCCGTCGACAGCCGGCGTCGTTCTTCCTGCGCCTCGGCGTCAGCGCGCCCGCCTTTGCGTTGCATCGGCGCTGCATTGGAAAGGCTGCGGCGACGATGCGCGACGACGAAGTGCTTCACCTCTGGGCGCATCCCCACAACTTCGGCAGTGCTCCGGCAGCGACCGCGGCGCGGCTCGCCGACGTGCTCGACCACGTGATCGACCGACGGCCAGGAATCCGTTTCGCTTCGATGGGCCAGCTCGCCGCCTGAGCGCGCCCATCAAGCAGTGACGACGGGGCGCTTGCGTGCCCACACGTACATGTTGCTCGCGAGCCCCGTCAGGTTGGCGAGTCGGTTGACCTGGGTCGCGACGAAGCTGCGCACCGCGTCGACCGGATCGCCCGGGCGCCGACGGACGTGCGGAACCGCCCACACGACGACGGATGCCACTTCGTAACCGTGCTTCTCGAGGAGGATCCTGAGCGTCCGCGGGCTGAACCCGAAGACGTGGAACGGCGGCCAGGTCGGCTGCAGGTTCAAGACGGAACGACGACCGGTCAGCCGCATCGCCGTGTTTCCAAGCATCGTCAGGAGGTTGGGTTCTGCCGGCACATCGACGTAGACCCATCCACCCGGCGCCGTGACCGCCGCGACCGCCGCGATGAACGCGTTCGGATCGTAGACGTGCTCGAGCACCGCGTTCAGCGCGACGAAGTCGAACGGCTTCGGCTTGGTCGCGGCAAAGTCCTCGACCGTGGCCATCGCGATGTCGATGCCGAACTGTTCTCTCGCGGCCTGGGCCATCGCCGTCGACAGCTCGAGACCCAAGACGTCCCGCACACCTTCGAGCTGCGCGGCGCGTAGGAATTCCCCGCGTCCCGCGCCGACGTCCAAGACGCGAGGGTCGGGCCCGGTACGGTCCAACAGCTGGCGAATGATGACCCGGCTACCTTGAATCTTGTCATCGACCGCGAAGCCCTCGAAGTAGCTCGCGGGATCCCCGTAGAGACGTTGCGGGTCGACCGCTCGGGGAAAAGGGTTCGGGAACACCAGCCCGCACCGGCGGCAACGGACGATCCGTGTCGCGACGCCGAGCCCCCAGCGCTGATGTGCACCGCCCCGCATGCCGAGAAGCTCCTGACCGCCGGGCCCACAGATCGGACACTCGATCGAGCGAAGCTCGAACCGGTTTCCCTTCGGGCACTCGACCACCCTGGGCTCTCCGCCTGGCGGCGCAGCTAGTTCGCTCATCGGTGCGAGTGAAGATGGCACGCCGTCGGCACGGCGCACGGCCTGGTTGCGCCCGTCGGGCGCATGCTCACCGGGCTGAACGCACGACGACCACCGTGCAACATCTCCAGGGTGCGCCGTGCCGAACGGGCACGCTCGGGGTTGCGTACGCGGGGCGCCCGGGTCAGAAGCCGACGGTCCACATGCACCTCGATCTCTTGGATGTTCTTCGTGAGCCCGTCACTGGCGCCACCCTGCGGCTCGTCGACGCGCGGACGTCGGGAGCCGAGGTCGAGTCGGGCCAGCTCGTCACGGAGGCGGGCGCCTCGTACCCCATCGTCCGCGGGATTCCTCGCTTCGTCGCTTCGGACGGCTACGCGAAGTCCTTCGGCGATCAGTGGAACAAGTTTCGCGCTGTCCAGCTCGACTCCGCGACGGGTAGGAGCCGATCGGAAGCCCGCTTCGACGCCGAGACCGGGTGGTCTCGTTCCCATCTCGAAGGCAAGTGGGTGCTCGACGCAGGTTGCGGCGCTGGGCGCTTCGCCCAGATCGCGGCTGCACGCGGTGCCCGCCTCGTGGCGCTCGACCTGTCGTCGGCCGTCGATGCCACTGCCACGACCCTCCGCGAGACGGCGAAGCCCAACGGCGGACGTTTCGACGTCGTCCAGGCGAGCCTTCTAGACCCGCCGTTCGCAAAGGGCGCCTTCGACTTCGCGTACTCGCTCGGCGTGATCCAGCACACGCCCGATCCCGGACGAGGAATCCGGCAGGTGGTCGACAGCGCGCGCTCGGGCGGTCGGTTCGCATTCGCGATCTACGGACGGAAGCCGTGGACGAAGCTCCACTCGAAGTACCTCATCCGCCCGCTCACGAAGCGCGTGCCGGGTCCGATGCTCATGCGAGCGATCGAGACCTCGATGCCGGTCCTGTTCCCTCTGACCGACGTGTTGTTCCGCCTCCCGGCTGTTGGCCCACTCGCCCGCTTCACCATTCCGGTCGCGAACTACGTGGACAACGTAGATTTCACGCGCGAACAGCGATATGCGGAGGCGGTGCTCGACACGTTCGACATGCTCTCTCCCCGATACGATTCGCCGATGACCGCAGGCGAGGTGGAGCGGGAACTGCGGGCGGTCGGCGCTCGCACCTGGAACTTCACGTCGCGTGTGCCGGTCGTCCTCCGTGGTGAGCGTTGACGTGACCGACATTCAGAACTTCGCGATGACGGGCGTGGGTGGTTTCGTCGCCCCGCGACATCTCCGAGCGATCCGCGACACCGGTCATCGACTGGTTGCGGCCGTGGATCCCAAAGACTCCGTCGGCGTGCTCGACCAGTACTCGTACGACGTGCGCTTCTTCACGGAGTTCGAGCGCTTCGACCGCTATCTCGAGAAGCTGCGTCGGGGCAACTCGGAAGCGCGTGTGAACTGGCTGAGCGTCTGCTCGCCCAACTACCTGCACGATGCCCACTGTCGTCTCGGGCTCCG
>CAYSCF010000519.1:0-4070 GCA_964429305.1 uncultured Sandaracinaceae bacterium | reverse complement strand
TGGCGAGCGGCGACGACAACGGCGACGGCCGACGCGAGGTCGTGCCCGAGCGATCGATCCGTGTGTCGGTGCTCGACATGGACATGGGCGTGCTCGATGCGACGTCCGACCCGAGCTGCCCGGCAGGCGGAGGCGACGCTGCGGCGCTCCGCACGAGCTCGACCGATTGCGCGACGACGAGCGGCGATCCGAGCGGCGTGCTCACGTACACGCAAGGCGGCCCCGTCACGCCCGCGCGCTTCGCCGACGACGTCGCGTGCGCGATGCACGCGGGTTTCGGCGGCTGCCGCTACGCGCGCGGCGTGGACGCGCTCGTCGCCGCGCTCGATCCGGCGCACGGCCTGATCCGCGCCAACGCGCAGGTCTTCCTCGTCGTCGTGACGGCGCAGGACGACTGCTCGACCACGAGCGCGAGCGTGTTCTCCAGCGCGAGCGCGCCCGCGCTGCGTTGTCACGATGGCGCTGCGCTCCTGACACCCGTCGAGACGATCGCCGACACGCTCGCGGCGCGACTGCCGCGGCCCGAGCTGGTGACTCTCGCCATCGTCGGCGGCTTCGTTCCCTTGATGGGAGGCCCCCCCGACGCGGTCTTGGCGGATCCGGCGATGGACGAGCACGTCGATCCGGCCGCGCCCGATCGACTCGCCCCGGTGTGCACGCTCCTGACGGCGGCCGCGACGCCGTCGCGGCGCTGGGCCGAGCTCGCCGTGGCACTGGAGAGCCGTGGCGTTCACAGCACGCTCGAGTCGCTCTGCTCTCCGTGGGGCCACGTGTTCGACCACTGGCTCGGCAACGACACGACCAACGGCATCTGCGTGGGCAGCTTCGATGGGCTCGACTCCGACGCGGCGGGCCGACTGAGCTGCGAGGTCTTGCTCACGCTCCCTGCCGTCGGCAGCGGCGCGCTCGTCGAGCACTGTCGTGATCTCCCTTCGCCGGAGGCGTACATGCTCGATCACGTCGACGCGAGCGGCGCGGAGATCTGTCGCATTCGGCAGATCTCGCCCGCGACGGACGGGGCGCTCGGCGGCTGGTCTGCGGCTCCGCGACTGCCGTGCAGCGCCGCGATCGCCCTCAGCCGACTCGCGCTCCGCGTCGGCCGGCTCGACGTCTCGTGCGATCTGCGTGCGCTTCCGACGAACCGCGCGCATGCGCGCCGCGGCGTGGAGTGCGAGGGAGATGGCGGGCGCGCCCTCTGCGCCATGGGGCACGCGATCGATGGCGACGACACGACGGTCGCCCTCGCCTGCGACGCCTTCACGCGCTCGTGTCAGATCCCGTGCGCGAGCGACGCCGACTGCGACGAGGTCGATCCCGCGCTTCGCTGCGATCTGCGATCGCCGAGCGCGTACTTCGACACGACGCCGCCCGCGGGGCTGCCTGCCACGCGCGGCTTCTGCATCGATCCGAGCTGCGATCCCGCCAGCCGCTGAGCGATCAGTCGTCGTCGCGGAGCATCTCGCGCGCGAGGCTCAGGTTCGGCTTCGCCTTCGGCGGATTGCGGTCCTTGTCCTTGCGCGCCGTGTCGACGTAGTTCTTCTTCAGCTTCTCGAGCTCGCGCATCTCGAGCGGGCGCGTGCGGCCGGGCTTGAGGCCCTCGGTCGTGATGCCGGCGAACGAGAGGCGCGACAGACGCAGCACCGGGTGACCGATCACGTCGGCCATGCGGTGGATCTGCCGGTTCTTGCCCTCGAAGAGCGTGATCGAGAGCCACGTGCAGCGCTCTTCCTCGCGCAGCACGTACACGTCGCACGGCTTCGTCTTCTCGCCGTCGTCGAGGATGATCCCGTTGCGCAGCGCTTCGAGCGCCTTGATCTCGATGTGCCCCTTGAGCTTTGCGACGTACTCCTTCGGCACGTCCTTGCGCGGATGCAGCAGCGCTTCGGTGAGCTCGCCGTCGTTCGTCGCGAGCAGCGCGCCGCTCGTGTGGAAGTCGAGGCGACCGATCGGGTACACGCGCGCGCCCGCGTTCGCGAGCAGCTCGCCGAGGTGCGGGCGCCCTTCCGGATCCTTGAGCGTGCTGACCATGCCGCGCGGCTTGTGCACGAGCAGATAGACCGGCTTCTCGGCGACGACCTTCTTGCCGTCGACCTCGATGCGATCGCCGCGCGGATCGGCGACGGCGCCGAGCTCGTCGACGATGCGGCCGTTCACGCGCACGCGGCGCTCGACGATCAGCTGCTCGGCGGCGCGACGCGACGCGACACCCGCGTGCGCGAGGATCTTCTGCAGACGCTCTTTCTTGGCCACTCGCTACTTTCGAAAGAGAACTTTGTACGGGGGCGCGGGGTGCCTGAAGGGCCCCCGCCGTGCGAAGCGAAGCGGAGCGCGGAAGGAGGCGTCAGCCCGAGGGCGTGGTCGTCGTCGACGACGTGCCGCTCGGCGGAGGTGCGGCCGCCGTGCCCGTCGATGCGTCTTCGGGGGCCGGCGAGAGCTCGCGATCGCGATCCCATCGATCCACGCGGCCGTCCCCGTCGAGATCGGTGCCCATGCGGACCATGCGGCCGTTCTCGTAGTACTCCCAGCGATCGGGGTGCCACGTGTCGGGAGTGCTGCGGCCGGCGAGGTCGCGCTCGGTGCGCGTCGCGTGGCCGTCGTCGTCGAAGTAGATCTTCTCGTCGACGCGACCGTCGTTGTTCTCGTCGATCTCCTGACGAACGATGCGGCCGTCCTGGAAGATCGTGATCGTGTCGAGCGTGCCGTCGAAGTTGCGGTCGGCCTCTTCGCGAAGCGGGCGGCCGTCTTCGTTGTAGTAGCGGACGGTGTCCTTGGTGCCGTCGCCGTTCAGATCGCTCTCGCGGCACGCGAGGATGAGGCGCGTGAGCGGCGGATCGCCGACGCGACGGAACACGCGGCGTACGTCCGGTGTCGAGTCTCCCGAGGTGTCGTACTCGCTGACCTCGAGGCCGGGCGAGGTAGTGTCGCAGCGCCCGTGGTCTTCGACGGCGGCGTGCTGGCTGTCGCCGGAGCCGGTCGTGCGGCGGCGCGCGTGCTGGGGCGTCGAGCCGCCGCAAGCGAGGATGCCGCTGCCGAGCGCGAGGAGGACGGTCAGGCCGCTGAGGATTTTCATGGCGTCGCTCCCGTGCCCGTTCCCGCGTCCGTGGTGGTCGTCGTCGTGCTCGTGGTCGTGCTCGTCGTCGTCGCGGCCGGGACACCCGCGTCCGCGCCCGTCGCCGGCGTGCTCGTGCTCCCGCCCGTGCTCGGCGCGGCCATCGCCGCGGCCTGCGCGCCATCGCAGCTCAGCGCGCCCTCGGGCGTGCCCGCCGACTCGGCCGGGACGTCTTCCGTCTGATCCGCGGTGCCGTCCGCGTTCGTGTCGCGACGCGTCTGCGACAGGCGCCCGTTCGTGAACTCTTCCCAGCGGTCGGGGTTGCCGTCGTTGTTGTCGTCGTAGCGCGCCTCGGTGATCACGCCGTCGTTGAACTCCTCCCACGTATCGGAGCGGCCGTTGTGGCGGCGATCACGCTCGGAGCGCTGGAGCATCCCGTCGGTCGAGCACCAGAGATAGGTGTCGATCATGTTGTCGAAGTTCGTGTCGAGCTCGGTCCGCGCGACCACGCCGTTCTCGAAGTACGAGATCTGATCGAGGCGGCCGTCGAAGTCGAAGTCGGCCTCTTCACGCACGATGCTGTGCCCGTCCGGGCCGAAGAAGCGCGCGCTGTCGATGTTGCCGTCGAAGTTCAGGTCGTACTGGACGCAGGATTCGGTGTCGCCGAGGAAGACGTGCCGGATGTCCGGGACGCCGTCGTTGTTCACGTCGACGGCGACGACCCGGTGTCCGTCGCCATCGCACTGCTGGCGGACGGCCTCGTCGCCGCGCGATCCGTGCGGGGTCTCGGCGACCCGAGCGCCGGAGGCGTCGCGGCTCGGCCCGCCACAGCCCGCGACGGCGGCGCCGAGCAATCCACCGAGACAAAGGAACGAGCCTACGCGGACGAGCCGCGCGGAAGTGATCGTGAAGGGCATGCGAGCGCGGGGAGCATACGCGTGGGCCCGGGGGCCTCGCAACCGCCCTCAAAGCCGCGGAAACCCGGCGCTCTCTCGAAGCCAGCCAAGGCTCCGGTCGAGTT
>CAYSCF010000518.1:0-4083 GCA_964429305.1 uncultured Sandaracinaceae bacterium | reverse complement strand
CACGAAGAGACCCCGCTCGCCGAGCTCACGCCCGACGTACGCGCGAGCGTATGGGCCGTCGCCGCGCGCGCGAGCACCGGCGACGATGCCGCCGCATTGCGTGATCGCGTCGCGCGCGACGATCTGCTCGGCTCGTGGGGGAGCCGAGCGGTCGCCGGCTGGCCACCGCCGTGACCCAGCGCGCGTCGCGATCGCTCGCTGCGCGCGCCGTCCTCGCGCTCGCGCTCTTCGTCGGCTTCTACGCGATGGGAGCGACGCTGGTGCTCGGGCTGCTTTGGGTTCCGTGGGCGCAAGCCCACTACGGCCACGAGCTGCAGCTCGGTGGCATGGTCTGCGGCGCGTTCGCGCTCTGGATCGCGTTCGCGCTCTTGCCGCGCTTTCCGACGGGCCGGCCGCCCGTCGAGCCGGCCGCGCCCACCGATGCCCATGCGCGGCTCCGCGCGTTGATCGGCGAGACCGCGCGCGCGATCGGCGAGCCGGTGCCCGAAGAGCTCTACGTGCTCGCGAGCGTGAATGCGTTCGCGGGGCGTCGCGGGGGTGTGCTCGGCCTCGGTGGTCGTCGGATGATCGGCATCGGGCTGCCGCTGCTCTCGGCGCTCGAGGAAGACGAAGTGCGAGCGGTCATCGCGCACGAGCTCGGACATCACCACGCGGGAGACCTCTTCCTCGGTCCTTGGGTGCGTCGTACGCACATGGCGGTCGCCGTCGCCCTCGCGCGCCTCGAGGGAGCGAGCTTCGTGCTGCACATGCCGTTCGCGCTCTACGCGCGGCTCTTCTTGCGGCTCACGCGTCGCGCTTCGCGTGAACAGGAGCTGGCAGCGGACGCCATCGCGCGCCGCGTCGCCGGTGCGGACGCGACGGCACGCGCGCTCATCGGCGTCGACCGGCTCGCACCTCGGTGGGGCGCATACTTCCACGGCGAGGTCGTGCCCTTGCTGAACGGTGGGCACCGTCCGCCGCTGCTCGACGGATTTCGTCGCTTCTTGGCGGAGCCGGTGCACCGCGCCGACGTGCGAGAGGCGATCGCCCGCGCGGACGACGAGGCGCCGCACGAGAGCGACACCCATCCTCCGCTGTCCGAGCGGCTCGCGTCGCTCGAAGCCGATCGCATCACGCGGCCGCCGCCGGCGTCGAGCGCGCTCGGCCTGCTCGACTCGGTGGAGCGCGCCGAGCACGACGCGCTCGACGTCGTGCTCCTGCCGAATCATCCGCCGCTGAAGCCGATCGGCTGGGACGCCGCGGGCGAAGCATGGGTTGCGATGTGGCGCGCGCGTCTGCGCAACGAGCCGCGCCTCGCAGCCGCGACGATCGAGGCGCTCCCGCAGCTCGTCGATGACTGGGAGGCGGCGACGCAGCGTCAGCCCGGCATCTCGCTCCTCTCGACCGAAGGCAAGCGCAAGCGCGTGTGTGATCTCATCGGCTGCCGACTCGCGGTAGCACTGGCCGACAGTGGGTTTCGGATCGAGACGCCGCCAGGCGCCGAGACGCGTGCGACGAAGGGGGATCGCACGATCGAACCCGAGGCGTTGGTCCGCAAGCTCGCCTCGGGCGAGATCGACGCCAGCGCGTTCCGTCGCGTGCTCGGCGACGCCGGAGCGCTCTCCGGCTCGCAGTAGCGCCGCCGGGACGTGCGGAGCATGCTCGGCGCCGAACCGTGACCTTCGTCTCCTTCGTCGTGCTCGTGGGCGTGCTCATCTTCGTGCACGAGCTCGGCCACTTCGTGTGCGCGAAGATCTTCGGCGTGAAGGTCCTGAAGTTCTCGCTGGGCTTCGGGCCGCGCATCGCGAGCATCAAGCGCGGCGACACCGAGTACGTGCTCGCGGCGCTGCCGTTCGGCGGCTACGTGCACATGCTCGGCGAGAGCGCCGAGGACAAGCCGAGCAAGGCCGACGCGGGCCGCGCGTTCTCCGATCAAGCGCTCTGGAAGCGCATCATCATCGTGCTCGCCGGGCCGACGATGAACCTCGTCTTCCCGCTGCTTCTCTACTTCGTCGTGTTCCTCGGCGACGCGCGGCAGACGCCGGCGATGATCGGCACGGTCTTCCCGGGTCGACCGGCGGATGGCCATCTGCTGCCTGGCGATACGATCCTCGCGGTCGACGGCCACCCGGTCCGCACGTTCTACGAGCTCGGCCTCTACATCGAGCCGGCCGCGGGGCACGAGCTCGAGTTCACGGTGCAGCGCGGGGGCGAGGAGATCACGACGCGCATCACGCCTGCGCTCACGAACGAGACGCTGCCGCTCGAGCTGAGCGAGGACGTCGGCCGCATCGGCATCACGCCGTTCACGCCGCTCGCGGTGATCGGCGTCGTCTCGCCCTCGAGCCCCGCGGCCGCGGCGCATCTGCGCACGTTCGATCGCATCGTCGCGGCAGGCGGCCGTCCCGTGACCTCGTTCCGCGATCTCGCGGCGATCCTCGAGCCCAACCGCGGCTCGATGATCCCGATCACGTACCTGCGTCCCACGCGCGCGACCGGGCCGATCGGTGATCTCTTCGACATGGAGCTCTACGAGCCGCACGTCGCGACGCTCACGCCCGAGCCCGGGCCGGGCAGCGGTCTGATGCGTGCGGGCATCGAGTCGTCCGATCTCTACGTCGCGCGCGTGCGTGCCGGCTCGCCCGAGCACCACGCGGGAATCCTGCCGGGTGATCGCATCGTGTCGCTCGATGGACAGCCCGTGCGGCTCTGGGCCCAGCTCGACGAAGATCTGCGACGCGGCGACGGTCGCGAGCGCGAGCTGACGCTGCGACGCGGCGACCAGATCCTCACGCGAAGGCTCTCGCTCGAGCGCGATCCGGCATCGATCGAGTACGGCGAAGCGCTCGCGGTCTTCACGCCGGCCATCCACAACCTCCGCGCCATGACGGTGCCCGAGCCGGTCGCGAACCCGTCGCTCGTGTCGTATGCGCTGCGCGAGGCCGTGCATCGCACGCGCGACATGGTCGAGCTCACGTTCGTCTCGATCGTGCGGCTCGTCGAAGGCCGTCTGACCACGCGCACGATCGGCGGACCGATCGCGATCGCCGAGTTCGCAGGCCAGGCGGCGAGCCAGGGCCCGCTCGACTTCTTGCAGCTGATGGCCTTCATCTCGGTGAACCTCGGCCTCTTGAACCTCTTGCCGATCCCCGTGCTCGACGGCGGCCAGCTGATGTTCCTGCTCTTCGAGGCGATCTCGCGCCGGCAAGTGTCGGAGAAGCTGCGGCTCACGGCGCGCGTCGTCGGGCTCGTGCTGATCGTCGGCTTGGCGATCGTCGCGTTCAAGAACGACATCGAGCGCCGCTGGCCGGAGTTCGTCGCGATGTTCGAGGATCGTTGAGCACCGGTCGTGAGCTCGCCGCGCGCGTTCTCTTTCGCGTGCTGTCCGAAGGCTCTTGGATCGCGCCCACGCTCGATCACGCGATCGCGAGCCAGAAGCTCGCGCCGCGTGAGGTCGCGCGCGCCACGGACCTCGTGTACGCGACGACGCGCGCGCTGTTCGCGATCGATCGCGAGATCGACAAGCACCGGCCGAAGAAGAAAGCGATCGAACCGCTCACGCACGCGGTGCTCGCCGTCGCGGTGACGGAGCTCGTCGGGCATCAGGATCAAGCACACGCGATCGTGTCGGAGGCCGTCGGCCTCGTGCAACGCGAACGAGGCGAGGGGATGGCGCGCTTCGCGAACGCGATCTTGCGTCGCTGCGCCGAGAAGCCGTTGGTCCTGAGCGGTCGCATGCCGCCACCGATCTACGAAGTGATCGCGCGCGGCATCGGGCGTCCGCGGACCGCCGCGATCGTGGCGACGCTCGAAGGGACGCCGATGCTCGGCCTGCGCGCCGAGATCGATCGCGAAGTGCTCGCCGCAACTCTGAGCGCGAGCGAGATCCGCCTGGGCACGCTCTCGCCGCGCGCGATCTTGCTGCGTGGCGCGGGCGATCCGCGATCGCTTCCCGGCTATCTCGACGGTGCGTTCGGCGTTCAAGAAGAAGGCTCGCAAGTGCTCGCGTCACTGCTCGACGTGAACGAAGGCCATCGCGTCGCGGACGTGTGCGCCGGCCACGGGGGCAAGACAGCCGAGCTCGCGCGCGCCGTCGGTCGAACG
>CAYSCF010000517.1:0-4084 GCA_964429305.1 uncultured Sandaracinaceae bacterium | reverse complement strand
ACCGCGTCCATCGCGGGCCCGGCGTCGCTACCACCGCCGTTGTTGTGGCAGGCACCGATGCTCGCCAGCGCGATGGCGAGACCGACCACGAACAGCGGCTGCCTCATCGACGCGTCCTCCGACGAGCGAGGACGAGCGCCATGCCGCCCGCCAGGAGCAGCGCGCCCCACGGACGATCGTGGGCGCCGCTCACGTGACAGCCGCAGTTGCGGCTCGCGTCGCCCGGGACGGGCGGACCGTGGGATGCGTCGGGCGCCACGTAGGCGTCGGGGAGCCTGACGACGCCCGCGTCCATCCCTGCGTCGTTGCCGCCGCCGTCGGGCATGCCCGCGTCGATGACGCCCGGGAGCACGCAGTGACCGACGCTGCACACCTGCCCGTGCGGGCACATGACGTTCTCGCACGAGTCGTGGCAGGTCGCCTGGTCGCAGTACTGACCTGGGTCGCACGTCACGATGTCGCAGCCGCGCGGTTGGCACGTGCCGTCAGCCAAGCACGTCTGGCCGACCGGACACGGCGAGCACGGGCAGCGCAGGACGCAGATGCCGCCTTGGCAGATGCGGTCGGTGTCGCACGTGATCGCGGCGCACGGATCGACGCAGACGCCGGAGATGCACTGCTCACCGTGCGGGCACACGATGCCTTCGCACGCGCTGACGCAGGTTCCGCCTTCGCAGCGCTGGTCTGCTGCGCACGTCACGCCGACACACGCGGTCTCGACGCAGACGCCGAGCGTCGTGTTGCAAGTGAACCCCGTCGCGCAAGACCCCTCGAAGCAAGAGGACACGCACGCTCCGAGCACGCACGAAAGACTGGGGCCGCAGAGGCCGGGCTGGTCGTCGGGAGTACCGTTGCAGTCGTTGTCCACTGCGTCGCAGAGCTCGCTCGTCGGCATCGTGATGGCACGACAGACCGCGACGTTCGCCTCGCACTGGGTACGTCCGATCGAGCAAGCTCCGACCGCGCCGTCGACGGTGCAGGGCATGTCCTCGCGGCACACGACGCCGCCCGCGCGCACCGAGAACTCCCAGTCGCCGGGGTGGGCCGCGTCGATGTTCGACGTCGTGCACACGTCCGCGATCGCGTTGGTGAACGAGCCCGGCAGCGCCGTGTAGTCGTGGAGGTTGCCCGCATCGAAGCCCGCCTGCGCCGGAACGCAGCTGGTCTCGGTGGCCTCGCACTGCCCGTCGCCGTTCTCGTCGCCGCTGGCCGTGCCGCTGACCCACTCGCACCGGTTGTAGCGGAACTCGACGTCGAAATCGCCGGACCCGCAGTCCGTCGCGTTGGTGAGGATGAGCTGGAAGCTCATCCGGTGCTCGTTGTGCTCGAAGAAGTAGCCGACGTTGAACCACGTGACCACCATGCGGCCGGGCTCGAGGTGGTAGTAGACGAGGTTCTCGTTCGTGGACGTGAGCCCCATGCGCTGGCGCGTGTCCACGTCGGCCCAGTACGGCGCGATCATCGGCTGCGATGCGATCGGGAACGGGTTCGGCGTGTACTCGCCGAGCGGCGCGCCGAACGTGATGTTGCCGTTGTTGTTCACCCACACCTGCGTGTAGGGACCGCCATAGAAGCGGAGACCGCCCGAGAACGCGCTCGTGAGATCGATCGGATCAGTCGAGCCGTCGTCATTGTCGGTCAGGATCCCCGTGCCGAAGCCGGCCGGGCCACCGAAGCCCGTGTAGAGGGTGGCCTGCCCGAGCGCTGCGCTCGGCGTGAGCCACGCGATCGTCAACGCAGCGAGGACGAGTGCGCGGAAAGAAGCGTGAGGATTCGTCATGGGTGATGAGCTCGACGAAAGAGGAAAAACGGCGGAGGAAGCTTGCAACGCGCAAGCACCCCGGCCCAAGAGGCGATCATAGCAACGGAATGGAGTCCGTCCCATGGGCTCTGTGTGAAACCTGCACGCGGTAAGGATACGGTCCCGCGCAAATGTTCATCGGTGCCCCATGAAGACCCCGGATCGTCACACGACCTCTTTGTCCCCCGCAGCGCTCGAAGCAGGCACCGAGGCGCACTACGTGGACGGGGCGCACTACGATCACTCGTACCGGTCCCGACGCGTCGATCAGCGTTTCTACGTGGAGATCGCCGCCGAGAGGGGCGCGCGATCCGTCCTGGAGCTGGGCGTCGGAACCGGGCGCGTCGCCATCGCGCTCGCGCGTGGCGGTCACGAGGTCGTGGGCGTCGATCGCATGCCCGCCATGCTGTCGCGGCTCGAGGAGCGTCTCGCGCGCGAGCGCGCCGACGTGCGCGCGAGGGTCACGCTGAAGGCCGGTGACGTCCGCTCCATTCGGCTGGGGCGCCGATTCCCGCTGGTGATCTCTCCGTTCAACGTGTTCATGCACTTGTACGAGCGACGCGACGTCGAGCGTGCGCTGGCGACTTGTCGCGCCCACCTCGCGCCGCGGGGGCGGCTCGTGTTCGACGTGCTGCTCCCCGATCTGCGCGCGCTCTCGCGCGATCCGGATCGCTTCTACAAGGGTCGGCCGATCCTCGCTGGAACGACGCGCCGCCGCTACGCCTACTCGGAGGCGTTCGAGTACGACGCGATCGCGCAGACGCAGATGGTGACGAGCGCGTTCCGTGATCTCGAAGATCCGCGGCTGACGTTCGTGCGCCCGCTCGCGCATCGACAGTTCTTCCCGGCCGAGCTCGAGGCGCTGCTGCATTACAACGGGTTCGCGATCGAAGCGCGCTACGGCGACTTCCGACGCGGACCGCTGGAGGCGTGGTAGGAGTCGCAGGTGATCGTCGCCAAGCTCCGGCGCTGAACGCGCCTCCTGCGGAGCGCAACGATCGGTGCATGGACACGACGAAGCGTGCTGCTCCCGAAAAGGACGACCTCGAGGACTCTTGGTTCGATCTGCCGGTGATCCTCGACAAGCCGAAGAAGGTGCGTGCGCCCGAGGACGACCTCGACGATTCGTGGTTCGATCGTCCGGGTGGCGGCATCAAGCGCAGCGACGTGATCGGTCGCTGAGGCCGTTGCGCGCGCAACCATCTTCCGACATACGTCGGCGATGCGACTCGCTGCGCTCTCGCTCGCCGGATGTCTCTTGCTCGGATGCGCCGATCCGGCGCCCGCGATCGATGCGGCCGTCGATGATGCCGCCAGCGACGACGCTGCGATCGTTCGACGAGATGCGGGGCCGGACGCGTGGATCCCCACCGACGCGGGCGCGATCCGCACGACGCCGACGTTTCCGACGGCCGCCGGCACCTGTCCGGACCTGACGCATCCGGGCATGGTGATGGTCTCGCCGGCGGGCATCGCGGCGCGGCCGGTTCAGATCTGGGTGTCGGATGCGGCGAGCGCCATGGACGGACCGCTGGTCCTCGTCTGGCATGGCGCCGGGGGATCGCCGTCGGATGCGAGCTACATCCTCGGCGACGCACTGCAGGCGATCGTGGATGCGGGTGGCATCGTCGCCGCGCCGGCGCACGATCCGGTGAACACGCAGCTGCCGTGGTTCCTCGACACGGGCTCGCGCGAGGACGACTTGTTCGTCGCCGACGAGATCGTGGGCTGCGCGCACGCATCGATCGGCTTCGATCCTTCGCACTTGCACGTCGTCGGCTTCAGCGCCGGCGCGCTGCACACCTCGCAGATGAGCTTTCGTCGATCGAGCTACGTCGCGAGCGTCGTCACGTACAGCGGCGGGTTGATCAACCGCACCGCACCGCCGCGCGATGCTCCGGATGCGCGCTTCGCCGCGATGATCCTGTACGGCGGCGACAGCGACGTCGTGATCGTCAGCTTCGACACGACGAGCCACGCGTATCTGGCGGCGATGCAGAGCGCGGGAGACTTCGGATTCCTGTGCAACCACGGCATGGGACACACGGTGCCCGCGGCAGCGCGCGCGAGCGCTTGGGCGTTCTTGCAGGCGCATCCGTATGGGCAGCTTCCGCGGGCGTATGCGGGAGGGCTGCCGAGCGGGTTTTACTCGTATTGCGCGCTGCCCTGAGCGAGGGCGAGGGCGAGAGCGAGACGAGAGCGAGAGGGCACGCGCTGGCGCGCGCCTAGCCCAGTGGTTCGACGGGTAGGTAGTGCTGCTGCTCGGGGCGAAGGGCAGTGTGC
>CAYSCF010000516.1:0-4098 GCA_964429305.1 uncultured Sandaracinaceae bacterium | reverse complement strand
CCTTCCACGTCGTCGTCCCAGCGCGGTGAGCGCCGCTCCAGCGCCGAGAGCACGTGCAAGGGCTCGCCCGCATCCGATCCCGGCGTGACGATCCGGACGTGCGTGCGCGCATCGAGCTCGCGCAGCGCGGCCTCGTCGATTCCCCAGCTCGCCAGGCCATTGGCGCGCTGCTTGGCCACCGCCTCCACGAGCGGCGCATCGGGGATGCCGTCCTCGTCGCCCTTGGCCGCCTCCACCCAGGGTGCGAGCGCCTCGGGCGACAGAGAGGGAATCGCCAATCGCAGGTTGGTGAGATCGCCCTTCACGTCCACGACCAGCGCGGGAATGCCGTCGCGCAGCGCCTCTTCGACGAGCACGGTGAGCAACCCCGTCTTGCCGCTCCCGGTCATGCCGACCACGACGCCGTGCGTGGTCAGATGATCGGGGTCGAGCAAGAAGCGCCCGAGATCACCACGGCCATCCATCGTGCGACGGCCGCCGAGATAGAGCTTGCTCACGACGAGGTCGCGAACGGCTGCGCGCTCGGCGTACCAGGCGCGGCAGGCGTCGCAGCGCCGTTGCTGGTCGACGTCGGAGCGGGCGTGCTCGTCGTCGTCGTCGCGACGGGAACGATCGGCACCACCGGTCCGGTGTGGACGGGCGTGGGATCCGCGAGTGCGCTGCGCGTGCGACCGGCGCTGAGCGACGGCACGATCTCGTCCGCATCGCCCTGGTTCCAACGGATGAAGTGAATCGCGCGACGCACCTCGTCGTACGTGCGCACGAAGTACGTGTATGCGCGGGCTCGCTGATCCGCCGTCGGCGCGACCGGCGAAGTGCCCTGCGCGTTCTCGCCCAGCGCGGTCGCGAGCGCGCTCGCCAGCGACTCGGCCTGATCGAGCTCGTCCTTGGTGACCGCGGTGATGCTGGAGAGGCTCGGCCAGTTGGCGCGGAACACCGACACGAGCTGTAGAATGTCCAGGCAGAGCGCGCTCTGACTCGTGCCGCCGACGATCTCGGCGAGGGCGTCAGGCGAGAGCTTGCCGCGTGTCACGAGCACGCGCGCCTCGGCGAGCAGGACGCGACGCATCTGACCGAGCTCGTCGACGAGCGGCCCAGTGGTGATGCCGTGGACGGTCGGGAGATGCTGTGCGTGCGCGTGATAACAGGCGCGGGCAGCGGCCTCGAGCACGTCGAAGTGCTTCGCGGCGTCCTCGCCGATCTGCGTGCGCACCTCGCCGCGATACTCGGACGCGTGCTTGCACACGCCGAGGACGGTGAGGAACGCGACGGTGATGTCGTGCCGAACGGGCTCGAGCTGGTCCTCGGGGATCGCGTCGAGCGCCGGCGTGACGCTCTCGAGCGCTTGGGTGAAGGCGGGCGGGTTGGAACGATTGCGGTTCGTCATGGCTGTCTCTCCTGAGTGGCTGTTGAAGGGATCACGAATGGAAGGGCTTTGGCGTAAAGCCCTAGGGCGAAAAGGGGCTCGCGCCCGGCAAGCCGGAGGCAGGAGCGTCATGGGTGGGGGCCGGGGTCGCGCCCGGCGAGGTCGCGCTCGCATCGCTCTTCGCGGAGCGGCCGTGCGCGTAGAGAGAAGGCGCGATCGCCTCGACGTCGCCCTCGTGCCAGCGCAGGTACGAGAGCATCTGGCGGACGCGGTCGTACGCGCGGAAGAACAACGTGAAGGCGCGCGCGCGGTCGCGTGCAGGCTCGGACGTGCCGGCGCGCGTCTGCTCGCGCGTCGCGACCGCAATGCCGAAGGCGATGGCGGCGGCATTCGCGGCCTCCAGCTCCTCGCGCGTCACCTTGGAGCGCGGATGGATCGCCGCAGCATGCGTCTGGAACCACAGCACGAGCGCGAGCGCGTCCGTGTAGAGCGACCGATAGCTGCTGCCGCCGTTGAGCCCGTCGAGGGACTTCTGCTCGACGAGCCCCCGCTCGATGAGCGCCGTCGCCGTGCCCGCGAGCAGGTCGCGCTGGTCGCGCAGGCTCTGCGCCATCGGCTCGAGATCCAGCTCCGCGGCCGTCGCATACGTCGCGTTGGCGGCGAGCAAGAGGCCGGCGAGCGGCCCGACGTCGTCGAGCGCGGTCTTGGCCTTCTTACCGAAGCGCTTCTCGAGCGCCTCGCGGTGCATCTCGATCTCGGGCATCGCTCCGAGCCCCGTGGTCGCCGCATCCGCGACGTCGACGCGCGGCACGAGGACCTGGTCGTCGGGGAGCGCATCCATCTCCTTGCGATGCCGAGCGATGAGCTCGGCTCCGATGGCGGGCGACTTGGAAGAAGCAGAGTGGGAACGCGAATGAGTGGTCATGGCTGGGTCTCCTGTGGGGGCTGTTGAGGGTCTCGGTCGGTCGTTGCGGGCGTTGCGTGGTCGGGAGCGATTTCTTTTCGTCGGGAGTCGGTGAGGTTCTCGGCGGGTCGCGGAAGACGTTGCGTGGGTGCCGAGCGATTTCTTTCTCGCGGGGTCGGTGACGTTCTCGGCGGGTCGCGGAAGGCGTTGCGTCGGCCCTCGACCTGCTCATCGGTCGGTCGACTCACCCGTTGCGTGCGAGCGGGTCGCTGCGTCTTCGGCGCGCTTCTTCGGGCGGCGCACCCGTCGGCGGCGATGATCGAGGAGCGCGGGCGCAATCTCGGCCGCATCGCCCTCGGTCCAGCGCAGGAACACCATCAGGCGTCGAACCTGGTCGTACGTCGTGGACATCAGCGTGAATGCGCGGCGGTGCAGATCGAGCGCGGCCGACGGCGCGCCTCGCTCGACGATGGCGAGCGTCGAGACCAGCTCGTTCGCCGCGCGCTCCGCCTCGTCGAGCTCGGCCAGGTCGACCCCCGTGCTGCCTTCGATCGCGCTCCAGCGCTGGCGCAGAGCCGCGACGAGCTGGAGCAGACTGAACGAGAGGTCCTCGTAGCTCGACGCCCCACCGATCTGCGTGAGGAGCTCGACCGGGACGAGCCCACGAGCCACGAGCAACGCCAGCTCCAGGTCGAGCCTCGAGCGCCACTTGCGCGCCCGCGTGCCGAGCTTCGGCAGCGGACTGGAGGTCGGTTCCGCGCGATGCTGCGCATGGGACTGGAGCACCGCGCACGCGAGCGTCTCGAGCCGATCGATCGGCCGGACCGGGCCCTCGCCGAGCAGCGCGATCAGCTCCGCCCGATGCTTCCGGATCCCGGGCACGGCAGCGAGGAGCGCCATCGCCGCGGCGGTCGCATCGACGTTGACGGGCACGAGCTTGCCGGGGTCGAGCGCCAGCAGCTCGGCGCGCAGCCCATCGAGCGGCCCGAAGCCGGAGTCGATGCCGACGTCGGGGATGGAGCCCAGAGAAGAGGACTGCTTGGACATGATCAGTGCTCCTGTTCGCGGGCCTGAACCGGCCTCGTGAGCACCTTCTCGGACAGACCGTTCCGCGCGTTGCGCGGGTCGCGTGCGAAACGCTCCGGCGCGCTCGCCGGGAGGCGGGGCGAGCATCGGGAACGCGCCGGGGTCAGCCCTGCGGGAGGCGGAGGAGCGATCGGAATGTGCCAGCCGTGCCGCTCGCGGTGCGAGTGGCACGTTCGGAACGTGCCAGGTGAGCCGCCGGAAACGGCGTGGCGCGTTCGGAGTGTGCCAGGCGGTGCGGCCGCGCTCGAAGTGGCGCATTCGGAACGCGTGGATGCTCGTGCCCGACGGGAGGAGCCGTCGTTCGAGCAGGACGCAACGCCCGAGCGCTTGCTCGTCGCCGCGCGAGAGCCCTCCGTCAGTCTACGGACCGAGCGCGCGTCATCCCCGGATGCCGTTCTTCTCTCGCCCGAACGACCTCTCCCCGTTGATCGTCGTCCGCACCGTCGACCGGGAGAGGACGATCGGGATCTACGTCGTCGTGGAGGAGCGCGAGAACGAGCGGATGTTCGTCGGGCGGCAGATCACGGTGAAAGGAGGAGCCGAGCGGCTCGCGCCGGAGGAGCTGGCGACGGTGTTCTCTTCGGTCGTGGAGGACGAAGCGGTGATGGGGCTGGGGATCGCGACGTCGTTGACGCGGAGGGTGCGGTACCAGCAGCTGGGGTTCTTCGGGGGGTGAGCGGGGGGTCGACCCCGCCCACCCAGGTCCCGGCGACCTTAAAGAGGCCGTCGCGAGGTACGAGAG
>CAYSCF010000515.1:0-4119 GCA_964429305.1 uncultured Sandaracinaceae bacterium | reverse complement strand
ATGGGCGTTGCAGGACTTGAACCTGCGACTTCGACCGTGTGAAGGTCGCACTCTACCGCTGAGTTAAACGCCCGGTGCCCGACGAATCGGGACGCAGTCGATACCAAGGTTCGACTGCGTGATCAAGAGACAGACAGCGAGAGGTTCAGGCCTTGGCCTTGAGCTTCTTGGCGAGGATGTCGCCGAAGGTGCCGAAGCCCTTCTGCGACGCTTCACGGCGGTAGTCCTGGATCGCGCGGCGCTCTTCGTCCTGCGCGAAGCCCTTGCGGGACATGCGCCAGCCGCCGTCGCGATCGAGACCGACGACCTTCACGTCGATCTCGGTGCCGACCGGGAACTTCTTCCGGTGATCGGTGCCGCGCTCGGTGCCCATCTCGACGTTCGGGATGAAGCCGCGACCGCGCTTGCCCATGACGCCGTCGATCTGGACGTAGAGGCCGCCGCTCTCGATGCGCTCGACCTTCACCTTGAGCAGCGTGCCCGGGCGAACGGCCTTGCCGCCCGTCGCCGTCGGAGTCTCGAGCGTGCCTTCGAGGAAGGCCTTCTCGTCCTCCTTCGACATGCGCGAGAGCGAGATGCGGTGGCCCTTGATGTCCACGCGCTCGACGACCACGGCGATCTCTTCGCCCTCCTTCACGCGCTCGCTGGCGTGGCGGAGGTCGCGGCCGAGCTCGGTGATGTGGAGCAAGCCCTCGATGCCGGGCACGAGCTCGACGAACGCGCCGAACTCCGTCGTGCGCGTCACCTTGCCGCGATGCGCGGTGCCTTCGGACACTCCCTCGAGCTTCGTGTGCCACGGGTCCGGCTGCACGGCCTTCATGGAAAGCGCGATGCGATCCGACTTGCGACGCTCGTCGCGCTTGGACTCGCGGATCTCTTCGGGCGAGCGCTCGCCGCGATCACGCTGATCACGACGCGGCGGCGGTCCTTCGCCGATGCGGAGGATCTGCACGTCCACCGTGTCGCCGACCTTGGCCGCCTGCTCGGGTCGCACCGAGCGATCCCAGCTGACCTCGGACATGTGCACGAGGCCTTCGACGCCGCCGATGTCGACGAAGATGCCGAAGTCGCGGACCTGCGTGACGCGGCCCTTGAGCTTCTGGCCCGGCTGGAGCGACTTGCGGATCTCCTTGGCGCGCTTGCGTGCCTCGCGCTCGAGGATGCTGCGGCGCGAGACGACGACGCCCTGCTGGCCGCCCTTCGCCGCCTGCACCGAGAACTCGAGGCGCTGGCCGATCATCGAGTCGGCGTTCTCGAGGTGCTCGAGCGTCAGGCCCGAGACCGGACAGAACGCACGAAGACCCTCGACGAGGACGTCGAAGCCGCCGCGGTTGTAGCCGAACACGATGCCGAACACGCGACGGTGCTCGTCGCGCGCCTTGGCGAGGCCCGCGCGCGCTTCGGCCTTGATGACCGAGCGATTCGAGATCGCCATCGTGCCGTTCTCGGCGACCGACGCGACACGACCGCGGAAGACGTCGCCGACGGCGAGCATCGGCTCTTCGGCCGTTGCATCGTGCGCGGCGGCTTCTTCTGCGTGATGTTCGCCGTGGCCCGTCGCGAGCTCGGGGTGCTCGCCCGTGCCGGGCTCTTCGTGATCGATCGAAGGCGTGCCGACGCGACGCAGCGCTCGCGCGGCGCGACCGACGAGCTTCGGATCGCTCTCGGTCGACTCGGGCGCTTCGTCCGCGACGTGCGGGACCGAGACGGCGTCCGCATTCATCGGAGGCGGCGGCGGAAGCGACTCCGAGGCCGGCATGCCGACCTGTCCTTCCATCTCCGCGGCCGCGTTTCCGACCGCGCTCGGATCACTGCCCGAGCCGTCGTGCTCGTGCTCCGCCTCGTCGGGCTCGGCCGGCGCGACGGGGAGCGCGCGCGGCTCGTTCGCCTGCGCGAACGCGATGCCGCGACCGAAGAGATCGATCACCGACACGCCGTGCTGGATCGCGACGACGATGCCCCCGACGATGTCGCCCGCCGTGAACGGTCCCTTCGCGCGACCGTACTGGTGCGCGGGCGCGTGCTCGAAGAAGCGCGAGAGCGGAAGATCCTTGCGCGGCTCCGGACGCGGCGCGTGCTCGCCACCGCCGTGCCCCTCGGCCGACGCGCCCTCGCCCGGGCCCTTCTTCTTGCGGCGGCGACGACGCTTCTTCTTGCCGCCTTCTCCGGACGCGCCTTCGCCGGAACCCTCGGCGCCAGACCCCTCGGCAGAGGTCTCGCCGGCCGAGCTGGCTTCGTGCTCGCCCTCGCCCTCCGCATCGCCTTCGCCCTCGTGCTCGGAAGCCGGAGCCTCCGCTGCATCGGAAGAAGAGGTGTCGTGAGACGGGGAAGGAGCGTCGACGGCAGCGCTCGCCGGGGCGTGCGTCGTCTCGTCGGTGGTGGTTTCGGGCTGGTCGGCCATGGGGGGCGCGCAGACTAAGGCGCCGAGAAATGGCAGTCAAACCGCGATCGACGGAATCGCCCGTGGATGCGCGGGCGTTGGGTGACGGAAACGCCCTGGAGATCACATGGCGTCGAGGAGACGAACGAGCGCGGGCCACTCGGCGGCCATCGCGGCGGCCTCGGCGCGGCCGAGCGCTTCTGCGCGCTTGGCCTCGTCGCCGACGCAGGCCGCGGCCCGTGCGACCAGCTCCAGCGCGAGCGCGAGCTCGACGCGCGCCCCGTACCGGTGGATGCGCTCCACTGCCCGTTCGACCTGCTCGAGATAGGTGGCATCGGGGAAGGTCGCGATCGCGACCGCCGCTTGGGCCGCCGCACCGAGCGCGCTCGCGGCCTCGAGCGCACGGCGTCGCGCGTGCTCGATCGCCTCCTGAGCTCGCGTCGAGGCCTCGGCCTCCTGACCCGCGCGCAGCGCGCTGATCGCTGCGCGTGCGGCGAGCCCCGCGAGCTCGACCTCGAGGATCGTCGGGCCCACCACCTCGAGCGCCTCGCGATAGCGCGCGCTCGCGCCGGCCGCGTCACCGACGGCGTCGCGCACGTGGCCCATCGCGGCGAGCGAGACGAATCGCAGCTCGACGTGGGCGGATCGCGCGGCGAGCGCGAGCGCGAGACCGAGGGCTCGCTCCGCCTCGTCGATCCTCTCCAGACGCGCGAGCGCATCGGCGAGGTGCGCGTGCGCGCGGCCCTCGAGCACCGCATCGGCCACCTCGGCGGCCGCCTCCACGGCCTGCCGGAGCGTGATGATCGCGCGCTCGTTCTCTCCCAGCCCGATTCGCGCGCGTCCCTCCAGCACGAGCAACTGCGCGCGATCGTGCGGCGAGAGCTCCTTCGGATCGGCGCGCTGCGCGATGACGAGCACGTCGTGATCGGCGCCGCGCGCGAGCGCGATCAACGCCTCGGCATGCGCGAGCCCTCCCCGTACGCTTCCGGTCGCACGCGGGCCGGCGGCGCTTCGCGCGGTCGCGATCACGCGCTCGGCGAGCGCATCGGCGCCACTCTGGATCGCGAGCGGAACGGCCCGCAGCGCGAGCGCAGCGATCCGCTCGCCGGTCGGATCGTCTCCGTCGGCCACGAGGATCGAGACGGCCTCGACGAGCCGGTCGGCCGCCACGCCGGGCTCGCCGCGCTTCTCGGCCGCGTCCGCCGCGAGCACGAGATAGTCGGGCGCGCGTCGTCGATCGGTCGAGCGCGCCGCGTGGTACGCGAGCCAGTCGGTCGTGCGCGGCTCTCGATCGCGCCCGCCAGAGGCGTCGGAGACGCGATATTCACTGCGCTCGAGCAGGTGCGCGATCTTGGTGTGGAGGCGCTCGCGCTCGCTGCGGTCGAGCGACTCGAGGATCGCGCGGCGCACGAGCGTACCGGGCACCACGACCTCGGGCGGCACGACCGAAGGCTGATCTCCGCCCCACGCGCCCGCGGGCTCCGCGCTCGGATCGCCCTCCGCCGACGCATGCCCCAGCTTCTCCAGCGGCACACGCGGCGCGAGCAGCGAGCGCACGAAGAGCCGCCGGAACGCGCTCGCGCCCGCATCGGCGACGAGCCCCTCGATGCTCGCGACGATCGTCGAAGGAACCGGGCCATCGAACGCCGCGGCCGCGAGCAAGAGCGATCGATCGAGGGGCCGCAGCTGCGCGATGCGCGCCGCGATCAGGCGCGCGGTCGTCTTGGGAATCGGCGACG
>CAYSCF010000514.1:0-4126 GCA_964429305.1 uncultured Sandaracinaceae bacterium | reverse complement strand
GAAGCGGTCGTCACACGGGCTTGTTGATACTGGAGCGCTGCAAAAGACATCCTCTAGTCCTCCGAGATCACTTGCTGCTGGTGGTCATCGCGGCCAACGCTGCCGTCAGCTGATCGCCCTGGTTCTTGAGCGCCGACATCGTCGTCTCGAGATTGGCGAACTGGTTCTGCAGGAGCGTCTGGTACTGATCGATCCGCGTCTGCATCTGCGCGATCTGATCATCGAGCGCGCGGCGCTGCTTGGTCATCGAGTCGAGCCGCTGCTTGAGCAGGCCGGTCGAGGTGTCGCTGAAGTAGTCCGCCGCGTTCGCGATCATCGTCATCGCGCCCGTACCGTCCTGGCCCAGCACCTTCGCGACGCCTTCCGGATCGTCGCCGAGCGCCGTCGCGAGCTTGGCCTGATCGAGCGAGAGCGAGCCGTCCTTCTGGATCGAGATGCCGAGGCTCGCGAGCGTCGTGTACTTGCCCGTCGTACCGGCGACCGGCGAGAGCAGCGCCGTGTGCAGCTGCGATTGCACCGAGCGAAGCGTCGAGTCGCCGTTGAGGGAGGTCGCGTCCTTGGCCTGACCGCTCCAATCCTCTTCGCCCGAGATGAAGGTGTTCACCTTGTTGTACGCGTCGACGAGCTTCTGGACGTTGCCCGCGAGCGTGCTGGTGTCGGTGGCGATGTCCACGTGCTCGCTCACGCCGGTCGCCGTGAGCCCATGTAGCTGGAGCGTGATGCCGGAGATCGCGTCGGCGACGACGTTCGTGGAGCGGCTCACCTGGATGCCATCGATCGAGAACTTCGCGTCGCGTCCCGTCGAAGCGACGTTGGCCGGATCCGAGAGCCCGAGCGTCAACGACCCCTCGTCGATCGTCAGAGCGTTGGCGGCGCCGGTGGCGTGCCCCGACACGGCCAGCCGGTAGCCGGTGCCGTCGTAGAGCAGGCCCGCCGAGACCGGGGCGCCGGAGCTCTGGATCTTCCCGAGGACCGAATTGAGCGTGTCGGTCGCGGTGACGTCGACGTTGTACGTGCTGCCGCCGATGGTCATCGCCATCGTTCCGGTCCCGAACAAGCCGGCGGTGTCGGGATCGGACACCGAATTCGAGTACACGCGCGCCGCAGTCGCGAGCTGCGTGACCTGGATGTTGTAGCTGCCGAGGGCCGCGCCCCCGGTCGCCGTCGCGCTGACGACGGCGGAATTGCTGGTCGTCGCCTGGGTCGGCAAGGCCTCGGCGCGCGTGTCGAGCGCGAGCGCGGCGTTGCGCAGGTCGTCGAGATTCGACTGCAGGGTCGTGATCTTGGCGCTCTTGGCGTCGATGTCGGACTGCTGGTTCTGCATGTCCGTGATCGGCTGGCTCTCGACGGCGACGAGCTGCTTGATGATCGACGTGGTGTCCAGACCGGACGCGAGACCGCTGAACGAGATCGGGCTGGTAGTGCTGGTACCGGTGGTGGCCACACGCACGTCCTTTCGACGAGAGAGAAAGAAACAGAAACGGCAGAGCCCCGGCGGGATGTGATCCGCGCCGGGGCGAGCCCGAGGACGTTGCCGTCCGACTAGCGCAACGACTACTGAAGCAGCTTCAGTGCCACCTGCGGCGCCTGGTTCGCCTGGGCGAGGACCGACACGCCGGCCTGCATGAGGATGTTGTTCCGGGTCATCTCGGCGGTCTCCGACGCGACGTCCACGTCGACGATGCGCGAATTCGCGGCCGACATGTTCTCGGACGCCGAGCTCAGGTTCGAGATCGAGACGTTCAAGCGGTTCTGCGTCGCGCCGAGGCCGGCGCGCGACGTCGAGATCGCGTTGATCGCCGTGTCGAGCGTGTCGAGGGCCGACTGCGCGCCCGCCGCCGTGGAGAGATCCACCGCGCCGCCAGCGATCGTGGCGAAGTCGGTCGCGCCGATCGTCACGTTGAGGCGATCGTTCGCGCTGTTGTGCGAGCCGATCTGGAGATCCTGGTTGAACGTGCCGTCGAGGAGCTTGCTGCCGTTGAAGTCCGTCACCGCGCTGATGCGGTCGACTTCACCCGAGAGCGCCTGCGCTTCGTTGTTGATGTAGGTGCGGTCGCCCGCAGAGACGGTACCGTTGGCTGCCTGCGTCGCGAGCTCACGCATGCGCGTGAGGACGCCACTGATCTGGCTCATCGCGCCGTCGGCGGTCTGCAGGAGCGAGACGCCGTCGTTCGCGTTGCGCTGCGCCTGGTTCAGGCTCTTGATCTGAGCCGTGAAGCGAGCGCTGATGGCGAGGCCGGCCGCGTCGTCGGCAGCCGAGTTGATGCGCAGACCCGACGAGAGACGCGAGAGGTTGCCCGAGAGCGACATCTGCGTCTTGCTGAGGTTGCGCTGCGCGTCGAGAGAACTGATGTTGGAATTGATGCTGATCGTCATGGTGACTCTCCTCCGTGAGAACCGAGATTGGCAATCAGGCCAGCCTGGCCCTCTTGCGAGAGGTGTGGATTAGAGATTGGCAATCTCGCGTCCGTCATCTCCTGACTAGCTATCTCGGTCGGTCACGGAAGAGAGTTGAGGCCTTTCGATCGAGGCTCGCGCCAGGGCGATCAGTTCCCGAGGAGCTTCAGCGCGATCTGCGGCATCTGGTTGGCCTGCGCGAGGACCGCGACACCCGACTGCATCAGGATGTTGTTGCGCGTCATGTCCGCGGTCTCCGAGGCGACGTCGACGTCGGCGATCCGCGAGTTGGCTGCCGACAGGTTCTCGCTGACGTTGCCGAGGTTCGCGACCGTGACCTGCAGGCGATTCTGCGCGGTGCCGAGCGAGGCGCGGGCCGTCGACACCCCGTCGATGGCGGTGTCGAGCGCGGCGAGCGCCGCCTGTGCGCCCGCTTGCGTGGTGAGGTCGAGCGTCGCGAGAGCGCCGCCGGCGAGCGTGCTGGTCGTCATGTCCGAGATGTTCGCCGTGATGGTGTCCGCCGCCGTGCCGTGCGTGCCGATCTGGAAGGTGAACGAGACGCCCGCCGCACCACCGTTCAACAGGTTCTGGCCGTTGAAGTCCGTGGAGGCCGCGATGCGATCGACCTCGGCGAGCAGCGCCGTCTTCTCGTTGTCGATGTAGCCGCGCTCGGTCGCGCCCAGCGTGCCGTTGGCGCTCTGCACCGCGAGCTCGCGGATGCGCGTCAGCACACCGCTGACCTGGTTCATCGCGCCTTCGCCCGTCTGCAGGAGCGAGATGCCGTCGTTCGCGTTGCGCTGCGCCTGGGTCATCGAGCGAATCTGCGACTTGAGCCGCTCGCTGATGGCGAGGCCTGCCGCGTCGTCTGCCGCGTGGTTGATGCGGAGGCCGGACGAGAGGCGGCCGTAGTTGCTCGAGAGCATTCCCTGGGTGTTGCTGAGGTTCCGCTGAGCGTTGAGCGAGGCGATGTTCGTGTTGATGCTGATCATGGGGGCACTCCTCCTGAGTGTCGGCCCCGGATTTCCGAGGCCGCCTTGAAGACGGGCCGTCCTGGCCCGCCGTCCCTTCCGCGTCTCGGTCATTCGAGCCGCATCGTGGACACCCAACCCATCGGATGCGGGTCGGGTTTCCTTGAGGGCAAGCGCGCGCGACCGACCGAGGCGCCCGTCCGGGTGCTCCGGAAGCGGGTGCTTCGTTCGTCGCTGATCGCGGCGATCCCTCGTGTTTTCAGGGGAAGTGCTTCGTCGTCGGTCTCGTCGGGTGTGCCTCGTTGGAAAGGGGGGCCTCGGGCTCGGTGCAGGCTCAGGGAATCGCGCTGACGCGCGCGGCGATCTCGGCCCGCAGGGGCCCGAAGAGCTCGAGCGCCTCTTCGCCGGTCATGCCGAGACGACCGATGGCGGTCTCGAACGCGGCCGTATCGACGCTCCCCGGGTGCTCGAGCTGGTAGGCGACGGCGTCCGCCGCCGCGATCAAGCACGCGATGGGTGAGACCGGCGCGTGATGGTGCTCGCACGCGTCCGCGACCTCGGGTGGCAGGCTCCACGCGACGGCCAGCGCGGCGCCGGCGCTCTCGTGATAGCGCTCGATGATGGGCAGCAGCTCTTCACGCGAGCGGCCCTTCGCTTGCGGTAGCTTCGAGAGGACCTTGCAGCATCGTGCGCGGCCCACGTCGTGGATCAATCCGGCGAGAAAGGCGGTCTCGTCGTCGATGCCCACGTGCGGCGCGAGC